>NZ_JBITCS010000002.1:320113-379377 GCF_044453445.1 Streptomyces sp. NPDC051684 | reverse complement strand
AGCGTTCGTCCTGAGCCAGGATCAAACTCTCCGTGAATGTTTCCGGGATGTCCCGGTGACACCACGAGAGCGGAACAGTCGGAGGAATAATCCGACCGTTCACAGCGTCCTCGCTGTGCGCCTGCCAGCCAAAGGCCGACAGGACTTTTCAAAGGAACCTCGCCCCAGCAAATTGCTGGAGACGGGGTATCAACATATCTGGCGTTGATTTTTGGCACGCTGTTGAGTTCTCAAGGAACGGACGCTTCCTTTGTACTCACCCTTTCGGGCTTTCCTCCGGGCGCTTCCCTTCGGTATTTCGTGTGTCCAACCCTACCAGATCCGTTTTCCGTTCCGTCTCCGGTTCGGATTTCATTTCCGGTGGCCGTTGGAGGGCCTTTGCCTTTCGGCGGTTCCGACTTTATCAGAGATTCTGAGTCGGAATTTCCCGCCCCAGTCGGGGAGTTGGTCCGTGCACGTGAGTGCGGCGGGTTCCCCCTGAGCGGAGCCGTAAACGTACTGGAGCGGGGCGCCCCGATGCAAATCGAGGCGCCCCGCTCCTTACGTGCCTCAGACCTCGACGACGACCGGAAGGATCATCGGGCGTCGGCGGTACGTGTCCGAGACCCACTTGCCCAGCGTGCGGCGGATGAGCTGCTGCAGCTGGTGGGGCTCGACGACGCCGTCCTGGGCCGACTTCTCCAGGACTTCCTGGATCTTCGGGATGACGGCGTGGAACGCCGAGTCCTCGATGCCGGAACCGCGGGCCTGGATGTTCGGGCCGCTGGTGATCTTGCCGGTGCTGGAGTCCACCACCACGAAGACCGAGATGATGCCCTCGTCCCCGAGGATCTTGCGGTCCTTGAGCGCGGGCTCGCCGATGTCGCCCACGGAGAGGCCGTCGACATAGACGTAACCGGCCTGGACCTTGCCGGAGATCTTCGCCTTGCCGCCGACGAGGTCGACGACGACGCCGTCCTCCGCGATCACGATGCGGTCGTGCGGAACGCCGGTGAGGGCGCCGAGCTCGGCGTTGGCGCGCAGATGGCGCCATTCGCCGTGGACCGGCATCAGGTTCTTCGGCTTGCAGATGTTGTAGAAGTACAGGAGCTCGCCCGCGGACGCGTGGCCCGAGACGTGCACCTTGGCGTTGCCCTTGTGGACCACGTTCGCGCCCCAGCGGGTCAGGCCGTTGATCACGCGGTAGACCGCGTTCTCGTTGCCCGGGATGAGGGACGAAGCCAGGATCACCGTGTCACCGGAGACGATCCGGATCTGGTGGTCGCGGTTGGCCATGCGGGACAGGGCCGCCATCGGCTCGCCCTGGGAGCCCGTGCAGACCAGGACGACCTCGCTGTCGGGGAGGTCGTCGAGCGTCTTGACGTCCACGACGAGACCGGCCGGCACCTTCAGGTAGCCGAGGTCGCGGGCGATGCCCATGTTGCGGACCATCGAGCGGCCGACGAAGGCGACCCGGCGGCCGTACTCGTGCGCGGCGTCCAGGATCTGCTGGATGCGGTGCACGTGGCTGGCGAAGGAGGCGACGATGATCCGCTTCTGCGCGCTGGCGAAGACGCCGCGGATCACGTTCGAGATGTCGCGCTCGGGCGGGACGAAGCCCGGGACCTCGGCGTTCGTCGAGTCGGTGAGCAGGAGGTCGATGCCCTCCTCGCCGAGCCGGGCGAACGTCGGGAGGTCGGTCAGGCGACGGTCCAGCGGGAGCTGGTCCATCTTGAAGTCGCCGGTGTGGACCACCATGCCCGCGGGAGTGCGGATGGCGACGGCCAGCGCGTCCGGGATGGAGTGGTTGACCGCGATGAACTCGCAGTCGAACGGGCCGAGGCGCTCGCGCTCCCCCTCGGACACCTCGAGGGTGTACGGGCGGATGCGGTGCTCCTGGAGCTTCGCCTCGATGAGCGCGAGGGTCAGCTTGGAGCCGATCAGCGGGATGTCCGGCTTCTCGCGCAGGAGATACGGGACGGCGCCGATGTGGTCCTCGTGGCCGTGCGTGAGGACGATGCCCTCGATGTCGTCGAGACGGTCCCTGATGGACGTGAAGTCCGGCAGGATCAAGTCGATTCCGGGCTGCTCCTCCTCGGGGAAGAGCACTCCGCAGTCGACGATCAGCAGACGGCCTTCGTACTCGAAGACGGTCATGTTGCGCCCGATCTCACCGAGGCCGCCGAGCGGGGTGACGCGCAGGCCGCCCTTCGGAAGCTTCGGCGGGGCGCCGAGTTCAGGATGCGGATGACTCAAAAGACTCTCCTCAAACACGCGCGCCACGTACCTGTAGGCACGTGGCGCGCATGACGTTCGTGCAATAGCAGTTGTGGTGGTTCCTGGGTCTTGCTGTTCAGTTGGTGATTCTGTTCATTCAGTTGTGAAGCTTTGCCAAGTCTGTGATCAGAGTTGTACCCCGCCGGCAGCAAGATCGATCTTGAGCTGGGCCGTTTCTTCGGGGGTGAGTTCCACGAGCGGCAGCCGCAGCGGGCCCGCGGGCACGCCCTGGAGGCCGAGGGCGGCCTTCGTCGTGATGACGCCCTGCGTGCGGAACATGCCGGTGAAGACCGGGAGCAGCTTCTGGTGGATCTCGGTCGCCTTGTGCACGTCACCGTTCGAGAAGGCGTCGAGCATGGCGCGCAGCTCGGGCGAGACGAGGTGGCCGACGACCGAGACGAAGCCGCACGCGCCGACCGAGAGCAGCGGCAGGTTGAGCATGTCGTCGCCGGAGTACCAGGCGAGGCCCGAGCGGGCGATGGCCCAGGAGGCGCGGCCGAGGTCGCCCTTGGCGTCCTTGTTGGCCACGATGCGCGGGTGCTCGGCGAGACGGACGATCGTGTCGGTGTTGATCGGTACGCCGCTGCGACCCGGGATGTCGTAGAGCATCACGGGGAGCTCGGTGGCGTCGGCGATCGCCGTGAAGTGGCGGAGCAGGCCCTCCTGCGGGGGCTTGTTGTAGTACGGCGTCACCGTGAGCAGGCCGTGCGCGCCGGCCTGCTGGGCCTGGCGGGCGAGCTCGATGCTGTGGCGGGTGTCGTTGGTGCCGACGCCCGCGACGACGTGGGCTCGGTCGCCGACGGCCTCGACGACGGCTCGTACGAGATCCGCTTTCTCCGCGTTGCTGGTGGTCGGGGACTCGCCGGTGGTGCCGTTGACGACCAGGCCGTCATTGCCTGCGTCCACCAGGTGGGCGGCGAGCCGCTGCGCGCCGTCGAGGTCGAGTGCGCCGTCCGCCGCGAAGGGCGTGACCATGGCGGTGAGGACCCTCCCGAAGGGGGTCTGCGGAGTCGAGGTCGGAGCCATGGGTAACACGCTACTCGCTGCTCAGTACCGGGTCCCCCCTCGGGGGATGCGACAAGTCGGAACAAAGGTGGAGCCCGGCACTGCCTGCTCGGGGGTTCAAGCAGTGCCGGGTCCGTTTGATCAGGCTAGATGAACTTTCCGAAAAGCCGCAATACGGACACTTCAGACGAGCATCCGTACATCTGTGCCGGTGCCCGAACTACGGCGCCACGCGGCCGTTGGCGTTGAACGCCGCGTACGTGAGCGGCATGAGGGCGGCCCACTCCGCCTCCATCTTCTCGCCGACCATCTCGATCTCCCGCTGCGGGAAGGACGGCACCTTGGCGAGCTCGTGCTGCGTGCGCAGGCCGAGGAAGTGCATCAGCGAGCGCGCGTTGCACGTCGCGTACATCGACGAGAACAGGCCGACCGGGAGCACCGCGCGGGCCACCTCGCGGGCGACACCCGCGGCCAGCATCTCCTGGTACGCCTCGTACGCCTGACGGTACGAGTCCTCCATCACGCGGCCCGTCAGCTCCTGCTGCGCCTGCGTGCCCTCGACGAACTGGTACTTGCCCGGGCGCCCCTCCTGGACCAGCTTGCGCTCGGCGTCCGGGACGTAGAACGTCGGCTGGAGCTCCCTGTAACGACCCGACTCTTCGTTGTACGACCAGCCCACGCGGTGCCGCATGAACTCCCGGAAGACGAAGATCGGGGCACTGATCAGGAACGTCATCGAGTTGTGCTCGAAGGGGCTGCCGTGCCGGTCCCGCATCAGGTAGTTGATCAGGCCCTTGGAGCGCTCCGGGTCCTTCGACAGCTCGTCGATCGACTGCTCGCCGAGCGTGGAGACGCGGGCCGCGAACAGCACGTCCGTGTCGCTCGCGGTGTGCTTCACCAGCTCGACGGTGACGTCGCCGCGGAACGTCGGCTTGAGGTCTTCAGCTGGGGTTTCGGTCATGCTGCCGGGGTCCTTCCCATCACTTCGCAAGGGCGGCGCCCACTCTACGGGCCGCCACTGACAACAGGGCATTCGCTCGCTTGTCACGACGATCTCCGGCGAAGAGGAGCGAAGTTTGGTGAATTTGGTGAAACAGGGCACCCTTTGAAGCGATCGCTCGTCTGTGTAGATGAACACATTTTTGATCGAGCATCACGAGTCGCTTGAGGAGAAGCAGTCCCATGTTCCGTCGGCGCGAGCCCGTACCGTTCGCCTTCATAGCCGAAGCCGACAAGTTCCGCAGCAACGTCACACCGCCCGCGCGCGAACGCCCCTCCGCGGGGCAGCGCGCAGGCCGCGCCCTCGTCGGCCTCACCGTCGTGGCCGGTCTCGTCGGCGCACTGTTGATCGGCATGCCGGCCCTGTCCATCGATCAGACCTCGCAGCACGTGAAGCAGTCGGAGGCAGCCGACAGCCGCTGACGGTCGCCGGCCGGCCCCCGCCCCCTCCGGACCCCCTGGAGTGGAAGGGCGGTGCGACCCCGGATAGCCTCACCGGGCACAGCCCCATACCGCATGGACCGAGTGAGGACCCGTCGTGCCCCTGCCCTTCCTGACGGCCGACCGTGCATTGGACCAGGCCGCGGACATCCCGCTGCCCTTCGACGACCGCGACCAGTGGCGCCGCCCCTACCGCCCGGGCCCGTACCGGGTGGGCGCGGCCGCGCTGCTGCTGCTCCTGGCGTCGTACGTGCTGTTCGCCTCGGTGATCATCGCCGTCGCGGGCGACACTTCCGCCGCGACGGTCTGCGGCGTGCTCGCGGTGCTGATCATCGCGGCGGCGCTGCGGCTGCTGCGCATGGGCACCTGGGTGAGCGCGCGCGGGGTGCGGCACGTCGCCTTCTTCGTCACCCGGACGGCGCCGTGGGACCGGGTCGCCACCGCGCGCACGGTGCAGCAGCCCGTGCGCTGGCTCGGGCTGCCCCGCACCGTGCAGGGGCAGGCGCTGGTCCTCGTACAGCGGGATCAGCAGGGGGATCGGACGACGCTGCTCACCAGTCACAGCGCCGACTTCCTGGGGCGGGGCACGGCGTTCGACCGGGCCGCCGACACCATCGAGGTCTGGGCCGAGGAGTACCGCGCCCAACGTTGACGCACGCGCGCGTGCACGTACGCGTACGACGAAGGGGCGGCACCGGCACGATGCCGGTGCCGCCCCTTCGTACGTGGCTCAGACGCCCACGGAGCGGCCCTCATGGAGTGCGATCGCGCGCTGCATCGCCTTTCGCGCGCGCGGGGTGTCCCGTGCGTCCCGGTAGGCGACGGCGAGGCGGAACCAGCAGCGCCAGTCCCCCGGCGCGTCCTCCGTCTCGGCCCTGCGGCGGGCGAAGACCTCGTCGGCGGAGTCGCGGTCGATGCGGCCGTACTGGTCGCGGCGGAGTTCGTCGACGGGCAGGCCGCCCTCCGCCTCCAGGAGTTCGCCGAGCCGGTTGGCCTTGGTGACGAACCGGGTGTTCGCCCACAGGAACCACACCCCGATCAGCGGCAGGATCAGCACCGCGACACCGAAGGTGATCGTCAGCGCCGTGCCCTGCTGGAGGAGCATCACGCCGCGGTCGCCGGCCAGGACGAAGTAGAAGACCAGGACCAGGGCCGTGCCGGCGTAGGTGAATTTCGCGCGCATCGCAGCAGGTCAGCCGTTCAGATCGAGGAAGTGTTCCAGGCCGAAGGTGAGGCCGGGGTTCGTGGTGACCTTGCGGGCGCCGAGCAGGATGCCGGGCATGAAGCTGCTGTGGTGCAGCGAGTCGTGCCGGATCGTCAGCGTCTCGCCCTCGGCGCCCAGGAGGACCTCCTGGTGCGCCAGCAGGCCGCGCAGGCGGACCGAGTGGACGGGGACGCCGTCGACGTCCGCGCCGCGCGCTCCGTCGAGCGCTGTGGCCGTGGCGTCGGGAGCGGGGGCGCTGCCCGCCTTCTCCCGTGCCGCCGCGATCAACTGCGCGGTGCGGGCAGCCGTGCCGGACGGGGCGTCGACCTTCTTCGGGTGGTGCAGCTCGATGACCTCGACGGACTCGAAGTACGGCGCCGCCGCCTCAGCGAACTTCATGGTCAGGACCGCGCCGATGGAGAAGTTCGGGGCGATGAGCACGCCCGTCTCCGGGGAGTCCGCGAGCCACTGCTGGAGCCGCGCGAGGCGCTCGTCGGTCCAGCCGGTCGTGCCGACGACCGCGTGGATGCCGTGTCCCGTGCAGAACTCCAGGTTCTCCATCACCGAGTCGGGCGTGGTCAGTTCGACCGCGACCTGGGCGCCGGACTCGACGAGGGTGTCCAGCTTGTCGCCACGGCCGAGGGCCGCGACCAGCTCCATGTCCTCGGCCGCCTCGACGGCCCGTACGGCCTCGGAGCCGATGCGGCCCTTGGCCCCGATGACCGCCACGCGCAGCTTGCTCATGATCTCCCAGTTCCTTCGGTGCGTACTGAAAACGGTTTACGCGACCGCTTCGTGCAGGCGCGCGGCCTGCTTGTCCTTGAGCGGGCCGATGACCGACAGGGACGGGCGCTGTCCCAGGATGTCGCGTGCGACCGCGCGCACCTCGTCCGGGGTCACCGCCGAGATGCGCTCCAGCATCGCGTCGACCGACATCTGCTCGCCCCAGCACAGCTCGCTCTTGCCGATGCGGTGCATGAGCGCCCCGGTGTCCTCGAGGCCGAGGACCGTGGAACCGGCGAGCTGGCCGATCGCGCGGCTGATCTCGTCGTCGCTGATGCCGTGCTGCGCGACCTGGTCCAGCTCGTCGCGGCAGATCTTCAGCACGTCGTGCACCTGGCTGGGCCGACAGCCCGCGTAGACGCCGAACAGGCCGCAGTCGGCGAAGCCCGACGTGTACGAGTACACGCTGTACGCGAGGCCGCGCTTCTCCCGGACCTCCTGGAACAGACGGGACGACATGCCGCCGCCGAGCGCCGTGTTGAGCACGCCCATCGCCCAGCGGCGGTCGTCCGTGCGGGCGAGGCCCGGCATGCCGAGGATGACGTGGGCCTGCTCGGTCTTGCGGCCGAGGAGCTCCATGCGCCCGGCGGTGCGCAGGGTCTTGCGGCCGCCGCGCGGGGCGACCGGCGCGGCGAGGTCTTGCGGGGCACCGGCCCTGTCGAAGGCGGCGCGGACCTGGCGGACGACCTTGTTGTGGTCGACGTTTCCGGCCGCGGCCACGACGAGGTGCGTCGGGTCGTAGTGCTTCTTGTAGAAGCGCGTGATCTGGTTCCTGCTGAGCGCGTTGATCGTGTCGACCGAGCCGAGAACCGGGCGGCCCAGCGGAGTGTCGCCGAGCATCGTGTGCGAGAAGAGGTCGTGCACGACGTCGCCGGCGTCGTCCTCGGTCATCGCGATCTCTTCGAGGATCACGCCGCGCTCCGCGTCGACGTCCTCCTCCTCGATGAGCGAGCCGGTCAGCATGTCGCAGACGACGTCGATGGCGAGCGGCAGGTCGGTGTCGAGCACGCGCGCGTAGTAGCAGGTGAACTCCTTCGCGGTGAAGGCGTTCATCTCCCCGCCGACCGCGTCGATGGCAGCCGAGATGTCCAGCGCGCTGCGCTTCTTGGTGCCCTTGAAGAGCAGGTGCTCCAGGTAGTGCGTCGCGCCGTTCAGCGTCGGCGTCTCGTCGCGCGAGCCGACGTGCGCCCAGATGCCGAAGGTGGCCGAGCGGACCGAGGGCAGCGTCTCGGTGACGATGCGCAGGCCGTTCGGCAGCGTCGTCTTGCGGACCGTACCGATGCCGTTCGCGCCCTTGATGAGGGTTTGGGTACGGGCGACGGCCCGCCCCTCCGAAGAGGTGCGGGCCGTCGCCTGGGTGCTACGGGACGTCACTTGTCGGTGTCGTCCTTCGCCTCGTCGCCCTCTTCACCCTCGACCACGGGGATCAGGGAGAGCTTGCCGCGGGAGTCGATCTCGGCGATCTCGACCTGGACCTTCTGGCCCACGCCGAGGACGTCCTCGACGTTCTCCACGCGCTTGCCGCCGGCGAGCTTGCGGATCTGCGAGATGTGCAGCAGACCGTCCTTGCCCGGGAGCAGCGACACGAACGCACCGAAGGTCGTCGTCTTCACGACGGTGCCCAGGTAGCGCTCGCCGACCTCCGGCATGGTCGGGTTGGCGATGCCGTTGATCGTGGCGCGGGCGGCCTCGGCGGCCGGACCGTCGGCGGCACCGATGTAGATCGTGCCGTCGTCCTCGATCGTGATGTCGGCGCCGGTGTCCTCCTGGATCTGGTTGATCATCTTGCCCTTCGGGCCGATGACCTCACCGATCTTGTCCACGGGGATCTTGACCGTGATGATCCGCGGAGCGTTCGGGGACATCTCGTCCGGGACGTCGATCGCTTCCATCATCACGTCGAGGATGTGGAGGCGGGCGTCCTTGGCCTGCTTGAGGGCGGCGGCCAGGACGGAGGCCGGGATGCCGTCGAGCTTCGTGTCCAGCTGGAGGGCCGTGACGAAGTCCTTGGTACCGGCGACCTTGAAGTCCATGTCACCGAACGCGTCCTCGGCACCGAGGATGTCGGTCAGGGCGACGTAGTGCGTCTCGCCCTTGATCTCCTGGGAGATCAGGCCCATGGCGATACCGGCGACGGGGGCCTTCAGCGGCACACCGGCGTTCAGCAGCGACATGGTGGAGGCGCAGACCGAGCCCATGGACGTCGAGCCGTTGGAGCCCAGCGCCTCGGAGACCTGGCGGATCGCGTAGGGGAACTCCTCGCGCGTCGGCAGGACCGGCACGATCGCGCGCTCGGCGAGCGCGCCGTGGCCGATCTCGCGGCGCTTCGGGGAGCCGACGCGGCCCGTCTCACCGACGGAGTACGGCGGGAAGTTGTAGTTGTGCATGTAGCGCTTGCGGGTCACCGGGGAGAGGGTGTCCAGCTGCTGCTCCATGCGCAGCATGTTCAGCGTGGTGACGCCCAGGATCTGGGTCTCGCCACGCTCGAACAGGGCGGAGCCGTGCACGCGCGGGATGGCCTCGACCTCGGCGGCCAGGGTGCGGATGTCGGTGACACCGCGGCCGTCGATGCGCTTCTTCTCCTTGATGACGCGCTCACGGACCAGGGACTTGGTCAGCGAGCGGTACGCGGCGGAGATCTCCTTCTCGCGGCCCTCGAACTCCGGGAGGAGCTTCTCGGCGGCCAGACCCTTGACGCGGTCCAGCTCGGCCTCGCGCTCCTGCTTGCCCGCGATGGTGAGGGCGGAGGTGAGCTCGGGCTTGACCGCGGCGGTCAGCGCCTCGAGGACGTCGTCCTGGTAGTCCAGGAAGATCGGGAACTCGGCGGTCGGCTTGGCGGCCTTCGCGGCGAGGTCGGCCTGGGCCTTGCACAGCACCTTGATGAAGGGCTTCGCGGCGTCCAGACCGGCGGCGACGACCTCCTCGGTCGGCGCCTCGGCGCCGCCCTTGACCAGCTGGATGGTCTTCTCGGTGGCCTCGGCCTCGACCATCATGATCGCGACGTCGCCGTCCTCCAGGACGCGACCGGCGACGACCATGTCGAAGACGGCGTCCTCGAGCTCGGTGTGCGTCGGGAACGCGACCCACTGGCCGTTGATCAGCGCGACGCGGACGCCGCCGACCGGGCCGGAGAAGGGCAGACCGGCCAGCTGCGTCGACGCGGACGCGGCGTTGATCGCCACGACGTCGTACAGGTGGTCGGGGTTGAGCGCCATGATCGTGGCGACGACCTGGATCTCGTTGCGCAGGCCCTTCTTGAAGGACGGGCGCAGCGGGCGGTCGATGAGGCGGCAGGTGAGGATGGCGTCCTCGGAGGGACGGCCCTCACGGCGGAAGAAGCTGCCGGGGATCTTGCCGGCCGCGTACTGCCGCTCCTCGACGTCCACCGTGAGGGGGAAGAAGTCGAGGTTGTCCTTGGGGTTCTTCGAGGCCGAGGTGGCCGACAGCACCATGGTGTCGTCGTCGAGGTAGGCGACGGCGGAGCCGGCGGCCTGGCGGGCCAGCCGGCCCGTCTCGAAGCGGATGGTGCGGGTGCCGAAGGAGCCGTTGTCGATGACGGCCTCGGCGTAGTGGGTCTCGTTCTCCACTAGCGTTTTCTCCGTTACTTTCGTCTGTTACGTCTTTTGTCCGCTGCTGCCCGTGTGGCAGAGGGACGAGGTGGAGAAGCGCGCCTTGGGTGCGGGCCGGTCTTCGATCGAAGCTCCCGGGGATCCTCTTGCGTCTCCGGGGGCCACTACCGAGGACCGGCGGCGGCGAGGTGGCGCTCCTCCTCGTATGCGCAGTCTTACGTCACCAGACTACAAAGGCTCGGTGACAGTGCGCACGTACGGCAAAAGGGAGCGGCCCCCTCAATCGGGAACCGCCCCCTCTCACAGCGTCTTTATCGGGCGCCGGCCGCACCGCGGCGGATGCCGAGGCGCTCGACCAGCGTACGGAAGCGCTGGATGTCCTTCTTGGCCAGGTACTGCAGCAGGCGGCGACGCTGGCCGACCAGGATGAGCAGGCCACGACGCGAGTGGTGGTCGTGCTTGTGCGTCTTGAGGTGCTCGGTCAGGTCCGAGATGCGGCGGGAGAGCATGGCGACCTGGACCTCGGGGGAGCCGGTGTCGCCCTCCTTGGTGCCGAACTCGGTCATGATCTGCTTCTTCGTAGCGGTGTCGAGAGCCACGCTTACTCCTCGTAGAGTCTGATCGCCGCCGAGTGCCCCTGGTCTACATCTCAGGAGAGCTTCCGAAACTCGGGAGGCGGGGATCCGCTGGGCGCTGCCCCCAGGAATGTCCTGCAATGCCGGGGGCGCGTACACAAACGGCCGTCACACAGCGTACCAGCAGCCCGGCGGCCCGCCGGACGGCGGCCGCCGGGCCCCGGATCAGCTGACCATGCTGCGCACCTGCGTGTAGAGGCCGAGCACCGCGAGGCACAGCGGTACGAGGGTCAGCAGCACGAAGCCGTCGAACAGGTCGAGCATGCGGCCCCAGAACGGGGAGACACCCTTGCGCGGCACGGACAGGCCGACGATCACGAGCAGGGCCGCTCCCCCGCCGATCGCGGCGGCGAACCAGAGGATGTGGATGTTGAGCGGCGCGCTGTCGCCCTGGAGGAAGCTCTGCAGCAGGTCGTGCGGGGTGTTCAGGGTCACGCCGAGGATCAGCAGACCGAGGATCAGCAGACCGCCGACCACCAGAGAGGCGACCTGCGCGGTGTAGTCGAACAGACGGGCGCGCAGCATGACGGCGATACCGGCGGCCAGGGCGAGCAGCTGCGCCCAGACGTCGTCGGAGAAGCCGAGGACGACACCGGCCGAGGCGACGGCGAGGGCCGCGCAGCCGATGACGAGGCCGAGGAGCAGCTCGTGCGCGCGGCGGACCTGGGCGCCGATGCGGTCGAAGTCGATGTTCTCTTCCTCGTCGCGCCCGTAGTCGCGGCCCTGGGAGATCTGGTCGGGCGAGCGGTAGCCGATGGGCAGCCGGGCGGAGCGGGCGGACATGCCGGGCAGCCAGGCCATCGCGATGATCGAGACGACCGCCGTGACACCGGCGACCTCGCTCGGCGATGCCTCGGTGATCAGCGCGCCGAACGTGGCCAGAGCGCCGACGGCCGAGCCGAGGGCGGCGGCGACGAAGACGGCGTCGCCGTGCGGCAGCAGCACCACGAGCAGCGCGGCGGCGATCAGCACCACGACACAGCCGGACAGCAGCTGGAGCCGGCCCGGGCCCGAACCGGCCTCGGCCGGGAAGATCCCCGAACCCGCGATGAGCAGGTGCGGCAGGGCGGCGAGGCCCAGCGAGGTGGACGCGGCACGGTCGTCGTACACCCTCGCGCGCACCACGGAGAGCGCCACGAGCAGTCCGCCGACGACACCGGCGATGATGCCGGGCAGGCTGTGCATGTCACGGTCGACCGGGTTCGAGAACCAGAGGGCGAACGCCATCAGCGTCAACAGCAGGACGCCCGCGCCGAGGCCGACGACGCTCATCAGGGCGTCGCTCCAACGGCGCCGGTCGCGGCGGACCGCGGAGGCGACCGCGTCGGACACGTCGTCGAACACCGCGGCGGGCAGCGACTCGGCGAACGGGCGCAGCAGCAGCACGTCGCCGTCGAGGACCCGCTGGTCGGCGAGGGAGCGGCCGGCGTCGAGGACGGTGCCGTCCCGGCGGACCAGGTGGTACCCGGTCGGGTCGCCCTCGGCCTGGCTCTGCCCGGAGAGCTGGAGGATCTCCGGGTAGATGTCGGCCAGGGCGGCGTCTTCGGGCAGGGCCACATCGATACGTGCGTCCGGTGCGGCGACGGTGACCCGGCAGAAGCCGGTTCCGCCCCCGGCAAGAGCTGTGGTGCTCACCTCGCGGTTCCCCCTAATGTCATGACTTGGTGTGGCATCGGTGCGGCGGCGCGGCATCCGGACGGCGTCACGCGCGGTGCGACAGCGTAGCGTCCTGAGCCCATCTCACCCCACAGGCCCCGCTACTTGACGGGAGTCAGTAGGATCACCGGGCACGCCGGAGCTCTTTGCCTTCGGCCTGGGGGAACCGCCAGTAACGGGGGCGGTCCGACATGTCCCGACGTGCACGACATCCGTGCGCGCCAACTGATCGACGACTGTGATTTAAGGACTGGTGCTGCGGTGAGCGTGGTCATCGTCAAGCGACCGCCTCGGGTGTTGCCACCCGACGTACCGACGGACGAGGTGCGTCTCGAACCGCCGCCGGAGCTGGCGCGGGCCGAGGACCAGAACCTGATGATGAGCCTGCTGCCCATGCTGGGCATGGGCACCTCCTCGGCCTTCTTCTTCACCTCGGGCCAGTCGATCATGAAGATCATGGGTGGCGTCATGATCGTCTCCACCCTGGCGATGGCGCTCGCACAGCTGATCAAGGCCCGGCAGGGCGGCGGGGCCGAGATGGCCCAGGAACGCCAGGACTACCTCAAGTACTTGACGCAGGTCCGGCGCGACGTGCGGACCACCGCGCGCATGCAACGGGACGGACAGTACTTCCTGCACCCCAACCCGGAGCAGCTGTGGGCGCTCGTCGCCGAGGGCCGCCGGGTGTGGGAACGCCGCTCCAGCGACTCGGACTTCACCCAGGTGCGCCTCGGGCTCGGCCCGCAGCAGCTGTCAACTCCCCTGATGGCGCCGGAGACCGCACCGCTCGACGAGCTGGAACCGCTCACCGCGCACGCGATGAAGTCGTTCCTGGAGACCCACGGCACGCTGGACGCGCTGCCGTTGGCCGTGTCCCTGCGCTCCTTCTACCACGTGAGCGTCTCCGGCGATCCGGACACCACGTACGGCGCCGCGCGCGCCATGGTCTCCCAACTGTGCACCCTGCACTCCCCCGAGGACCTGCGGGTCGCCGTCGTGGCCTCGCCCGGCGCGATGGCCGAGTGGGAGTGGACGAAGTGGCTGCCGCACGTACAGCACAGCAGCAGCGACGGCGCCGGCTCGCAGCGCGTGATCGTGGACGACCTCGGTGAGGTCGAGGCCATGCTCGCCGACGAGTTGGAGGGCCGCGGCCGGTTCAACCCGCAGGGCCCGCCGGTCGTCGACCAGCCGCACCTCGTCGTCGTCATGGACGGCGGCGACATCCCCGACGAGTCGATCATCGCGGGCGCCGAGGGGCTGCAGGGCGTCACGATCATCGAGGTCGTCCCCGGTGTCGTGGAGGAGCTGCGCGGCTCGCTGTCCGTGCAGGTGCAGCCGGGTGAACTGCTGCTCGAATCGCAGGGCGGCACCCAGTACTCCGGCGTCTGCGACACCCTGTCGCTCACCGAGGCCGAGGCGCTCGCGCGCCAGCTCGCGCCGCTGCGCGCCGGTTCGGCGGACGGCGACGAACCGCTCCTCGCCAACCTGGACTTCACCGAGCTGATGGGCATCGGCGACGCCGGTTCGGTCGACGTCGCGCGCACCTGGCGGCCCCGCACCCTGCACGAGCGGCTGCGGGTGCCGCTCGGTGTGGACCGCGACGGGCAGCCGGTCATGCTCGACATCAAGGAGGCCTCGCAGGAGGGCATGGGCCCGCACGGCCTGTGCGTCGGCGCCACCGGTTCCGGTAAGTCCGAGGTGCTCCGCACGCTCGTGCTCGCCCTCACGGTGACGCACTCCTCGGAGACGCTGAACTTCATCCTCGCCGACTTCAAGGGCGGCGCGACCTTCGCGGGCATGTCCGAACTCCCGCACGTCGCCGCCGTGATCACCAACCTGGCCGACGACCTCACCCTGATCGACCGCATGCGCGACTCGATCACCGGTGAGCTCCAGCGCCGCCAGGAACTGCTCCGCTCGGCGGGCAACTACGCGAACATCACCGACTACGAGAAGGCCCGCGCGGCCGGCGCCCCGCTGGATCCGCTGCCCTCCCTCGTCATGGTGCTCGACGAGTTCTCCGAACTCCTCACCGCGCGCCCGGACTTCATCGAGATGTTCATCCAGATCGGCCGCATCGGCCGTTCCATGGGTGTTCACATGCTGCTCGCCTCGCAGCGCCTGGAGGAGGGCAAGCTCCGCGGCCTGGACACCTTCCTCTCGTACCGGATCGGTCTGCGTACGTTCTCGGCCGCCGAGTCCCGTACCGCGATCGGTGTCCCGGACGCGTACCACCTGCCGAACGTCCCCGGCTCGGGCATCCTCAAGTACGACACCGAGACGATGATCCAGTTCAAGGCCGCGTACGTCGGTGGCGTCTACCGGGCCGGTGGCTCCGGTGGCGGCGGATCGCGCACGCACCGGCAGCCGGTGCTGTTCACGGCCGCGCCCGTCGCCGAGCAGATCATCCACGAGCCGGAGCCCGAGGTCGTTCCCGACCAGGTCGACGACGCGCTCGCGGACACCGTCCTCGACGTGATCGTGGCGCGCATCGTCGGCCAGGGCCCGCCCGCCCACCAGGTGTGGCTGCCGCCGCTGGAGGAGTCCCCTTCGGTGGACTCGCTGCTGCCGCCGCTGTCGACGACGCCGGAGCGCGGCCTGCACGCCGCCGACTACCCGGCGCTCGGCAAGCTGGTCGTGCCGATGGCGCTGGTGGACAAGCCGTTCGAGCAGCGTCGCGACATCCAGTACCTGGACTTCTCCGGTTCGGCCGGTCACGGTCTCGTGGTCGGTGGTCCGCAGTCCGGCAAGTCGACCCTGATCCGGTCGATCATGACCTCGTTCGCGCTCACCCACACCCCGTCCGAAGTGCAGTTCTACTGCCTGGACTTCGGTGGCGGCGGCATGCTCGCGATGGAGGGTCTGCCGCACGTCGGCGGGGCCGCCTCACGCCTCGACTCCGAGAAGGTGCGCCGTACGGTCGCCGAGGTCCGCGGCATCCTCAACGAGCGCGAGGAGTTCTTCCGCGCCAACAACGTCGACTCGATCGGCACGTTCCGGTCCCGGCGCGCCGCCGGACAGTACCCGGACCAGCGGTGGGGCGACGTCTTCCTGGTGATCGACGGCTGGGCCGCCTTCAAGACCGACTACGAGCAGCTCGACCCGGTCATCCTGGACCTGGCCTCCCGCGGTCTCGGCTTCGGCATCCACCTGATCATCGGCTCCGGCCGCTACACCGAGGTCAGGCCCGCCCTGCGCGACCAGCTCCTCAACCGCGTGGAGCTCAAGCTCGGTGACCCGATGGAGTCGGAGTTCGACCGCAAGAAGATGGAGGCCGTGCCGCTCGGCATGCCCGGTCGCGGTCTGACCCCCGACAAGCTCAGCTCGCTCGGCGGACTGCCCCGGATCGACGCGTCGTCCGACGTGGAGACCCTCGGCCAGGCCATCGAGCACATGGTGACGACGGTCTCCGAACACTGGCAGGGCCCGCCGGCCCCGCCGGTGCGGATGCTGCCGACCAAGCTGCACATCAGCGAGATCCCCAAGGGCAACGACTTCCCGGAGCGCGGTGTCGCGATCGGTGTCGACGAGACGACGCTGTCGCCGTCGTTCATCGACTTCGAGAACGACCCACTGATGGTCGTCTACGGAGAGTCCGAGTCCGGCAAGTCCGCGTTCCTGCGCATGATCGCCAAGCAGATCTCCGAGCGGTACGCGACCGACAAGGCGCTCATCGTCGCCGGTGACTACCGGCGCGCGCACCTGAGCGAGCTGCCCGAATCGCACCTCTACAAGTACTGCGCCTCGGGCCCGCAGCTCCAGGAGGTCGTCACCGGCCTCGCGGGCTCCATGGGCCGCCGTATGCCGGGTCCGGACGTCACGCCGGAGCAGCTGCGCAACCGGTCCTGGTACGACCTGCCGGACGCGTTCGTGATCGTCGACGACTACGACCTGGTGGCGACCAGCTCCGGCAACCCGCTCCAGTCGCTGCTGGAGTACCTGCCGTTCGCCCGCGACCTGGGTCTGCGCATCATCGTCGCGCGCAGCTCCTCGGGCGCCGCGCGTTCGTCCTTCGAGCCGGTCATGCAGCGCATGAAGGAGCTCGGCGCGACCGGTGTCGTGCTGTCCGGCGACCCGGCCGAGGGCCAGATCTTCGGCCCGCTCAAGCCGCAGAAGCTGCCGCCGGGCCGAGGCATGCTCGTCACCCGCAAGGGTGGGGCGCAGCTGGTGCAGACGGCGTGGCTGCCGATGCGCAGTGGCTGACGGGTGCCGCTGACGCGCGCGTAGTTCTTGCGTACGGTACGGCGCCGGGGATCGGGACACCGATCCCCGGCGCCGTTCTTGCAACGAGGCCACTGACAACGGGACGACTTGCCACCAGATCACTCGCACCGAGTTCACTTGCACCAAGTTCACTTGCAACGGGACCAGAGGAGACGGAAGTTGACCACCGCACCGCGCACCGCCGACGAGGCCCTCGCGATCGCCCGGACGACGTTCCAGCCGCTGTGCGCGGACGGGACACCGGCGACGCTCAACGTCCAGGAGTTCGACCTGGGCTTCCTGATCTACGCGACCTTCCCGCCGACCGAGCCGCCGTCGTACGGGGGCAGCCACCTCGTCATCTCGAAGGCGGACGGCTCGACGATGTACGTCCCGAACTTCCCGCCGGAGTCGGCGATCAGCCTTTATCGACGACAGGTGGGGCAGGGCTGAGGCCGGCCCCACCGGGCCTCGGCCGGCCCACTGTCACCGGGCGGCACTAGACTTCGCGCACAGTGGTCAGCACGCTGGTGGGCGAGAGGTCACCGCGCAACTTCGGGGGAAGCGGAACCATGGGGGAACACGAACAACTCGGCCATGAGCCACACCCGTTGATCGGGGGCCGCGGTGCCGCGCTGCGGGATCTGGCTGTCTGGCGGGCCGGCGGGGCGGGCGCGCCTCGCGTCGTGGCGCTCACCGGGTCGCCGGGGTGCGGGAGTTCGCGACTGCTGACCGGGTTCCTGATGCTGTGCGACCCCGGGTATCGCGAGCGCATCGCCCTTGAGCGGCTCGATCCCGCGACGGTTCCGCCGCCGCTGCCCGCTCCCGCCGTGCCGAGCACCGCGGGGCGCACACCCGCGCAGGTGCTGTGGCTGCTCGCCGACCACTACGGCTTCGATGTCGCGCGCGATGCCGCGGTGTACGAGGCGTTGGGCACGGCCGAGCGCGTCGTCGTCGTGCCCGATGTGGCCCAGGCCGGTCCCGTGCGGGCCGGGCGGGGGCCCGAGCGGATGGTGCGGGAGCTGTTGCTGCCGCTGGCGGGGATCGAGGGCGTGCGGCTGCTCGCCGAGGTTCCGCGCGAGGGGGCGTCGGCGCTCGTATCGGCGCTGCCCGCCGGGACGGTCCAGGTGATCGATCTGGACGCGCCCGAGTACCTCGACGTCCCGGGGCTCTCCTTGCAGGCCGAGGTGGCGCTCGATCCGGCGTTCGGCGCGCCTGAGCTGCCGTTCACGGTGGACGCGGGGGCGCGGCGCGCGCTCGCCTCCGCGCTCGCCGGGCGGGCCGCGTCCGGGGGCGACGGCAGTCGGCTGACCGTGCAACTGGCCACCAGTGGCTGGCTGTTGGCGCCCGAGCCCGCGCCGCGGCCCGATCTCGTTCCCGGCACGCTCGCCGAAGCACTCGCCCTCCACGCGCGCCGTCTCGGCGCCGACCCGGTCGTCCTGCACGCGCTGCTCGCGCCGCTCGCGCTCGCGGAGGGCGAGGGGCTGCCGCTGGACCTGTGGGCGCCGCTCGCTTCCTCGCTCGCGGGGCGGGACATGGCGGCGGAGGTCGCGGGCGGGATGCTTCTCATGGGGCCGTTCGTCCAGCCGGTCGAGGGGGCGGCGGCCGAGGGCGAGGGCGACCGTGATGATTCGGGCGAGGTGCTGATCGCGCTCGCGCACCCGGCCCTCGGCGAGACGATCCGCGCTCGGCTTCCCGACCTGGCGGCCGCCCAGCTGAGCCTCGCGCAGGCGCTGCTCGGACGGGTCCCCGAGCAGGACTGGGCCCGGGCAGCCCCGTACGTGCGCGACGGGATCGCGGGGCACGCCCTCGGCGCCGGCCAGTTGCCGCGGCTGCTCACCGACCCGTCGCTGATGGCGTACACGGACCCCGTGGTGCTGCGCGCGGCGGTCGAGGAGGTCGCGGCGGACGAGGCGTCGGCCGCGCAGCTGCCGCCTCCGGCGCGTACGTATCTGCGCACCGCCCCGCTCCTCACCCGTACGCAGGCCGATCCGCCGTTGCGGGCGAAGTTCCTCGCGGCGGCGTTCGACGAGGACGGGCTGCCCGAGTACGCGCAGGCCCTGCGGTCCCGCCCCGAGTTCGCCGAGCAGGCCGGTCGGCTAGCCTCGACACCTTCCCCGACCGTCCCCCGCCCCCGTCCGATGGAGACCCAGCCGTGACCACGCACGACCAGGACGAACGGCACGCCGCGCAGCCGGACGGCGGCGGCTCCCCCGCCGCCACGGGCCCGGGCAACACCGCGGTGTTCACGTACGTCGATCCGCGCACCGGCGAGGAGACGCACCTGACGCGCGTCTCGGGGCCCGGCCTGCCGCACGTCGAGTACCAGGTGTGGGCGGACCTGCGCGCCGCGGAGGTGCCCGCGAGCAACGTGGTGGCGGTCCACACCGACCTCAGCCCCAGCTCCCTGCCTGGCGGCTACACAATCAACGCGCTCAGGGCCGGTTTCCCGAACGCGGCCCTCTCCTCCGGCCACTCGTACGGGACGGACCCGGCCGAGCGTGCGCAGGGCGTCGCCGCACTGACCGCGCAGGTCGAGTCGATGGCGCAGCTCACGGGCCAGGCACCGCCGCCGCGCCCGCACCGCGTGCCGCTGCCGGAGCCGGATCCGGCGGCCTCGGCGCCGACGCTGTCGGCCGAGCTCCCGGGGAATCTTCCGGTCCAGGTCTACGGGACGGAACTGCTCGCTTCGGCCGCGCTCCCCGACGCCGCGCGTGCCTTCCTCGCGAGCCCCGGACTCCCCGCCGACGTCCGCTTCTTCTTCACCGCGGACCGGCCCGACAACCCGCCGCGCGGCGGCCTGTTCGTGGACGCGGCGACCCACTTGCGGGAGCTCGGGGCGGAGCTGACCCCTGCCGCCGCCGACATCCTCTCCGCGCACACCCGCCTCGGCACGGACGGCCAGTACATCGTCACGGTGCAGCAGGAGGCCGGCAGCGTATGGGCAGCCAACCCGGCGACAGGCAGCGGCCGTTACGTCAACGCGTCGGTCGCCGCCTTCGCGCACTGCCTCGCGACGCTCGCCACCACACGCGAGCTCATGGTGGGCATGAACCCGTACGAGGCGGGGTCGACGGTCGCCGACCTCCAGGCCCGCCTGATCGCGCTCGACCCCACGTGCTTCGACGACGCCGACAACTGGTGGTCCGTGATCATCGAGCAGATGTGGCACGGCCTGTTCTGACGCACTGACCGACCGCTGAAATCCCACCCGAGAGGAGCCTCATGCCCCGCGAAGGATTCGGCACCGATACGACGTCCCTGGCCAAGGAAGGCACCAACTTCCAGGACCTCGGCACCGCGTTCGCCGAAGCGGCCAAGGCCCTGCAGAACGGCCTGGCCTCGGTCAACGCCTGCGCCCCCACGAGCGGCGAGGCCCCCGCGCCCGAGAAGGGCCAGGTGGAGGGCTTCGTCCAGGGCCTGACCAGCTTCGCCGACAAGGCGGACATGCCGCCGTGGGGCGACGACGAGATCGGCGAGAAGTTCGGCATCGCCTACGAGGGTCTACAGACCGGCATGTTCGAGTCGATGCAGCACCTCGCGCAGGAGCTGACGAACATCGGCGGCGCGCTCGGCGCGATGGCCAAGAATCACGACGAGAACGAGTCCTTCAACGAGGAACTCATCAAGCAGGAGAAGAACGACATCAACTTCGCGGCGGGCGGGGGCGGCGGCACGATCTCCACCATGAGCAAGATGACGTGACGGGAGCGGAGGGGCGGGGCCGGTCCGCGGCCCCCTCAGAAGGCCTGCCCCACCCCGATGACCAGCAGCGATCCGACCATCAGCCAGAGCCCCTGACGGCCCATGCCGTTGGCGCCGCGCACGGCGAGCCAGAGCGCGCCGCAGCCGCCGACGATCCCCAGGGCGTTGGCGCCGAGCGCGACCGCGCCGGCGCTCCCGACCACCTGTCCGACGAGCGCGGCGACGGCCGCCACGACGAAGACCACGGCGCAGACGATTCCCCGCTGCCGCTCGCGCCGCACCACCTCGGCGCCGCGCGCCCGCTCCTCGGCGAGGGCACGCTCCTCCGGCGGAAGCTCGGTCTCCCACTTCCGCGAGAAGTCCGCCTCCCACTGCAGGCCGGTGCTGTCTCCACCCGTACGTGTCATGCCCGCGACCCTAGCCGACGAGCGGCCGGCGACTCATCCTGAGCCCCGTCGGCCGCCCGGCTCGTAGTGATCGGCGAGACTGCCGGTGGCGGCCTCCCAGAAGTGGGCCCCGCCCGCATCCTCCGGCAGCGCCTCGACGAACGCCCCGAACTCCAGGAGCGGCGCCTCCAGCGCCTCCGCGCTCTCGTCGTCGTCCTCGGTGCCGTGAGCCTGTCCAACTCCCGTACGACAGTCCTGGGTGGGGGTTCAGATCACCTCTTGCAGATTCTCGGTCCACCAGCTGTATGCGGCGTGCGGGTGGAACAACGTCCATGCGGCGGGGTGGGATTCGGGCATCACAGACCTCCGCGGAAACCATCGTGCCCGACGGCCGTGGCGACTGGCGACAGGCGACAGACGACAGGCGAGTACACGACTGCTCCTAGATCTCCCGCAGGGCCACGTCCCACATGCCGGACGACGCCCCCATCGGGTCGATCGCCGATTGGAGACCACGCACGCGGTCGGGGAGTCGGCGGTTCGCGTCCCGGTCGCGTTCGTTGGTGCACAAGCGCAACGCCAGCAGCCATACGGAGGTCATCGCCAGGAAACTCTCCAGGCTCCGCCCCACCACTTCCGCCTCACGGAACATCGCACGGTCCGCGCCGGGCAGCGTCAGAACCTGGCCGCTCGGACCGTCGATCACCACGTCCGTGCCCATCCACGAACCGATGACGAAGAACGGCCCCGCGGCCTCGATCTCGCGGTCCCACCGGTCAGTGGCGCGAGGAACGTCGACGGGCCACTCCACCTCACGCAGGAACCGGTCGGGCAACGCCGGGGAGGGCCCGCTGTGCGTGCCGTGCGCCACACGCCACCAGGCGGAGTCCCACTCGAGACCGTGAAAACCGAGACCGTGCCGGTCCCGGAACGATGGCACCCCTTGGGTGGTGAGGAACTCGCGGGTGGCCCGGTCGGTGAGTCCGTCGGGCAGCAGCGGCGGCGGGACGGACACCAGTTCCCCGGACACGGACCCGGACCCAGCCCCGTACCCGTCCTCGTCCGCGTCCTCGTCCTCGTCCTCGTCCTCGTCCGCGAGCAGGACATTCAGATCGGTCGCACGGGGAGCCGGACCATGGTGCGGAACAGTGGCCGGCGCCTCCAACCAGTACGGGCAGGAGGCGAGGGACGGGGGCAGAGTGATCCCGGTGAAGGGGACGCCCGCGGCCGGTTCGATGCAGAAGAGACCACCGAGGCCGCCCATCACCACCAAGCCTTCGACAGGAACGGGCTGCAGCTCCAGGAGGTAGGGGTGGAACATCTCCTCGCCCACGACGGTCAGGGGCTCGGGCAGCGGTGTCACCCGCGCGTACTCCTCCGGGGTGAGGGTTCGCACCGCGGCGACCAACTCGTCGTTCTCCTCGGATTCCGGCCACAGCTCGGAGGAGAGCAGTTCGCCCGTCGCGACGTCGTAGATCTTGGTGACATCACGCCGCTCCACGGCCACCAGCACCGGCCGGTTGTGCAGGCGCGCCTGGAATGCGTCGGACACGTCGTGAAAGGGCAGGTACGACAGGTGGATACCGCCCGGCGGGCGCCAGTGCGACCAGCGCACCCGCCACGGCAGCGCGATACCGCTGGCCTCGACTCCGTCGGCGAGTTCGGTGTCTCCGCGTACGGTCGCCTGGAAGTGCAGCCATGCCGCCCACGTGGGCTGCGTACACGGAAACAGCCGGTACTGGCGGGCATGCGCCGCGTCGGCGAGCGCCGAACCCACGGGGATGTCCGCCATTCCCATGCCCGCGCCCTCGGCCGCCTCCAGCAGCGACTCGGGCGGGAGGTGCGCGACGTGACGCCCCTCGCGCAGCAGCGTCGTCAGCTCTGCGGTGTCCCCGTCACCGGCCCCGTCACCGGCTTCGTCGGCCGCCACGCAATGCGCGGCAAGCGTCGTCGCCGCGTAACGCCCCTCCGTTCCCGACGCGACCCAGCCGTCAGGGTGCGCGAAGTTCGAGCTCAAGTCCTTGATACGGGCCACCAGATGACGGTGCACCCTCGCCTGCTCGTCGAGGGGAGTCTGCGACCGCAACGCCATCGACGCACTCTCGTCGGCGAAGGACACGACATCGTCACCGTCACCGTGACCATCACCGGCCGTCGTCCTCACCACGTCGCGGTGGGCCTCGGCCATGTGCAGCAACTGCTCCCGGCCGGGCCGGCGCCCGGTCAGTCCGGCCACCAGCTCCTGCCAGATGCCTACCGGAACCTCGTACGCCTGCGCGAGCGCCAACGCTCGCAGCTCGCTGGGCAGAGCGCGTACGGACGTGTCCGGCGCCTCGGCCGCGACCCGGAGAGGCCGCGCGTCGTCACCCAGCGCCTCCAGGGCGTGGCAGGTCGAAACGACGGAGTGCCCCCGCCGGGCAACGCGCTGCAGCGCCGCCATCAACCGCTTCGGATCCCCGCTCGTGCGCGTGCGTCCCGCGAGGTCGAGATGGCACACCAGGATCAGTCGCGCCGGCTGCTTCGGCACATTCCGCGCCGACCACAGCCCCGAAGGCGGAAACGGCGCCTCAAGACCCCGCAGGATCTCGGTGATCGCTTCGTCCCCCGTACCGGCCGACGCATCGACGAGAACGCTGCCGGGTACCCGCTGGTGCACCACCGCCAGCGCCTGCGCCGACACATGTCCCGACGGGTCGACCACGGCCCGCACACCCCGGCCGCCGAGCCCTTCCCAGCCCTCGACCAGAACGTCGACGAGCTCGTGGCCTGTCAACTCGCGGTCGGGCCACGACTGTTCTTCCTGGGCGTTCATTCTCCTGCTTTCCGCGTCCTGCCGTGGTGCGCCCCTGACCCTACGCCGACGTGGAACCCGACCCCGCGGCCCCGCCGGAGGCAAGCATCTGCCTGCGCATCAGCATCCATATTTCCGTGACCTCATTGAGGTGATCGGTCATCTCCCCGTCCATCGCCTGCTTGTCCGACTGCGATGTCGTGTGCCTGTACGTCGTGCTGTAGTAGACCGGGACACCATTCATGGACTTGTACTCCGTGATGGCTCGGGAGCATTCGGCGTATCCGGGATTGAGCTTCCTGGATCCGCAGGGTTCCCGCTCCGTGTAGAGGCCTGCCACGGTGTACGTGGGGGTGTCGCCCTCTGCCGTCGCCTCGTTGATGCGGTCGACCCAGCTCAAGATGTGGGACTCGGAGTGCAGCGGCGTCGCCCGGTCCGTACCTGTGGGCACGGAAGAGTCGATGACGTACGTACTGTTCCCCTCGGCGTCGACGATTTCGACGACCGCGTAGTTCTTGTCGGAGAGGTCCGGGCCGACTCCGCTGTCCTTCGAACCTGCCATGACGGCGGGGTTCGACGACGACTTCTTGCCCGTCCCCTGCGCCTTGGCATCCTCCGACTTCAGGTTCCGAAGGTTCTGCACCGCGCTCGCGCCCTTGCGCCTCTTGGGCTCCACCTTCGCGGCCGCTTCCTCGCGCCGCCTGACCGCCGTCGACCGGTAGTCGTTCGTCGCGGGATTGGGTACCGCGTCGTCTCCGGTTCCCTTGACGGTTCCGTCGTACGGGCTCTTTCCATCGGGCGAGGGGCGGGGGCTGACACCTACCGCGTTGACACCGTGGAACGCGTTGCTCATACGGGCGAGCGTGACGATCACCGCATATTTCTGGCCGTCGTTCATGGCGGCGAAATCATCACCGAGCGCCTCCCTCAGCTCGGCATCGGTGAAGGCAACCGGAGGAATCTTGTCCACGGGGTGCTTGGCCACGGCTTGGTCATACGTCTCTTGCGCCGCGTCCCTCTTCTGGACCGCATCGGCAAGTGGGCCCGCCCTCTTGGCATCGGCCTGCGCCGTAGCACCCGCTTTCTCGAGCTCCTCGATCTCCTTCTCGATACCCCACACCTTTGCGTTTGCGTCCTGCAAGGCACGCCTGGGTGTTTCCAGAGGCTCCATGGCCTTGTCGTACCGCTCCCGACGGTCGGCAGCCTCCCGCATGAGATCGGCCAGCGGCGCGTCGGGGTCCTGGACCATGTCACGAATGCTGTGGTCCACGGATTCGATGTCGATCGGGTACACGTTGTGAGAATCGCGCAGGTCGTCCTGGACCGAATCAGGTGGGGTGTTCTGCCGGATGTCACCCTGCTTTTCAGGCACGAGCCCGGCGTTTCGCTCGGCGCGGGTGTCATCCAGGTCCCGTCGGGCCCGGCTCTCGGCCTCGGGGTCCGACTGCGAGGAGTCGTCGTCGTTGTCCGGGTTGTCCGGCTGCGAGGAGGGGTCCGGCGCGGCGCCGTACGAGCCCCCGCTTTGCCCGTCCTGAGGCTGGTTTTGGGGCTGGTTTTGGGGCTGGTTTTGGGGCTGGTTTTGGGGCTGCGATTGAGCGTCGGGCTGGGACTGGGATTCGGACGGGGACTTCGCTTCCGAGTCGTCTTGGCTCTCGCCCCCCTTCTTCTCCGTCTGCTGCTGGTTCTCTTCCTTATCGGTCTGCTGCTGGTCCCCTTCCTTCTCCGTGTCCTGGTCCTGCTTCTTCTCCCATGGGGCGTCCATGGTCTGGCCGTTGGGGTCGAAGGGGACGTAGCGGACGCCGGCGGCGCCGGTGTGGATGGGGTTGGGGCTGACTTCGCCGGTCTGGTGGTCGACCCAGATGATGTTGCCGTTGTGGTTGTAGACGTTGAAGGCGTGGCCGCCGCCTCCGGGCCACTGGACGCCGACGACGGCGGCGGAGCCGGGGCCCGCTTCCTGGAGGTGGTGGGCGATGCGGCCGTAGGGGTTGGGATGGTCGGCACCGGCCCAGATCTGGGGGCGGCCCGCCCAGGCGTCGAGGTTGTTGTACGAGTCGCGCTCGGGCGAGATCCGGTCGGGGGTGCCGTCCTGGTTCTGGTCGGGGGTGCGGGGTGCGGAGACCTGGGGGTCTCCGAACCAGGTGGACAGGCCGGCGCGGGCGTTGTCGAGGCAGTTGTTGGATCGGCCCGGCTGCTGGAGTCCGCCGTCGTTCTGGAGTTGGGCCCATTCGCCGTTGGGGTCGGGGTGGCGTTGCGGGGTGCCGTCCTCGTTGCGGGGGACGGCGTCCGCCAGTGCCTGTTGGTGGGCCGGGTCGGGTGTGAGGAGCCCGTAGGGGGCGTGGTTGAGGCTGTCGCGGATCTGCTGAAGGCTCCGGCCCTGGGAGAGGGGGGCCGGCTGGTCCTGCTTGGGAGGCGTGGTGTCCGAGGACTCCTGCGCGGGGGCGGGGTGACCATTCGAACTGTGCTGCTGGGTGCCGAGGTTGTTGTTGCTCGGGGTCTGGATCGGCACCGGGTTCTGGTTCTGGTTCTGGTTCTGGTTCTGGTTCTGGTTCGCAGGCTGATGCGGGGTCTGGTTCGGCGCCTGGTTCGGGGTGGGTGTGGCGGAGAGGCCGGGCTGGTTCGGGGTGTTGGAGTTGGTGGTGCCAGGCCTGTTGGTGGCGGAGGTGTTGGGGCGGGGCGTCGAGGGGGTCGTCGGCTCGGGGCGGCGGGGCGGCGTGGGTGTTGTGCGTTGGGGGGTCTCGGTACGGGGTGCGTCCGTACGGGGATTCGTCGTGGGGGTCGTGGGGTTGGGCTGGCGCGACGGGCCCTGATTCGGCGTGGTGGGTGTGTTCATGACCGGGCCCGGGGTCGCGGTCGGTGCGACGTTCGGCGTCTGGTTCTGGGCCGGTGTCGTGGGGTTCTGGTCGCCGGTGGGCGCGGGGCGCGTCGGGGCGTGGGCCTCGGTGGCCGTGGCGCTTTGTGTGTGGAACGTGGGGCTGGACGACGTACGCGAGGACGAGTCGGAGCCCGTGTGGGCACCGGCACCGACGCTCGCGCTCGGTATGGAGCCCGGCGTCGCGGCGGTGGAGGCGGACATGGGTGACGAGGTGTCGGTGGGCGTGGGGGTGCCCGCCGACGTCGCCGCCGTCACGGGTTGTTGGGCCTGGGTACGCGGATCCGTCGCGGTGGACGGATCGTTGCCGCGGTCGGGTGACGGCGTCTGTGCGGCAGGGCCGTTGGACTCCTGCGTCGGGGCGGCACTCTCCGAGGCCGTGTTGATGCCCTGGGACGGATCGGGCTGGCCGACCGGCGGCGCCACATCCGGCGTGGGGCTCGGCGCGGGCGACGGCGTGGTCGCGTCCGCATCCACGCGCGCGTGCGGCACCGAGGAGGACGGGTCCGACTGCGCGGCGGGCGCGGGCGTGGCCGCCTCGCTGCCATTGCGCTGCGCGTCCGTACCCGTCGACACGTCCGGCGTTCCGGAGGGCGGTGCGGCGTCCGGCGTGCTCTGCGCGCCGGGTGATCCGGACGAGCCGGGCGAGGAATCCGGTGTGCTCGACGGACCCGTGGAGCCGCCGCCATCGGACGACGGCGAAGATGACGACGGCGAGGATCCGGACGCATCCCGCTGCTCGTTGTAGCCCTCGTCGAACGGCGTCAGCGGCCGGTCGGACGACGGCGCCGGGGACGGCGTCGGCGCAGGCGTCGGCCCACCGTCACCGCTCGGGCCCGCCTGCCCTCCAGCTCCCGTAATGTCATTGCCTGTTGCTCCCGCGCCGCCAGTGTCGCCGGTACCGCCGGAGGCCGACGCACCAGACGTACCGCCTCCGCCTCCGTCACCCCCGGACCCGGACGCCCCGGAACCAGCCCCTGAACCACTGGTACCGGAACCACCAGAGCCGGCCCCGGACCCGCCGGACGCCGCTCCACCGGAGCCGGCTCCCGCCCCGGCACCCCCCGACGTACCTCCAGAACCGTCCCCGCCGGAGCTACCACCGGCACCGGACCCGGAACCTGAACCGGACCCGGAGCCTGAACCCGCGCCGGCATCCGTCCCGCCGCCGTCCGACCCGGACGACGTCGAGTTCCCCGCCGCACTGTCAAGACCGCTCCGCGCGTGATGCCCGGCCCGGCCCGCGCCCCCGTCCCGCAGCGACTCACCCAACGTGGAACCGAAGTTGTCGAAGCCGTCCTTGACCGCCGTCTTGCCCGCGTCCGCGGTGCGGCCCAGGTTGTAACCGTCCTGCGCACCGAAGTTCTGATTCACCGTCTGCGCGACGAGATCCTTGCTCATCTCCTCCAACGCGGAGACGAACGGCTCCTTCACCGCCTCAAGCGCCGCCTCCAGCAGCGCCTGCGCGGCCTCCTTCAAAATCTTGCGCACCGCGACCCGGGTCACCTGCGTCATCGCCGCCGACGCCGCAGCCGATATCCCGAACGTGACCACCGCCGTCGCCGCCGCCACCGCGATCTGGACCGCCAGCACGATCAACTGAATGATCACCGCGATCTTCATCCCGATGATCAGCATCGCCGCGACATCGAAAACCCCGGCGATCACCTCGGCCGCCTGCCGCGCATCGTCCAGATACCCAGACCCGCCGGAGAACTTGTCCCACTTCTCCACGAACGCGTCGATCGACTCGCCGTAGTTGTCCGACGTCACATTCCCGGCCGACTTCATCGCCGACACCTGAATGTCCCCGACCTGCGCCCCGAAATCCCGCCACGTCTGCGCGGCCTGCATCATGTGGTCCTCGTTGGCCGTCGGCCAATCGAAGCCCAACATCTCCAGCAACCACGCCAACTCGTCCGGCAGCATCATCGCCATGGCGGCATCTCCCCCGTGTCGCCGTACATCCGCAGGACCCCACGTGCCCCAACAGACGTAATTTTGCACGGAGTTTAACAAGCCTGACCGACAACAGAACAGTCCCACCGGCCGCGCCCGCGCCACTGTCAGAGGCCCCCACTAAGGTGGACAGTCATGTGATTACGGGGAACCAGGGAGAGTCGTGAGCTGGCAGAACAGCCCCATGGCGGCGCCGCAGCAGCAGCCCATGCCGGCTGCCCAGCAGGTCGCCTACGAGCCGCATCCGTTCATCGGCGGCCGCGCCTCCGCCCTGCGCGCGCTCGCCGCCTGGCGGGCCGCCGTCCCGGAGGCGCCGCGCGTCGCTCTCCTCACCGGCTCCCCGGGGTGCGGCAGTTCGCGTCTGCTGACCGGATTCCTGATGCTGTGCGACCCCGGCCACCGCGAGCGCATGGACCTGTCCCGCCTCGACCCGTGGACGGTTCCGCCGCCACTGCCCGCGCCCGCCGTACCGAGCGCCGCGGGACGCACGCCCGCGCAGGTGCTGTGGCTGCTCGCCGATCACTACGGGATCCGCGTCGCGCGCGACGCGGAGGTCTACGAGGCCCTGGGCGCGAGCGAGCACGTGATCGTCGTGCCAGATGTGGCCGAGGCCGGCCCCGTACGGGCCGGGCGCGGGGCCGAGCGAATGGCGCGCGAGCTGCTGATGCCACTCGCGGGGCTCCCCTCCGTACGGCTGCTCGCCGAGGTCCCGCGCGCGGTGGCCGCCGAAATCGCCGGCGCGCTTCCCGCCGGGACGGCACAGGTCATCGATCTCGACGCACCCGAGCACGCCGACCCGCACGGCCTCACCCTGCAGACGCAGATCGCGCTCGACCCGAACTTCGGGGCGCCCCGGCTGCCGTTCACCGACGACCCACAGATGCGGCTCTGGCTCGCGCAGGGCATCGCGTCACGGACGGCCGCGGGCCCCGGCGGCAGCCGCCTGACCGCCCAACTGGCCGTCACCACACACTTGTTGGCCCCGGAACCGCCGCCCAACTCGGCCCTCTTCCCCGCCGGTCCCGCCGATGCCGTCGCCATGCACGCCCAGCGCCTGGGCGCCGACCCGGCTCTCCTGTCGGCAATGCTCGCACCGCTGGCCCTGGCCGAGGGCGAGGGGCTGCCGCTTCCGTTGTGGGCACCACTGGCCTCGGCACTCGCTGGGCGCGATCTGTCGCAGGACATCGCAGGCGGCATGCTCCTCGCCGGCCCGTTCGTCACCACGGTGAACGACGAGTCCGAAGCCGAACCCACCCTCGTCACCCTCACCCACCCGGCAGTCGGCGAGGCGATCCGCGCCACCATGCCGGACGTACGCGCCGCCCACCTCTGCCTCGCGATGGAGCTGGCCGACCGGGTGCCCGACGAGGGCTGGGACCAGGCCGACGCCTACGTACGGGACGGCATCGTCGGCCACCTCCTGGGCGCGGGCCAGTTGCCGCGCCTGCTCAAGGACCCGTGGCTCCTTGTGCACACGGACCCGGTGGTGCTGCGGGCGGCGCTGGAGGAGATCGCCGCGGACGACCGTGCGCGCGCGTCGCTGCCCGCTCCGGGACGTACGTATCTGAGGATCGCCCCACTGCTGACGCGTACGCAGGCGGGGCCGGCTCAGCGGGCGCGGATGCTGGCGGAGGCGTTCGAGGAGGACGGCCTCGGGCAGTACGCGGCGGCACTGGGCTCGCCCGCACCGGACACGCCCCCCGCGCCCTCCCGCCCCACACCGACACCGACACCGACACCGACGGTGGTGGACTACCCGCTGGCCCCACCCGCACCACCCACGACATCCCCTCAGCCGCACCAGGCGGCGCCCGCTCCGACGGCACCCGCCCCGGCCCCCGCCACCCCACCGCCCGGTCGCCCGGCCACCGGCCCGGGCAACACGGCCGTGTTCACCTACGTCGACCCGCGCACCGGCCAGGAGGCGTACGTCACCGCCGTCTCGGCACCCGGCAAGCCCCCGGCCGAGTACCAGGGCATGGCACAGCTGGGCGAGTTGAGGGTCCCGGTGGACAACGTCGTGGCGATCCACACGGACCTGATCCCCGGATACTTCCCGGGCGGCTACACGGCGAACATCCTGCTGAACACGTTCCCGAAGGCCTCCCACTCGCACGCGCACCCGTACGGCCGGGACCAGGCCTCCCGCGCGGAGGGCGTCGCCGCGCTCACCTCGCATGCGCAGCTGATGGCCCAACTCGCGGGCCAACAAGCACCGCCGCATCCGTCCCGCGCCCCGCTCCCCCACCCCGTACCGCCGACGCATGTCCTGCCGGACGCGGAGCTCGGCCCGCTGCTCGTACAGACCTTCGGCGAACAGAAGGTACGCCGTTACGCTCCCCAACTCCTGGCCACGGCGACCCTCCCCGACGCGGCACGCGCCACCCTGGCAACGGCCGGCCTCCCCGCCGACGTCCCCCTCTTCTTCCTGGCGGACACGGACGAGCCCGGTGTCCCGCCGGTCATGGGCGGCATGTTCGCGGACGTACGACTGCACCTCATCGGCACGGGCGTCCAGCTGTCCCCCGACGCGGCCAACACCCTCGCCACGCACACCCGCATCGGCACCGACGGCATGTGCGTCATCACGGTGCAGCGCGACACCGGCCAGGTCTGGGCGGCCCTGCCCCTGGACGGCCGCCTCCAGTACGTGAACTCCTCGGTCGCCGCCTTCGCCCACTCCCTCGCCACCCTGCACGCGACACGCGGCCACATGCTCGACGCGAACCCCCACACGGCCGGCAACATCGTCGCCGACCTCCAGACCCGCCTCCTGACCATCGACCCGAACGCCCTGTCGGAGCCGGACCATTGGTGGTCACTGATCGTCGAGCAGATGTGGCACGGGGTGTTTTGAGGGGCGGGCGTCAGCAAGACGCGAACGACCGGCGCGAAATCGAACCGCGCCGGTCCATGAGGCAAACGCCGCCGATGCCCGACGGCCAGGGATTCACCCCACACGCGTCGACCTGGCGCACGCACGACTGGCGCGCGCGAGCTTGGTGGCTGCCTGCACAGTGGGAAGACAGCGGAATGACGCGGAGTCCGCCGTCCTGCAGTAACACCCAACCGAGGGCGAGTTCCCCATCGACGAATTGACTCAGCTCTCGCCGGTTCCAGGAGAGCCGAACAGACGCCCCCGCCGTCTGGCAAGGGACAGTGGTCCTCAAGTCCTACCCTCTTCAATTCCGCGCACCAGTGGCGCAGATGGGCCGGTCGGGAGGCGCACGATCATCGTGCCAGGCACCGGCGAGCTACTCACCGTAGTACCCAATCCCGAGATGTCCGCCGACGGGCCTGCCCTCCGCCACGAGTCCCGGAAGGACCACCATTTACGTGCGAACGTGCCGCTGGAGTTGCTGCACGCACGATCCGCGAGGGGGCGTAGACCCCACTCCAACCATGAGGCGGCCGTGTCCGGCGATAGTCGCGGAACGCAAAACGCCCGCCCTGCCATCCAGGCGAGGCGGGCGAAAGGCAGCAACTACTACTGACCGTAAGGCGGTTGCGAGGGGGCTTGCGGGTAGGAGCCCGGCGCGGGGGGCGCCTGCTGTTGGTAAGGGTTCGGCTGCTGCGCCGAGTACTGGTGCTGCCCCGGGTACGGCGTGTGGCCTCCGCCGCCCCAGCCACCGCCGGGAGGCGGGGGCGGGCCGCCGCCATTCTTCTTGCGGCTGACCACGATCGCTACGACGATGATGGCCAGGATGACGATGACGCCGACGGCGATCCCGACGATCAGGCCGGTGCTCATGCCGCCGGAGTCCGAGGAGTCGGAGGCTGCATCGGGCGCCGAGGAGGACGGGGCCGAGGCGTCGCTACCCTTGGCCTTCGCGATGGCGCTGTTCAGCTCGTCGACCTTCAGCGGGCCGTTCTTGGGGCCCGCCGGGATGTCCTTGGTGAGAGCCGAGTACGGCTTGATGATGCCGTAACCGTAGCGATCGTTGGGAAGCGTCACGCTCTTCTGAGCGTCCGTGACCCCCGCGGTCTTCACCAGCCGGTTCACGAGCTGACCTGCGGAGAGGTCGGGGAACTTCTGCTTGAGGAGGGCGAGGGCAGCAGAGGTGTAGGCGGTGGAGCCGGACGTACCTGTACCCAGGTCGTAGCCGTCGGAGTCGAGACCTGCGACGACGTTCTTCACACCGGGTGCAGCCAGCATGACCTGAGGTCCGTAATTGGAGTCGTCCCAGATACTGCCGCCAGAGTCCACCGCACCAACCGTCACCACACCAGGCTCGACCGCAGGGTAGCTAGTGGATGACTTACTGATTTCCTCACCGTCATTTCCCGACCCCGCGACAACAGGCACACCGTGGTCCACGGCGTAACTGATCGCCTCTCGCTCTACCTGAGCATCCTCGGCGCTCCCGCCGATAACCTGGGAAATGTTGATGACGTCGGCGCCATGGTCGACGGCGTACCGAATCCCAGGACCGAACAGTCCGGCCCTTGAGCTACCGTCGTCTCGGACAGGGAGGATCTTGGCATCAGGTGCCAGACCCTTCACGCCACTCGCATTACCCGCACCATGGCCGTGCCCCGCGATGATGCTAGCCATCGCGGTGCCGTGTTCCGGCTTGTCTTCGCCCATGTCTGGCTCGACCGACGCGTCCCCGTCGACGAAGTCTTTACCCTTGAGGAACTGACCGGTGAGATCGGGGTGGTCCGTCTTGAAGCCGCCGTCGATAACAGCGACCGTGACACCCTTGCCTGTCGCCTCGCTCCAGACCTTTTCAGCAGCGAACGCTGACAACGCCCACTGGTCGTTTCTGACCTGGTCCGCTGACGCGGTCGGCGCGGCCGCGAAAAGCAGCGCTCCCGCCGCTGCTGCAGCGCCGACCGTGCGCAGCGCTCGCGTGAAGCTCATGCCGTAACACCTTCCCTCGCAGGGCGGGGCCCACAGCCCGAAGGCTGCGGGCCCCGTCTTGTCTTCACCGCATACTTAACCAGTAGGCCTGACTATTCCACGACCTTGGGGTTAACAGTCCGGCCGTTTGCCCAGGTCTGCTCGTCCTCGACGAGATAGTCGGGACGAGAGTTCTCGCGCCGCTTCTTGTCCTTGCCACCTGTCTGAGCACCGTGCCCGGCAAGGCCATTACGCCCGGCATTCTTGCCCGTACCGCCCGTAGCGGTCTTGGGCTTCTGACGCAAGGCGGACCCGCCTTGCTGCCCGGACCCCGGCTTGACGACGGACTTGCCGATCTCGCCACCCTTGGTACGAGCGAGCGAGTTGCCCTTCAAGCCCTTCGCGGCATCCTTGCCAGCGGCTCCAGCGCCCGCACCACCACCGAGACCGCCGCGTCCCATGGCGCCTGCGCCGCCACGGCCTGCGGCACCTGCGCCGAGGCCTGCGCCAGCGCCGATCCCGCCGCCGATCCCCGCACCACCAGTTCCGCTAGCACCGGCCCCGGAACCAGACATGCCTCCACCGACGCCGCCAGCTCCGGCGCCGGAGCTCGCGCCGATGCCAGCAGTTCCGGCACCGGAACCGCCTCCGAAGCTGAGGTTGCCAGCACCAATCTGCGACCCGGCGGTTGGCTTCTGAGAGCCAATGCCGCCGCTAATGCCGTTCGCAGTCGGTGACTTGACGCCCTTGGCCGATGAACCGGAGCCGCCAGCGCGGCTGAGGGCGCCACTACCAGTACTCGCTGAAGGACTGGCTACAGATCCAGCAACGATCGGAACCGGCGCGGCGCCGGACGGCTCACCTGGATAGGCATCGCCGTCTTCGACCTTCTTACCCGGTCCCCTCCACGTCCCCATCGCCTTGGTCTGAGCGCTATACCCAGCCCCCAGCTGCTCCATCTTCACAGCCATCTTCATCTGCGCCTCACGACCCTCCGACATGTCGCCTTCGCGACCGTCGACGATCTGCTGCGCAGACACGTTTTTGTTGGCGATGTCCCGGTTGAGGCCGTCCTCGTCGCGGCCACCGTCTGTCACCTTGTCCCAAGCGCTGCTGCCACCGCTCGGCTTTTCCATAGCCATGACCTCGGGCTTGATGTCACCGAGTACGTTGCCTGCGCTCGTCATCGCCGTGGAGACGTACGACGCATACGTAGACGTATCGTGAATCTTCTTCGAAACCACCTTGGACCGGGCCTGGAACTGGTCGGCCGACGTTCCCTCCCAGTCCTGCAGGACCTCAGCTACGGCGGCCTCATAGACCGACTTGATCTCAGCAAGCTGGTCGTGGACGCCCTTCCAGCCCTGCGCGGCCTCGTGCACGGCGCCCGGGTCGGCGTTCTGGACCATGGACTTCATGGTGTCCATGTCGTGGTTCTTGAAATTGGTCGTGTTGTCACCGACGTAGCACTGCGTCGGCGCCTGGTATCCGTTGCTGTCACCACTCATACCGTCGGCCCCCGGTCCTCTCGCCCTCTGCCGTTCACAAAGTCCGTAACGTTTACGACGTCTATGCGGTGCAGGTCACTCACGCCAACGACCCATGCGTCGCCCCGGAGCTGGTACCGGACGACGCCGACGACGCGTCAGACCCCGAACCGTTCACCGCGCCGGCCGTGTCCGCCTCCGCGTCCTGATACGCCCCGTGCGCCTTCTTCGTCTTCGTGCCGAAGTCGTCCATCACCTTCTCCAGGTGGTCGACGACTTCCTCAAGATGTGTCTTCATCTCGTCGTGGGCGGCGCCGAGTTGGTGCGCCTCGTCGAACCCGGCCCCCAACGCTCCCTTGGGGAGATACGTCCTGTGCTTCGTGTCCGCGTTCGCCTTGCCGAGGTCGCCGATAACCCCGTTCAGCTTCCTGATGACCTGATCGAGCGCGCTCAGATCGACCTTGTACCCATCACCGGCCATGCGCTTGGCCCTCCCCGTTCATCCCGCTAGTCCCGTTCTTCCCGTTGGGGGCGATAAGTCCGGTCCCCTGTCACAAGTCTGCTCTCAGTCTATCCAACGGCACCCACACCCCGCTTGGTGCTGCCCGTCACAACTCCGCGACAGTTGCGGCGGATACGCCACCTCGCAGGACATAAGGCGCGCAATCGCCTCGCCCACATGCCCCCGCCGGTCAAGCCGGCACGGGCTTGGCCCCTTACGGAGACTCCGACGTCACTGATGCAGCTCAACTCGCGCGCTCACCAGGGCAGTTCCGGCGGCGACCGCAATGTCAGTACGGATTAGACCATTCACCACTTCCAGCGAGCGAGCAGGCGGCGCATCGAAAGCTTCCTCATCCATCAAGACCTACGCCACTCTTCCGCCTGGCCCATCAACCGGCAGGTAGGGTGCTTCGGACCGATTGGAGACGCACACATGGCATTCCATGTAGAACCGGACAGTCTGCGGAATTTTTCAAAGCAGCTCGGCCGGGCCGAGGCCGACACGCAACGTGCGCTGGAATACGTGCAACGCGACTGTTCCATCGGAACGTTCAGTAAGGGTCCGCTCTCAGAAATCGCCCACCTCTGGGGAGGGGGGCACGACAACGTCGTGGCGAACGTGCGCTCCGCCCTGGAACACCTCCAACAGGTCGTGGGTTCTTCAAAGCGGGAAATCACTCGGAGTGCAGACTTCTACGAGGAGACCGACCAGTCTCAAGCCTCCAAGATGGATGCCACTTATCCTAAGAGCAAGCGGTAAACGAGAAGAAGGCGCCGACGAATTGGCGTCAGGGGGGCCCATGGCCTTTGAAGACGCTACCGAGCCTAGCAAGCGGCTCAGCAAGCCGACGGTCGGCAAGGACGACGAACCCACCTCCACATACAGGGACCTCACGTCGTACGGCGACGTATTGAGCCCGAGCGCAATTGTGAGCAAGGGCCTTGAGCTCGCCTTCGACTTCAATCCGGTCGATGAGGCAAAGAAGGCCCTCGGGGGAAACTGGGAAGAGTATGCGGAGTGCGCCAAGGCATGGGGGAGTCTCAGTCAGTTCTGCAAGGACTTGGCCGAGAACATCAGGGCGGGCAACAAGGGGCTCGATTCCGCCTGGTCCGGCAACGCCGCAGATTCCGCGTACGTTTATTTGGAGTCCCTGGCCAAGGACGTCGAATCCTTCGCCGCAACTTTCGATGACCTCAAGGAAAATTACGAGGTCGTCACCGAAGGTGTCTGGCAGGCAGCCGAGGCCAGCGGCGACCTGCTCAGCGGAATCCTGGACCTCGCCATGATCGTCGGTATCACTGCAGCAGCCGGTGCATCGACCAGCTTCACTCTCGTCGGCCCCGTGGTCGCAGGCGGGGCCATCGCGGGCGAAGTTGCCGCGATGATGACCATGTACGCCCGGATCACAACCGTAATCTCAGAGGTCCAAACCATGACCAGTGCCGCTGTCGCAGCAGTGGAGCAGGTCAGCAGGCTCGGGCAGTCCAGTTTCGCGAAGTACCCACTGCCGGAAAAGGGTTACGACAATCCCGCAATTTAACGTGGAACTCCCATGCAAACACACGGCTGCGTAATCTGGAGTGAGGAATAGTGACCGATTCATCTGGAAGCCCTCGGGGGCAACAACACATCGACGATTCCGAGTTCCTGGAGATCGCTCGTGATCCCGCTCTCGCACGGCTGTTGCGCAAGCAGTTGGAGACGCTCGCGGAAGGCAGGTCCGGAAAAGTTCTTGCCGAGATGGCCTCTGAGGTGCTCGCCGGCCGCATCGGCCTCCGCGAAGCCGTACGCGTAGGTGCCTACGACGAGGCCCTGACCAGTGCTGCTGGAAAGTTCCAGGAAGGCTGGGACAACATGACGGAGTTCGAACGTTCCGAAGCCGAGAAGGAGGGATCACGAGTTCTCAGCCAGCAGCAGGAGGAGATCGACCAGGAGCGATTGTCACAGAACCCCTCCGGGACAAGGAACGGCGACTTTCGAGGTGGAAATCGCCACAGCTCCAAGGGCTGGAGCCTGTACTGAACATAAGAAATCATTCAGGGCAACTATCGGCCCCTCACATTCATTGCGCCTTCTGCGTCTAGCGTCAGGCGCGCCACCGCGGAGCCTCATCATGAATCCTGAACTTCCCGACCTTGATCGGCCATCTGACACCGACAAGCTCCACCTGCACAACCGAAGCATGGTCAAGATGATCGTGGTGGGCGGGGCCGTGCTCTTCCCCCTGGTGTGGCTGATCATGTCATTCGTCACCGGGAAGAACCTCTGGCTCGCAGCACTCAATATCGTCGGCATGTACGCCGGCGTCTACGTCATGTTCCTTGGCTGGCGGCGGGACAATCGGCAGCTGGTGTACCGCGGAGGGGCCATTGCTGCTGCCGTCTTTCTACTGACAGTCAGCACAGGGTCATACCTCTCCGCTTGATGCGAGCAGATTCGAGGCCGGCGTACGCCGCATCGAGCCGTCCGGCAGAACGGCCGCCTGCCGCCCGACCGGCCCGCGGGCCGGCATCCCCGTCATGCGGGCCCGCGTGGACAAGGGCTTCTCCTCGGAACACGGTCGAGGCCCGAACTCACCCGCTCCCGTCCATCGCCGCGACGACAGTCACCCGAAGGGATTCGCGCTCGGCAGACGCAGCGTCGCCCCGTCGGGGAGGTCGAACACCTGCTGGGCGATCGGTCCGCGGATCCGCATCGCGGTCGCCGCGTCCACGACCTTGAAGTTGTCGAAGTCGTAGCCGCCGCCCGCGACGAAGAAGCGGCGGGGGATCAGACGCTCGGCGGGGTCAAGCGCGCCGTTCGCCTTCTGGTACGCGTACGCGAAGCTCGCTGTGCCGTTGACGTCGGGGTCGTCGAGGAGCCACTGGGCCCAGTCGTTCAGGCTGGTGCCGAGTTCGGTCAGCTCGGCGGATTCCGGGTTGAGCGTGACGACCTTCGCACCGTCGACGATGCCGAATTGCGTGCCGAAGAGGTCCTGGCCGAAGCAGAAGATGTCGTCGGCGAGGTCGTCGTAGGTGTCCTTCCACGTGTCCTCGGCGTTCCAGGAAAGGAGGTCGGGGCCGAGGCCCTCGTCGCCCGCGCGGAACACCTGGACGCCGGCGTTGAAGAGGAAGAAGCCGTTCATGCTGGAGATGATCGTGCCGAGTTCGGCGAGCGGGCCGGTTTCCCAGCCGAAGTCGAGGTCGATGGCCGGGCCCATGGGGCCGCGGGCCCCGCTCAAGAGCCGTTCCAGAGCACCCTCGGATGTTGCGCCCTCGGGCGTCGCGTCGTCGGGTGTTGCGCCCTCGGGCGTCGCGTCGTCGGACATTCCCAATCACTTCGCTTCCGGGCCGATGGGCCGTGTCAGATAGTGCTCTCGTACCCGATCGGTGGTGACCAGGCGGAGGGTGGGCTGGAGAACGGGGGCCGTCGGGATGGCGTCCCACTTCTTGTACGGGTGCCATCGGCCATGTGCGGCGAGCTGCATGGCTTCGCCGCGCTCGATGTCCCCCTCGACCGCATACCATCCTGCCATCCACGAGCACTCGGCGTAGCGGGGAGGGGTGTGCCCGCCCCGCACGACGAGGTCGTGTGCGCGCGGGAAGTCGTTGGCGGTCCTGAGTGACATCCACACGACGTGCTGCTCGTCAGCGGTGAGCGTGTCGAAATCACGCTCCACCAGGGGCGAACGATGCTTGGCGCCCGACGGCGGAAGTGGTACTCCCCAGGGCCTGAAACCCGGCATCAGTTGGGCCAGGGGGCGCTGCGCCAGCTGCCCGGAGAGGAAGGACAGCCGCTTCTGCAGCACCCGACCCACCGGCAGTGTCTCCGCCACCGCGGCGAGGCGGTCCGCAAGGGCCTCTGGCGTGACGTCCGGTGTGGCCAGGAAAGCCTGGTCGAACGGCATGTCCTGGTCGCACAGTTCGCCGCCGCTCGGTCCGTCCGTCCGGATCAACGACTCGGCCAGCTCCGACGCCTCTGCGGTGCGGTCGAGCCACAGCAGGATCTGGATCGACGCGGCAGCCGCTTCCCAGGCGGGGCCCCGCGCGCCACCGGGCCGACGAGCGATCTCCAGCAGCTGAGGCAGTGCCTCCTGGAAGTGCCCCTCGCGGGCGTGTGAGATCAGCTTCTCGGCAGAGTTCATGAGGTCATCCTCTCCTTTGGCCTCTGGAACGGGGGCCTTCCACGGCGTCGCGCGTCGGTTGCCCCGGAACTCCGGCTCTCACTCACCGCACCGAGATCTTGACTCTGGTGCCGTCGGGTAAACCGCGTACTGCGCTGCCCATGGCCGACCCCGACCCTTGGTTGTCCTTCGCCGAGATGTACTGGACACTCGCACCCGCACCTCCCTCCTTGTACATGGCCGGAGGGTATTCGTCCCGGTCTCGCGGGCTGTCGGTCGGAATCCCGCGCAGCGAGTCGGCCCGGTTGTCGTCCGCCCCGTTCCTGTCGATGGTGAGGACGTTGGGCTTCGGGGTGTCCAAGTCGTTGTCGTCGCCGCGCCATATGGTGCCGCTCTGGGCATCCTCGATGTGCTGGGCGGACTCCGGGTACTTGTTCCTGTCGAGGACCAGTTCCGCGTCGTACTCGGTCCGCCCGCCGGTGCGCTGGTTGAAGTCGTCCCGCGCCGCGGCCTGTTCGCGCATTCTGCGTCGCGAGCCCTTGCCGGTCTCGCCGCCGTTCTTGGCGACCTTGTTCGCGAGGCTGATGAGCTCGTGGGCGTGCTGGCCGTCCGCGTCCTGGATGTTCTTGACGACCTTCTTGGTGCCGTCCCCGACCTGGCTGTACATGTCGCCCACGGCCTTGGCGGCGTCCTTGCCGAGTTTCCTGCCCATGCGCTGTGCGGCGTCTTCGAGCGCCTTGGCTATCGGGTGGCTCATCCGAACGACACTCCCGCCGCCGCGTTGCTGAACTTGACGGCATGTCCGGCGACGGCCTCGGAGTGCTTCTTGAAGTCGTCGGCGTGCTTGAGCAGTTCGTCCGGATGGACGGAGAATCCGGTGCCACCGCCCGCGTCGGCGGGGCCGGCGATCGCTTCGCTCGCGGACTCGACGCCCTTCAGGACCAGGCCCTTCAGCGCACGTCCCACGATGTCCTCGAGCGGCTCGACCGCCTGGGTCGCGAGCTGCGCGACCACCTCTTCCAGGGCACGTTCGAGGAGCTCGTTCACCACCTTCTTGGTGACCTGGATCAGTGCGGCCTCTGCCGCCGCTGCGGCCCCGAGCGTGACGATTGCCGTCGCGGCGGCCACCGCCAACTGGGCCGCGATGAATATGAGTTGGGCGATGACCGCCACCTTGGCCGCGACGATGACAGCCGCCGCGACCTCCAGGGCGACCGCAGCCATCTCGCAACCCTGCATGAGTTCGCTCATGTGGCTGGTCGCCATCCGGCTCCAGGTCTCGGCCAGCCGGTCGTACGACGACCCTTCGTAGCAGGCCGCCATGGCCTGGATGGTCGCGGACGCTTCCTCCTGGGAGGAGCCGATGTCCCCCGCGAAGGTGCGGACGTGTCCGGCGAACTCGTGGACCGCGTCCTCGTTCACCTGAGGCCAGTTCAGGCCCATCAGATCCATGACCCAGACGAGCTCGTCAGGTAACTCGATTGCCATGCGCTCCCCCTGTGTCCCCGTGGCGCAACTGCCGTTCTTGTGACAACAGTTCGAGGGTAGTTGCCCGGACGCGGCGCTTTCTCATCACGTGAGGTCATGTCAGGGCAAAGCGCGAGTCATTTTCAGCAGCAGGAGGAGCGGGACCAGCAGGGGTACGTAGCGGGGGGGCGGCATCAGTACCAGTTCGGGCTCGGGCGTACGAAGCGCAGGTTCTGGTCGCCCTGGTTCTTCTCGGTCGAGGGGAGACGGCCTTCCAGGCTGACGTTCTGGTACTCGTCGTTGTGCTGGGTGTACTTGATCTCGCCGTCCGGCATCACCGCGGTGACGATCGCCGCGTGGTGTGTGTTGCCCCTCTCGGCCGTGTCAACCGCGCCCGCCTGCTCGTAGTAGATGATGTCGCCCGGCTTCGCCTCCGACTGCGGGACCTGCGAACCGCCGTGCTCCAGCATGAAGTTCTGCTGGTTCTCGGCCGCGGCCCAACTGTCGGAGTAGGAGACACGCCTGTCGATCGCGTCGATTCCGGTACGGGGTCCTGCCATCCACGTGTCGTCGTCCGCGGGGCCCCAGAAGCTGGTCTTCTCCTTCATGCCCGAGTGCGAGAGGGCGTTGGAGACGAAGTTGGCGCAGTTGTTGCCGAAGTCGGTCGGGTCGGCCTTGTTCCAGTTGGCGAGGGCGTACTCGACCATCTTCACGCGGTCGAACTTGCCGTCGGTGCCGCGCAGTTCCCGCTGTACGTCGGCCGGGAGACCGTCGAGATCCGCGAGGGCGACGGGCTGGGCCAGCATCATGTCCTTGCGCTGCTCGGGGTTGAGGCCGTTCCACCAGCGGCGAACCGTCGCCTTGTCCTCGCCCACCGGGAGGTCGGCCGCGAGCATCCGCATCTGGACGTGCGAGGCGTGCTCCTGGAGGTCGCCGAGCGCCTTGTCCGGGTCGGCGACACCGGTCTGACCGGCGAGCTTCGCGAACTCGGATGCCGCCAACTCGTCTGCTGTGGTGACCTGTTCGAGGGCCTGGTCGATGAGGTCCTTCACCTGGGACTTGTACGAGTCCGCGTCCTCGGCTCCCGGCGACGGATCGGTGATCGTGCCGTCCGCGGCGACCTCCAGGCCGTGCCGCGCGGCGAGGTCCTGTGCGGCGTGCAGGGTGCTCTGCGCGGTCTCGATGGTCGTCGTCATGCCGTCGGCGACCATGTTGACCGCGAGCAGGATGTCGTACGCGGACTCCAGCTGGTTCGCGAGCTTCTCGAGCTCGGCCGCCGCCGTGGCACCGACCTCGTCCGTCCAGTTGTCGGCGAGCGGCTTGGCACCGTATTCGCGCAGGTCCTTCGCCGTGCCCAGGGCGTGCTTGGCGAGGGCGTGCCATTCGTCCGCGGCGGTCGCCCAGGTCTTCGGCTGGGCGCCTGCCACACCCTCGTACGCGACCATGGTCAGGCCCTCCCGAGGTCGGCCAGGCCCGCGCGCAGGCGCGATTCGGCCTCGGCGTCGGCGCGGTCGTAACCGTCCGCGGAGTCACGCAACTTCTCGCTCAGTTCGCCCATCCGCCGGGCGAGGGACACCATGTGCTCCTCCCACGCGTGCGCGCAGGCCCGCAGCTCGGCCGGGCTCCGCCAGCCGTGGCCGTGGTGGGACGCGGGTACCTCGTCGCTGGTGTCGAGTGCGTGGCCGAGGCGCTTGGCCGTCTGGCGGGCCAGGGACTCGGTGTCATCGGCCGTGGCGCGTACGCGTGCGGCGTTGATGTCGATGTCTGCCATGGGTTTTGGACAACTCCCCCGTTGTGAACCGCTGTTGGCGGTCGCCGGCCACCGCCCGGCCGCCGCTGTCGGTCGCCATTCGCCGGTTCGAATCCGGCGATCATCGTACGGGCCTCGGATCGGCGTCAGCGCGGCCACGTCGGTTCTCGGTGGCCTCAATGGTTCGGCGCACCCAGGTGGCCGGACTCGCGTTCCGCCTCGCCGAGCCACAGCCCGGCCCTGTCGATGCTCACCGTCGAACGGCGCGACGCAGGCGGAGATGAGGCTGGTGACGCTGACGAAGAGGATGAGCAGCCCCTGCACGATGCCGACGACGCCCTTCGGGCCGGGGTCGTCCGCACCGAGCCCGGCGGTGATCGCCACCCCGCCGAACGCCACGAGCAGCCCCACCGCCGTCCACACGACGCCGAGCGGCAGCGCCTCGGTCGCACCGCGCTGACCAGCGCGTACGACGGTGGCGCCAGGTGCCGGGGCGTGGGCGTGAGGTGTCGACATGGGCAGGGAGTGTAGGGAACCTGTCGCGTCGGGCACCTGGGAGATCGGTGGCGTCTAGGCTCCGCGACATGACTTACGGCTCGGAACTCGACGAACGGCTGAAGGCGCCCAAGACGCTCAAGACGCGGTTCCAGGGCCAGGGACGACAGCGGCTCGTGACGGACCGTCGACGCGCGGCCCGGCAGGCGCGCCGGGTGGCCGCGGGTGTCTCGGGGCTTGTCGCCCTCGTCGCCGTCGTCGTCACGGGCGTCCGCCTCGGCCAGGACAGCACGGCCGGGGTGTGGACGGTGCTCTACCTCGCGGGCGGTGTCGTGAGTGGGTGCGGAGTGCTGTTGGCACGGTTCGGGCGGACGCGGTGGGCTTTCGCGGCGATGTGCGTGGGGGCGGGGATCGCGACGTTGGGCGACGGGCCGATGTTCGGCTGAGAGATCCGGCGCTTCGCAGATGCTGCCACTGACCCTGAGTTGTTTCCCCGGGCGGCATTCCGGGCGGCATGACAACTTCCCCGACTGCGTCTGCCCACTCCGCTCCTCTCCCTGCCACCCACTCCCTGCATGACCACAACCTCTTCACACCCCCCAGCGGGGTCGACCTTCGCACGCAAAGGCCGACCCCAGGGGAGTTGAGCGCGTGGCCGACGACATGTACATCGACGAGCTGGAACTCACGAAGCTCGGAAAGAGCTTCGAGACGTACGCATCGACCTAGAGAGCTACGTCAAGGAGTTCAGTTCCAAGACCGGAAGCGAACAGATTCACGACGGATTCGGCATCCTCACGGAATCCGCGGACGACGCCATGGCCGACCTCTTCAAGGGGGACGGTCAGTGAGCGAGGAGGGCGTCGCGGAAAAGGTCTACGAAGCAGGAATCGAGATCGTCAATCCTGGTGGTCGCCCTGATGTCGTGCGGGACGCCGCTCGAGGCTGGCGGGCCATGAGCAAACACCTCGATTCGATGTTCTCCGAACTCGACAGGCAGGTGGAGAACACTCTTGGCGATCACTGGCGAGGCGATTCGGCAAATGCCTTCAAAGCACACTGGCACGAGCTGAAAAGGGCCGTCGACGACACGCTTCCCGTGTTCGAAGAGGCAGCCAAGGGCCTGGACGAGGCCGCGGACGCCATCGAAGAGATCAACGATGAGATCCACCAGATCTATCTGGAGATCGGCGTCTCGGTCGCGGCAGGCGTGGCCTTGTCCTTCGTCACCATGCGGTGCAGACCTTCGCGCGTGCGGGTAAGTGGCAGCGGCTCCTGGTGGAGATGGGCACCCAGTACGCGGGCGGATTCGCATCCGGAGTGGGCACCAGCATCGCCAGCGGCAAGGGGCCCGAATGGCGGGACAACGCCATCAATGCCGGGTACGGCGCGCTGGGCGGCGCGGCGGCGGGAGCAGCCATCGGTGGGCGTCTCGGAGGCGGGATCGCCGAGAGCGCGGTGTCCGGCGGCCTCGGCGGGGCCGGAGCGAGCGTCGTGGGAGACCTGACCAACAACGCGATCAAGGGCGAGGACAATGACTCCACCCAGATCGCCATCGGCGCCGTCGCCGGAGGGCTCGGTGGGGCCGCCGGAGGTGCTGCCACCCATCACGCCACGAACGTGCCGAGCGGCCTGAACGGGACACGTGAGCTCGGCATCGACGTCGGTATCAATGGCACTGTCGGGCTGGGGACCGGAGAGGCCGGAAACGACGTCAAGGACGTCCAGGAAGCCGCCTCGAAGTCGAATGAGAAGGGCGCGAACAGCGTGAAGGAAAGGCCTGACACCGAGCAGTTCGGGGCGTTCGGATGAGTGGGACGACTGGGGCGAGTGGGATGAGCGCGGGAGTTGTTCGGTGCGGGCGATGGGTCTGCGGAGGTGGACTTGTCGGTCTTCTTGTCCTGACCGGCAGTTGGCTGTTGTTGGGGGCCGGGGCCGTCAGGACCGCGTTGACATGGGCCGGGCTCGCGGTACTTGTGGTGTGTGTGCTCGCGGTCGCCGCGCAGGTGGTTTCCGGTGGGCCGGTTTCGCGCGCGGAGGCGTACGGGGCGGCGCTGGCGGCGGCTCGTGAACCGGGGGCGGGGCAGTAAGGATCGGTCGGCGTACCGGCCACCCTCCACGGCACCCGCTGGGGCTGGATCCGTGTCACGGCGGTCGCGGTCGCCGTGGCGAGCACGGCCGTGCTCGCCGTCTGCCTCGGCTTCGCCCAGCCCGAGCGTTCCGCGACGGCCGCCGCCGTCGCGGAGGCCGACCACGTGATCCAGGAGCTGCCGATCGTCGACGTGGGGGAGGTGGACGCCGCCGGGAGCAGCCCGCGGAGTTCGACCATGGCGGAGTACACCGTCGAACTGCCGTCGGCTGACGGAGGCAAGGCGGTTGCCGCGACGTTCCGCGCGTACAACGGCAAGGGCGTACGGGAGGTCGGCGAGACCTACCAGGTCGCCTACGCTCCGGCGCAGCCCGGTCTCGGGGCGGTCGGCGACACCTCGGTCGAAGCCGTCGAGGGGCAGCTCTCCGGACGTGCCCTGCCGCAGTGCAACTCCGTCGTGGTCGCGGCCGCGTGGGCGCTCGCGGTCGCCGTGTCAGTGGCCGTGGGAACCGGTGTCGCTTCGCGCCCGCGTGGTTCGCGGCGCGTGGGCGGCGACTGGGTCGCGCTGCGGGCGGTCGTCACCGGGCAGGCGGAGCACGTCGAGGAGGCCGGTGGCGGTGGCAGCGGCGGCGCCGGTTCCGGCGACAAGTCCGGGCGCGAGCAGAACGGGAAGAGCCCCAGCCGCTACGCCTGTCTGACCCTGCGGACCGAGGCGGGCGAGGACGTGCCGTTGGCGATCCCCGCGAAGCCGGCGGTCACGGCGCCGCTGCTCACCGGCGCGGCGGGGTGGGTCCTCTGGGACCCGGCGGGCAACGGCAAGGCCAAGGCCGCCGCGAACTTCGTCGCCGACGACGGCTGGCAGCTCCCCGGCCTCGTACCCGCAGCGGTCGCGACCCGGATCTCCGCCGCACCGCGCGACCCGGCGCCGATCGACCCCGACCGCCGCACACGGCTCCTCGAACTCGGCGGATTCTGGCCGCGCACGGTGGCGGTGGGCCTCGTGGTGGGGATGCTGGTCGCGGCGGCCGCCGTGGGCGCGCTGCTGCTTCCGGTCAACGGTGGGTGGCGGATCTGGACGGCCCTCGCGGTCGTCCTCGCGCCGCTCGCGGGACAGCTGCTGGCCGAGGAGTCCAACGGCTCAGTGGAGTTGAAGGAGCCCGCGGCGTAGATCTCCCCGGAGGAAGCCGTGTTCAGCGCACGCGCGCGGCGAACGGCGCCGCGTGCGTCGGCACCGACGCCACCAGCGCGATCCATGGACCGTCGGCGAAGACCAGATCGAAGCGGCCGCGTTGGACGAGGCCCTTGGGGTTCGCACGGATCCCGGCGACGGCGGCTCGCGGCGCCTCCCACTGAGGTTCGTACACCTCCTTGACCTGCCACAGCTTCGCGCGGTCGGCGAGCGCCAGGACCCGGTGGTCGGTCACGGCGAGCATGAGTGTCACTGCGGGCAGGAACGCGGCGCTGTAGTGCGTCGTCAGGAACTGCCCGGCCCGGCCCTCCCAGCCGCCGTGCAGGGCCTTGCCGTGTGCGGCCCGCGTCAGGGCGTTGTCGATCGCCCACTGGGGCGCCTCCATGGCCCTCTCGAAGCGCCCCATGGGCTTCGGTTCGCTCGGCCTCAGGAAGTTCCGCACGGTCCCGGGAAGCCGGGACTTGATCCGACGCTCCAGGTCGGACTGCTGCGGCCGCGGCCGCTGCAACCACAGCGGTGGGTCGGGCAGTCCTGGCGCCAACTGGCAGGCGCAGGCGGCGATCAGTTCCTCGCCCGGCCGCAGGCGCGGCTCGACCTGGCTGCGGTATTCCGGCTTCATCGAGTAGGTCCCCCCGTACATGCCACCGGGGGCGGCCGGTGCAAGTGCACCCGCCGCCCCCGGTCACGTATGGCTACGCGTCAGGCGTTACGCATCACGCGTCACGCATTACGACCAGACGCTGGTGTTCCGGCTCTCGGTCGCCTGGTAGTTCTGGGCGGCCGTGTCGAGCGCGCGGGCGATCGACTCGAGCGTCTGGTGCAGGGACGCGGCGCGCTGGTCCCACTCCTGCTGCTTGGCCTGGTAGCCCTCCTGGGCCGAACCTTCCCAGGTCGAAGCGATGCGCTTGACGCCGGCCTCGAGGTCGTCGAGCTGCTGGCGGACGTTGCTGGCCGTGGACTTGACGTCCTGCGAAGCCTGGGAAATGGTCTGGAAATTGACCAGAACCTGACCGGACATGATGTCTCCCCCGGGGGATGTTGGACGGAAAGGTGAAGAAGGATTACGTCGGTGACGCGCTGCCCGCTGTCGGCTCCTCGCGGCTCCGAATCAGCGGTCGGGGCGGCTCATCCGAAGGGAGAGGCCTCCGCGCCAGAGGCGACGTGCGAGATCGACGAGGCCTGCTCGTCCTCGGACGTCTGGTAGTTCTGGGCGGTCGCGTCGATCGCTTCCTTGATCTCGTTCAGCACGCGGTTGAGGGCGGTGGCGTCCTCGTTCACCTGGTTCTGCAGGTTGTTGTACGCAGTGGCCGCCTGGCCCTTCCAGCCAGAGGTGATCGAGTCGACCACCGTCTGCAGTCGCTGGATCTCACCCTGGATGGACTCGTTCACCTGGGAGATACGGCCGCTGAACGCGACCATCTCCTCGTGCGTCACATTAAATTGACCGGCCATGGCCACTAGCCCCCATGAGAATTCGACATCGGTCCCCGCGCCGCTCGACTCCCGAAGGGAACTGGGGCGCGGGTGGCACTTCTCGATAGTGCCGCGACAGTACTTTAGCCACAACTGACACGGTCACCCAAGGCGGTTCCCAGGTGACCGGCCGTGCCGTGACAGGATCCACACAATGTCACGGATCGCCACGGGGTCACACCGCTCACACAGGCCCCTTACGTCCGTTACATCAGTTACGACAGTTACGGCGGTTTCGCCGCTTACACGAATTACATCGGTTACGTCACCCGGAGGGTCACCCGAAGACCGACCTGGCGCGGGCGTCTTCCGTGGTGTGTCCGGAGCGACCGGACGAACCGGATGTGCCTGATGTGCCGGACCCGCCACTGCCCCCGTTGCTCGGCTCGGCACTCGGCTCCTCCGTCGCCGGCTGCTCGCTCCTCAGGCGTCCGAGGCCGCCCTGAGCCGCGTCCCCGAGCGCCCCGGTCGCACCCTCGACCGCGCCGTCCACCGCACCCTGGGCGGCCTCGCCCGGTGACGAGACCATCGATCTCGGGTCCAGCGCCTCCGTAACGGCTTCACCCGCTCCCGGCAGGCTCTCGGCGGTGCTGTCGACGATGCCCTGGGCCGCGGCCCCGGCACCCTGCCCCACGCCCTCGCCCGTCGCGTGGACGCCTTCGCCGATGCCCTCACCGACCGCGCCGAGCCCCGCGCTCGCTGCGCCACCCACCAGTCGCCCGGCCGGGCCGAACCGCCCCGCGGCCTCGTCGATGGCACCCGCGGCACCGCCCACGGCTTCCGAGGCGAACGTGCCCGCGCCGACCACGGCCGCCTCGCCCCACTTCATGCCGTCCTGCGCGCCGAAGTGGCTCTGCACACCTTGCTGTACGAGGTTCTGCCCGGCCGCCTTGCCGGCCTCGACGGCCGCTTCCTTCACCACGTCGAGGACGATTTCCTTGACCGACTGCACCGCCTGCTGCTCGACGGCCTGCGTCACCTGCTGGATGAGTTTCTGCTTCAGCTCGTCCAGGATGCGGCGCACCATGAGCCGGGTCGCCTGGGTCGCCCCGGCCGCGCCGATCTCCGAGAGCCCGAACGTCACCGGCGCCGCCGCCTGCGCCGCCGCGATCTCGAAGGCCAGCGCGATGAGCTGCGCGATCACCGCGATCTTGCTGGCCACGACGATGAGGGCGACCGCGTCGAGCGCGAAGGCGAGGATCTCCGCGGCCATCGCGGCGTCGTCGAGGTAGCCGCCGCCTCCGCCGCCCGAGAACTTCTTCCACGCGTCCTCGAAACCCTGGGTGGCGTCACCGGAGTTCGAGCCGAGTACGGCGTTCGCGGCGCTCGCACCGCCGTTCTGCGTGTCCCGTACTGCCGTGGCGAACTGGCGCCATGCCTCGGCCGCTTCGTGGATCTTGTCCTCGTCGGCGTCGGGCCAGCTGTAGCCGAGCAGGTCGAGAACCCATGCGACTTCGTCGGGCAGGGTCAATGCCATGCCGTGTCACTCCCCCGTGATTCGTGCGTGTGTGTTGGTGGTGGTACGTGTGTCACGCGCCCGGCGGTCAGAACTGCATGCCCAGACCCGGGCGGCTCGACTGCTGGCCGATCATGATCTGGGCCTGGTCGTCCTCGGTCACCTCGTACTGGGTGGCCATGACCTTCAAGTTGCCGCCGATCTTGCCCAGTTCGTCGGCGAGGTGCTCCATCGACGTCGCCATGCCTTCGCGCACCGGCTCGTAGATGTCGTTGAAGGTCCCGATGATGTCTTCGCCCCAGCCCTCCTCGGCGCTCTCAAGGGCGTCCTTGAGCTCCTTGGCCGCGGCCTTGAAGGACTTGCCCAACTCGCCGAAGCTTCCTGCTTGTTCCTTGAGCACCGCCGGGTCGACGTCGAAGCTGCCTGAGCCGAAACCTGCCATGTGCTCCCCCATGAATGTGCGTGCGTGTGCGCGCGTGTATGCGTCGCGCAAGTATGGGCCGGTGGCATGCAGTTGATGCGTACGGCGCCCCGAGCCCCCGGACGTAGATGTCCGACAACGCGACCTTAGTGATCCCGACACACAGGACTCGCCACAAAGTGCCGGTCTTCACCGCCTCCTCGCACGATTGCCATGTACCTGCGGTAGCGTTCCGCGACTGTCCACAACCGCATCCGTGAGGCGCGGTGAGGGCGGTACAGCGATCCGTTCGCCACAGGGGGAATCACCCGAAAGATGTCCATGGCTCCCGTACCCGCGCCGCCGAAGCACCAGGTCCCGTTCACGGCGCGCCTCATCGGTGTCGGCATCATGCTCGTCACGCTCGTCGGCAGCGGCATCTTCATCTGGCAGGCCACGTACGCAGCCGGGCTGCGCGGTTCGTACGGCGAGTTCACGGTGTCCCAGTGCTCGACGCGGACCGTCGGTTACCGCTCGCACGGCAAGCACCGCACGCGTGAAGAAGTGGAGTGCCAGGGGGAGTTCACCGCGGACGGCGGCAAGGGCGACGACCCCAACGCCCGCCTGGAGCCCGCGTCCTCGCACCCCACGGGCTCGAAGATCTCGGTGACGCAGACCGGCTCCGCCTCGACGCTGCCGAGCCACCAGTTCTCGTACGTCGAGGCCAACGCCTGGAACGCGGGCCTGATGTTCACCTTCGCCTTCGGGATGCTGATCGGCACCGCCCTGGGCGCCTTCGCGACGGTGAGCGGGTACACCGGGACCCGTAGCCGGGTGCCGTTCGGCACCGCGTGGCGCTCGACGGCGGGCGGCGCGACGCGGCCGGTCCTCTTCGCACTGGCCGGGGTCGGGGCGCTGGGTGTGGTGGTGTCGCTGTTGTTGGCGCTTGCGCTGTAGCCGTCGCCCGTCCGGGCCTCAGCGATACAGGAGCGACACGACCGCGCCCCATGCGGCGATGAGCACACCGGCGCCTGCGACCCCACAGAGGATGAGACGCACCGGCCCCCAGTCGCCCAGACCGCGCCACGCCTGTGCCAGGCCGATGCGGCCGTACGACGGGTCAGGGCGCCGATTCGTATAGCTGGGGCGCGGCGAGTAGCCGGTGAGGACGGCGAACAGGCCGCAGGTCACGGCGAACACCCCGGCCCCGACGAGGAAGAGGCCGCGGGAGAGCTCGCTCGGTTCGAGGCCGCGGATGGCGTACTCGGAGTACCCGTCCGGCAGCTTGTAGGCGTCCAGCCGCTCGCCCGGCTCGCCGCGACCGATCTTCTCCATCGAGACACCGGTCGCCGTATCGCCGTTGAACTTGTCCTCGAACGTGCCCTTGCACATGTAGTCGTGATCGGCGAGTTCACAGGACTGGACCTGGAACGTTCCGGGGCGGGCCGTGACGGTCACATGCCCGTCGAGGGCGCCGGCCCCGGCCAGCCCGAAGAAGAGACCCATGAGGATGACGAAGGTGCCGAGCAGCCAGCCGCCCAGGTGCCCAGGTGCCGAAGAACGTAGGCACTGCGCGACGCGAAGCGCTCCCCCAAGTCGTCGTTCTGCAACGTCATGTCACGCGCCCCCGGCCAGCCGGCTCCCGACGAACAGTACCGGGCACAGCACCGCCACGACGACGAGGATCGGCAGCGCGGGACCGCGTTCGTGCCGTACGACGTGCCAGCCCTCCTCCAGAGTGACCCGGCCGAAGCGGCGTTCGCGTTCGCGCCAGACGCCGATGAACGGGCCGTAGTGGAGGGCCGGTCGCGGCTGGTAGCCGGTCAGCAGGAAGAAGGCGCCGACGAGCCACAGCACATCCGTGACGCCGAGCCAGAACAGGGCCCGGGACAGCTTGCCCGTGGTGAGTTCGCCGTCGTCCGTGGACGTGTAGCCGTCGTCCGTCCTGAACGCGGGGATCGCGGCGCTCGGGATGGCATCGCGCTGCCACGTCATGGTGGCGCCCCCGCTCCGCTCACCGGTCTTGTCGTCCTCGAACGTGCCCGTGCAGGTGTACTCGGCGCCTGCGGGCTCGCACGACCGCACCACCAGCGAGCCGGGCCGCGCCGAGACCGACACATGCCCGTCGAGGTACCCGACGCCCGCCCAGGCCGTGGCGCAGCCGATGGCCACGATGCCCACGCCGACGATCCAGCCGAACATGCGCCGGAAGATGTAATCGCGCCGAGCCACGTACTGCTCGGCGGCCCCCGTGGATGTCACGTGTGTGCCTGTCCTCAACGAATCCGCCCGTCGCGCCCGGGCGCGTTCTTCGGGTCCTCGTCCGGGTCGTATTCGCGGACCTGCTGCCGTTCCTGCGGCGACATGTTCCGCCACTGCTCGCGCATCCCGGCCAGCCCCTCACCCAGGGCACGATGACCGGACGGCGAGTCCAGTACGTCCTTCAATTCCATACGTCCACCGAGGAGTTGACGCGCGAGATCTTGCAACGCGGGCGGCGCGTCCTTCATGTCGCGCACCTTGCGAAGCGACGCGGTGAGGTGCTCGTTCTGCTCCTCGGTGAGGTTCTTGTCCTCGATCGGATACTCACGCTCGCCCTGCGGACCGAATCCATTGCCACCACTACTCATGGTGTGTGGTGCCCCCTAGCTGTGTGTCTGTGGATGTGGCGAAGCGTCTTCACCGCCGCCGTCCGGCGCCTGGCTCGCGCGCGGGCTCAGGCGGGTCGCGTCGCGTCCCGTACCCTAACGGACCGGGCCGCCGGGCCCGCGACCATATCCCCCCCCCCACCGAAGGTCGGTAGTCGTGAGTCAGCCTGTGCAGGCGCAGCCGAAGACCCGCTTGCGGGATCGCGGCATTCTCGGATTCATGTTCGTTGCGATCTTCGTGGTGATGGCGGCCTGGTTCTCGTTCCAGGCCGTCTACTCCAGCGGAAGTATCGGAACAGGCGGGACATTCACGGCGACTTCATGCGAGGAGTCCTTCGGTAGGACTCCCGGCGGCTCCCACAGGAACGGCTCCTCGCACGAACCGCAGGTGACGTGCGAGGGCGCGTTCCGTCCCGACGGGGGTGCCGCGACCGCCACATCCGTCCGTATGACGCTGCATCCCGGGGACGCCCCGGTCTCGGACGGCGACGAGTACATCCGCCGGCTGATGGACTCCGGGGGCAAGGGCACGGAGCTGCACACCGCCCGCCTGAACCCCGACTCGGCGATCGGAAGCGTCCTCGGCGAGTTCAACACGTCGAATCCGGAGAAGACTGAGCAGTCCGTGCTCGCCGTGCTGTTCAGCCTCTTCTTCCTCGCGGCCGGGATCTTCTGCCTCAGGGCAGACTGGCCGCGCGGCGGCGGCGGGAGCGTCCCGCTCAAGGTCGCCTGGAGCCAGAGTGTCGGCGCCGGGACGCGCGGCACCGTGATCACCGTCGCCGCCGTGGCGGTCGTCGGCATCGTGCTGACGCGAATCTTCATCTGACCGGTCACACACGTGGGCCCCGAGTCAAATACGACTCGGGGCCCACGACGTTTCCGCCACGACGTTGCCGCGTATGCGTTACGCCAGGAACGTCACCAGTGGTCCCGTCACCAGCAGCACAAGACCCAGGACGCAGAAGCCGACGATCGACCACAGGAGCAGAGCGCGGGAGCGCACGATCTGCCACGCCTCCCCGAAAGAGACCCGACCCCAACGGGACCAACTGCCGGACATCCGCGACGGACGCGGCGTGTATCCGGTCGCCAGGAAGAAGGCGCCGACGCCGATCATCAACACGGCAGCACCGAACGCCATCGACGCCCCACCGAGCATCCCCGTGGTGACCTCCCCCGGGTTGCCGTACGAGTAGCCGCCGTCCGGCGCCCGGTTCACGGCCGCGAGTCCGCCCTTGACCTGCTCGGTGGGCACCACGAAGACGGCGTCGTCGAACACGCGGTGGTCCCCAGTGTCCTCCCGGAACGCGCCCGTGCAGCGGTAGTCGTCCCCGGCGGGCGCGCACGCGGCGAACTTGAACAGTCCGGGTGTGCCGGCTCCGTCCTGCGGGGTGACATGCCAGCCGACCCAACCGCCTGCGGAGATCAGAATCTTGATGGCGAACACGACGAACACGGCGCCGATGATCCAGCCCGTACCGCGCCGGTACACGAACGAGCGACGGTCCCGATGGCGCTGCCACGCCTCGCTGTTGGTGGCCATGGTTACTAGCGGATCCTGCCGTCGCGTCCGGGGGCGTTCTTCGGGTCCTCGTCCGGGTCGTAGTCCCGGACCTGCTGCCGCTCCTGCGGAGACATGTTCCGCCACTGCTCCCGCATGCCGGACAACCCCTCACCCAGAGCACGATGCCCCGACGGCGAGTCCAGCACGTCCTTCAACTCCATACGCCCACCCAGAAGTTGACGCGCCAGATCCTGCAACGCTGGCGGCGCGTCCTTCATGTCACGCACCTTGCGGAGCGACGCGGTGAGGTGCTCGTTCTGCTCCTCGGTGAGGTTCTTGTCCCCTATGGGGTACTCGCGCTCATGCTGCGGGCCGAAGCGGTCTCCGGTGCTCATGATGTCCTGGTCTCCTCGTCGGGGCGTGTCGGTGTGGCCGGTCAGCCGAATACGGTGCGGACGCGGTCGTTCTCGGGAACGCCCTCGGCGCTCGTCGCGCTGCCCTGCCTGGGCTCCGGCGGCGCCTGGGCCGCGGCGGCCTCCGGCGAGGTGCCGTTGCCCGACTCCTGCGAGGTGCCTTCTCCTGATCCCTCGGTCGTACCGCCACCGGACTCCTGCGACGTCCCACCGCCGGACTCCGACGTCGTGCCACCGCCGGAACCCTCGCCAGACGTTCCGCCGGACTCCGACGTCGTGCCGCTGCCCGACTCCTCGCCCTTCTTCTCCGTGAAGTTGTTGAAGAGCTCGCCGGAACCCTGCGCCATCTTCGACAGGCCTTCAGAGTCGCCCTGGGCCACACCGATCGCGCCCTCGACGACCTTGCCACCGGCCTTCGTCTCGAAGTGGTAGCCGGAACCGTCGTCGTCTTCCTTGATCTCGCCGGCGACCTTGCCCAGCACCGGGTTGGCGGCGGCGACGCCGAGAGACGTCAGGTTCTCGCCCCAGCTGCCGCCCGCGCCGAACGATGCCTTGATGCCCTGGGAAGCCAGCTCGCCGGCCACTTTCTTGCCGACATCCTTCGCCAGGTCGACGGCCATGTCCTTGGCCTTGACGACGACGCGCTCCTTGACGGCCTTGATGACCGCCTCCTCGACCTTCTGCGCCGCTTCGGTCAGGGCCCGCTTGACCAGCATCCGGATCATGACGACGCGACCGGCGAGCGCGGCCTCGGACGCGCCGAGCGTGACCGGAGCGGATGCCTGGGCGATGGCGAACTCGATTGCCAGGTCGATGAGTTGGACAATGACGAAGATCTTCAGGGCGATGACGGCGATCGCGCAGATCTCGAGCATCAGGGCCAGCACTTCACCGGCGCCGGCGAGTCCGTCCAGGTATCCGATCCCGTGTCCACCGATACCGAGACCGTTGTCGGCGAACTTGCCCCACTCCTTCATGAAGGCGTCCGCGGCGTCGCCGACGTGCGCGCTCATGACGAGACTGGCCGCCGTATTGCCCTGCTCCTGGTACTCGGAAACGGCCTGACCGAAGTCACGCCATTCCTGAGCGGCCTGATAGAGCAGGTCCTCATCGATATTCGGCCATTCAAAGCCCAGCAGATCGAGAACCCAGTCGAGCTCCCCGGGCAACATAATGGACACGGGATTTTCCCCTCAGGACACAGAGTTGCGCCGCCGTATCGGCGCACGCGGATGGGACACGGACGGGCGACCCGACGGCCGCGCGCGATCGGCTCAGCCGTGACGCTGCTGAGCCGCCTGCTTCAGCGCGTGGTAGTGATCCTCTTCGGTCTGCTCGTAGCTGCGCGCCGTGGAATCGAGCTTCTCGCCCACGCCCTTGAGAGCCTCACCGAGGTGATCGAGGGCACCGAGGATGCCTCCGCTCACCGGCCCGTACACATCGAGAAGCGCGCTGACGAGCTTGACGTCGTCCTCGCCCCAGCCCTTCTCGAGCGCCTTGATCCGTTCCTCGAATGCCTTCGCCTTGGAGGCGAAATCGCTCGCCATCCGGTCAAAGCTCCGAGCCTGCGCCTTAAGGACGTCCGGATCGACATCGAACTGCGGGCCCGCCATGTCATCCCCCTGCTGCCTGTCATCGTCGGGACCACAGTCGAATCCCGGCCACTAGGTTAGTCGACAGCCGCATCGGCCAGAGCCGGACAAACGGCATCTTCACACGTCACACGCAACGCAGTCACCGTGGTCCGCCAGAGTTCTGCTGCCATTCGACCGCCCGGACGTCGATGCGCGACAAACCGATTCGGCCAACCGGCAAAGATCAATTTCAAGTGGCCGCCCGTCGCTCACCGCCGGCCACCCGGGGGCCTCATGCCATCAGCGCACCTGCCGCCACCACCCGCCAAGGGAGTCGCGGGGGCTTCGCAGCCCATGTCCGACGTCGCCCCGCCGTCGCCGCTCGGGCGCGTGTTCGGCATCGTACTGGTGGTGCTGACCGTCGGCGGCATGTGCTGGACCTTCTTCAACGCCACCATGTCCAGCGGATACGTCGGCTCGCACGGAAAGCTCGCCGTCAGCAAGTGCGCGGCAGACTACAAGGAGGGCAAGTCCGCGAACGTGGGACCTGTGGCCTGCCAGACGACGTGCCACGGGACCTTCCGCCCGTCCGACGGAGACGTCGTCGACCGGTCCGCTCAGATCACATGGAGCATGAACAGCGCTGAGTCCGACGCCGCCAAGAAGGTCACCACGGAGCACGCCGACGAGATCGCGGTGAACCGTGCCGACAGCGGCACGCGTGCCATCACCAACGTGGAATCCGTGGCCAACTACCTCTGCGGCGGCTTCTTCCTTCTGCTCGTATTCACGTACGGGTTCAAGTGCGCGCTGACAGGATCCTTCCCGAAGGCAGGCATCGGTCCTTCTTCGAAGCAGGCGGACCAACTGATTCCCAAGCAACTGAAGTCCACAGAGGAATGACTGTGGGTGATCGGCGGAATCGGGCTTGTCCTCGCGGTTCTTTTCCGTCTCGCCGTTGGCGTCTTCGGACTGGCCGCGCTGCCCTTCCAGTGAGGTCGATTTCACACCATGCGCCCAGGCTCATGATTTAGTGTCGCGGCGGCGGGTCGGGGCGGGTGCCTGGATGGTCCGGGTGGTGGTGCCGGCGGCCCGGGGAGTGGGATTCGTGGCTTTTCGGAAGTTCCTCAGTTCGCTCGGGGTCGGTGCGCCCGAGGTCGAGACCACGCTCAGTGCGAGTGCCGTACGGCCGGGGGATCAGCTGCACTGCAATGTGCAACTGCAGGGCGGTTCCGTGGACATCGAGGTCGAGCGGGTCCGGATCGAGATCGTCACCCGGTTCGAGGACCGGGAGGAGACCGAGACCCTGTGGGGCAATCCGGGTGTCGTCAAGTCCCTCGTGCTCGGTGAGAAGTTCGAGCTGAAGGCCGGGGAGACGAAGGACGGGCAGGTCACGTTCGAGGTCCCGTGGGAGACCCCGTTGACGCACATCCTGGGCGGGCGGCCGCTCAAGGGGGCGCGGGTCGCGGTGCGCACCGAGCTGACCGTCGACAACGCCGTGGACCGCGGCGACTTCGACGAGATCCAGGTGCACGCGCTGCCGGCGCAGGACGCGCTGCTGCAGGCGTACGCCAACCTCGGCTTCCGCTTCGACGAGGCGGAGGTGAAGAAGGGGACCCCGAGCGGCGGCCGGAACTCGCAGACCGATTACTGGCAGGAGATCGAGATGTGGTTCCCCGCCGACTACCGGCGGCAGGGCGGGCAGTTGGAGACGGTGTTCGTGGCGCGCCACGACTCGCTCGACCTGATCACCGGCCCGCACGGGCCGTACCCTTTCTCGTACAGCAACATCGATGTGCAGGCGTGGACCGCCTGGCTCGACCAGCATCTGCGGGCGACCTTCCAGCGGTGAACCCGTAGCGAACAAAGCACCACGCATACGAGTGAGGGGCTACGTCCGACGCGGACGTAGCCCCTCACTCGTACTGCTGTCGCCTACTGCGGCGGCGGCTGCTGCGTCCAGCCGGACGGCAGGCCGCCGCCACCCGGCTGCTGCGGCGGTTGCTGCTGGGGGGCCTGCGGCGGCTGTTGCTGCGGGTAGCCGTAGCCCTGCTGGCCCGGCTGCGGGGCCGGCGGCTGCTGCTGGCCGAAGCCCTGCTGCTGCTGCGGGAAGCCGGCCGGGGGCATGCCCGGCTGCTGCTGGCCGCCGTACATGCCGCCCGCCTGCATCTGCGCCTCGGCGCGCTGCGCGAAGTCCTCGGCGATCAGCGCGGCGATCTCGAAGTACGCCTCACGCGTCTTCGGGCGCATCATGTCGAGGTCGACCTCGGCACCCGCCGCCAGGTGCTCGTCGAACGGGACGACGACCACGCCGCGGCAGCGCGTCTCGAAGTGGCTGACGATGTCGTCCACCTTGATCATCTTGCCGGTCTCTCGGACACCGGAGATGACCGTGAGGGAACGCTGGACGAGGTCCGCGTAGCCGTGCGCCGACAGCCAGTCGAGGGTCGTGCTCGCGCTGGACGCGCCGTCGACGGACGGCGTCGAGATGATGACCAACTGGTCGGCCAGGTCCAGGACTCCGCGCATCGCCGAGTAGAGCAGACCGGTGCCCGAGTCGGTCAGGATGATCGGGTACTGCTTGCCCAGGACGTCGAGCGCGGAGCGGTAGTCGGCGTCGTTGAAGGACGTCGAGACGGCCGGGTCCACGTCGTTGGCGATGATCTCCAGGCCGGACGGGGCCTGCGAGGTGAACCGTCGGATGTCCATGTACGAGTGCAGGTGCGGGATGTTCTGCACCAGGTCGCGGATGGTCGCACCGGTCTCGCGACGCACACGGCGGCCGAGCGTGCCGGCGTCCGGGTTGGCGTCGATCGCCAGGATCTTGTCCTGGCGCTCCGAGGCGAGGGTCGCGCCGATCGACATCGTGGTCGTCGTCTTGCCGACGCCGCCCTTGAGGCTGATCACGGCGATGCGGTAGCAGGACATGACCGGCGTACGCATCATCTGGAGCTTGCGCTGCCGCTCGGCCTCCGCCGCCTTGGCGCCCAGCTTGAACTTGCTGGGGCCCTTGTTGTTGTTCTTGCGCTTGGGCTGGTTGCGCAGCAGACGGTCCGAGCTGAGCTCGACCTGCGCGTTGTAGCCGAGCGGCGCGCCGGGCGCCGAACGCTGCTGGCCCGCACCCGGGTCCCAGCCCGCGCGCGGGTCGACGGCCGGCTGCGGATACGCGTTCGGGGCGGGGGCCCCGGGAGCGGCCTGCTGGCCCGGGGCGGGCTGGCCGGGGGCCGACTGACCCGGCGCGGGCTGGCCCTGCTGAGGCGGCTGCCCGTACGGGCCCTGCGGCGCGGGCGGCGCCTGGGCCGCCGGGTCCTGGCCGGGGACGGGCTGACCCGGCTGACCGGGAGCGGGCTGCGCCTGGGGCTGGGGCTGCGCCGGAGGCTGCGGCTGACCCGGCTGCTGCTGCGGCGG
>NZ_JBITCS010000002.1:32838-320015 GCF_044453445.1 Streptomyces sp. NPDC051684 | reverse complement strand
GGGTAGCCGTAACCCGGAGCCGGCGGCTGCGGATAGCCGTAACCAGCGGCGGGCGGCTGCGGCGCACCAGGAGCCGGCTGCTGCGGAGCGGGCTGACCGTAGGGGCCCGGCTGCTGCGGGGAGCCGTACGGACCCGGCTGCTGCGGAGCGGGCTGTTGCGGAGCGGGCTGGCCGTACGGACCCGGCTGCTGCGGGGGCATCGGCTGACCCGGCTGACCGGGAGCGGGCTGCGCCTGGGGCTGGGGCTGGGGCTGCGCCGGAGGCTGCGGCTGACCCGGCTGCTGCTGCGGCGGGTAGCCGTAACCCGGAGCCGGCGGCTGCGGATAGCCGTAACCAGCGGCGGGCGGCTGCGGCGCACCAGGAGCCGGCTGCTGCGGAGCGGGCTGCGGATACCCGTAACCGGCGGCCGTGGGCGGCTGCGGCGCGGCCGGAGCCGGCTGACCGGGGGCGGGCTGCTGCGGCGCGGGCTGCGGGTAGCCGTAACCGCCGGCGGTCGGCTGCGGCGGCGCGGCCGGAGCCGCACCCTCCGGAGCGACGGGCGCGGCCGGAGCGACCGAACTGGCCGGGGCCACCGCCTGGTTCACGTCCGGCGCGTCACCGGACGTCGTGGTCTCCGACGCCGCCGCGGACTCCGCGGGCTCCGCGGACTCGTCGGCGTCATCGTCATCGTCGTCGCCCCACAGATCACCCGTAGGGTCGACGGCCCCGGAGCGGCGGCTCGACGCGGCGGGGTCGGCATCGGCGGCGGGCGGAGCCGCCGGCGGAGCCTCGGGAGCGGCCGGCGGCGCGGCCGGTGCCGCCTCGCCCGCACCCGTGCCCCCGAAGGTCGGGAAGCCCGGAGCGGCCGGCGGCTGCGCGGCGCCCTCGGGCGGTGGAGTCGGCGCAGGAGGCGCGGGCGGCGGCGGGGTCGCGCCCGCGGCCGGGGCGGACGGAGGCGTCGCGGGCGTGCCGGACGCCGGCGTCGCACTCGACTCGCTTGGCTGCGCGTACCAGGACGGCGCGTCGAAATCGAGCCGGAACTCTCCCGTCAGCTCCGTCTCGATCGAACCGTCGCCGGGGTCCGGGTTCCGCTGGTCCCGGTCACTGGTCACTGTGCCTCCTGGTCTCTGCTGTGCACCTGAACGACCGGGTCCGGCGGGGCCTGGCGGTTGCGCGTCGTCGCCCCCCGACCGTCGCGGCGGCCCCGCGTCACTTGCGTCTCAGCCGTTCGTCCGGACAGCGTAAACGGTTCGGGGCGGCCCCCGTAAAGGCGGTACGTGTCACGTACCCGTCGGTACACGTCGCGTACCCGCTCTTCACGGGGCCACCCCACGCCTCTTCGGGGCCACCGGCCCCACGCCCGGTTCCGGCGGGTATCAGTCCATCCGGCGCGGGCCGCCGAGCAGCCCGGTCTCCGGCTCCGTCGGCTGCACCATGACGAACTGGCGCTTGTCGCCCGCGATCCACAGCATCGTCGCGTCGCTGAGCGTCGGCAGCGTCTGGGTGAGCTGCTCGGGAAGGCGCAGCACCCGGCCGATGACCTCGGCCTCCTGCGGGGAGAGGTTCTGCAGTCCGATGACGTCGGCGCGGGCGAGCAGACGCGGCGCGCGCGGGCCGAGGAACGGCACGACGGTGAGCGTCGACTGCCAGGGCGTCGGAGCGATCTGGGAGCGTCCGGGCTGCGCGCCCAGGTCCCGTACGACGAGGACCGGGCTGGCGACCGACGCGCCCTGCGCGGCCATTTGGCGCGGCTCGTACACCGAGACGCACTGCAGTCCGCCGCCCGCGGCCTGCGCCATCGGCGCCCACGCGGCGGGCCGCACGGACTCGACGGCGATCCGGGCGCCGATCGCCGCGGTGCGCAGCGCGATGATCTGCGCGGTCCACATCGAGCCGACGACGAGGATCTCGCGCGGCTTGGGCCGCAGCACGTCGAGGACGGCGGGCGCGCCCTGCGGGTCGACGCCGATGACGACGCCGTCGTCGCCGACGCTCACGCCGAGCGAGCCGAGGGACCTCTTCGACATGACGTGCCGACGGCGACGCGGGCCGCGCAGCCCGTAGCCGGGGCTGGTGAACTCCTCCTCGAACTCCGCGAAGTCGTCCTCGTGCGCGGGGTCCTCGGGGAGCGCCCGGTGCGTGGGCCGGCCGGAGCCGACCTCCGGCGCGGGCGCGTACGTCATGGTGGTGCCGGTGGCGGGGGCCGCCTGCTGCGGCACCTGGGCGATGCCGCCGACGACGCCCTGGGACGGGTCCTGCGGCTGCTGGTCCGGGTGCGGCTGCGCGTACTGCTGCTGGGCGGCGGCCTGCTGCTGGGCCGCGAGCTGTTGCTGCTGCGCCATCTGCTGCTGGCGCTGCTGGTCCTCCCACTCGCGGCGGCGGGCCTCGGCCTCCTCCGCGCGGCGCTGCTCCGCCTGGTAGCGGGCACGCAACTGCTGCTGCTCCGCGGCGTGTTGGGCCGCGGCGGACTGCTGCTGGGCGGCGGCCTGCTGCTGGGCCGCCTGCTCGGGGGTGGGCTGCTGTTGGTGCTGCTGCGGATAGCCGTAACCGCCCGCCTCGGGCGTGGGCTGCTGCTGTTGTTGCTGCTGCTGCGGGTAGCCGTAGCCCCCCGCCTCGGGAACCGGCTGCTGCTGTTGCGGGTAACCGTATCCGTCCGGCTGCTGGGCGGCGGCCTGCTGCGCCTCCCACTGCCTGCGCCGCTCCGCCGCCTCCGCGGCCCGGCGCTCCTGCTCCGCGTGCTGCTCGGGCGTCAACTGCTGCTGTTCCTGCTGCTGTTCCTGCTGCGGGTAGCCGTACCCACCCTGCTGCTGGGCGGCCGCCTGCTGCGCCTCCCACTGCCTGCGCCGCTCCGCCGCCTCCGCGGCCCGGCGCTCCTGCTCCGCGTGCTGCTCGGGCGTCAACTGCCCGTTGGGGCCCTGGGGGGTGCTCATCAGCGCGTGCCTCCGAGGGGAAGGGTGGCGAGGAGGCCGGGCAGCTGTTCCCGGTCGAGACGGACGAGGCCGGCCTTGAGGCCGGAGGCGGCGCGCTCGAGTTCGCGCTTGGCCTGCCCGAGTTCGTTCTCGCTCCGCGCCGAGAGGCGCACGTGCCCGCTGACCGCGACGTCCTCACGGCCCGCGCGCGCGAGGGCGACGCTGAACGTCGTCGCGAGCGTACGGGTCGTGGACAGGCCCGACGCGAGCGCGCCGAGCGGCGTGCCACCGCGGCCGAGCTGCGGCCAGGTGCCGATCCAGTACGAGGCGTGCCAGCGGTCGTCGCACCGCCAGGCGCGCACGCTCTCCTCGGTGCGCGGGCCCGAACGGCCCTGCTGGGACTGGGCGTTGAGGTTGGCGCGCGGGTTGACGCAGGTCGCGACGGAGAGCGCCGAGAGCACGGCGTTCTCGTCGAGGACCTCGGCGACGAAGCCCTGTCCGTTGAGCCGGCTGATCAGCTGGTCGGCGGCGCGCAGCAGCGCGCGCTGGGCACCGCGCAGGTCGCCGCCGCGGGCCTCCACGGCCTCGGGGCACAGCTCGGGGTCGAGCTTGAGCGCCACCCACGTCATACGGACCGCCGGGGTGCCGGCCTGCGCCTGGAGCGCGGCGTACGCCTGCGCGGCGAGGGCCTGCGGCGGCAGGTGCGGGGCGGGCGCGGGCTGGGTGTACTGCACCAACTGCACCGATTCGAGGTGGATGTCCTCGACGTCGAGGGAGTCGGCCAGCAGCTCGACGGGCAGCGGCCGCGCGTCACCCTGCGGGCGCAGCGGGCCGGGCGCGGAGTCCACCTGAACGAGTGCCGTCAGGAACGAGCCGTCGCCGACGAAGCCCACCAGGCGCCGGTCCCGGGCCTCGTACTCGTACGTGCGCAGGCTCGGGTCGGCTTCGAGCAGCGGCGCGAAACCGCTGTCGATGTCGGCGGGCGGCGGCCCGTTGAAGGCGCGGCGGCGGCGCTTGAGGGCGCGACCGATCGCCATCCACTCGGGCAGCGGGTGGCGGCGGCGCCGGCCGAGCTGCAGGAAGACGAGCAGCCCGCCGACTACGGCGGCGGGCAGGATCAGCACGGCCTTGATCGCGGCGGCCGCCACGACGAGCGCCAGCGCGATCTCGATGATCACCAAGTGGTGCGTGCTGATCGGTCCGAAGCTGCCGATCTTGCGAGGCAGCTTCGGCCGCACCGGACCTGCGGCCTGCTGCTGCGGCGGCGGAGCGACCTGCGCGGGGCGGCCACCACGCCCGCCGCGTCCGCTCTGCCCGCCCGGTCGACCGGTGGGGCGACCGCCGGAACGGCCCCCTCCGCGGCGCCCGTTCGGGGCCGGTCGCCCCTGATTGCCGCGCTGTCGGGTCCTGCTGGCGCTGGACATCCCCCGCCCTGCTCCTTCGCTCGCTGCTGTGATGATTCGTGATGGCCGGCTGGGTTGAATCGGTCGGAATCGGACCGCCCCGGGCCATCGGGACCCAACGTCGGCTGGCGCGTGGAAAAACCGTACCCGTACGCTACGGCCCGATCACCACACGGCATAGTAGAGGCCCGTGCGGCGCATGCGCCGGGGGTGGTCCAGAAGTGGGCCAGCAGCAATAGTCCAGCACGGTCCAGCGAAGACGGGGAGAAAACGTAACGATGGCATCACGTCGTGATGAGCTGAATGCCTACACTTTCGCACGCAAGCGGACCGTTGCCGCTTTTCTCAAGCCACTCCCCAATGGATCGGTGGACAGCGCCCCGCGGCCGCTCAAGCACGCGGTCCCGGGCATCGTCATGGCCGTGGTGGTACTGGCCGGCTTCGGCGCCTGCGGCATGATCAGCCCGGTGGCGCCCAAGGGTTGGGACACCCCCGAGGCCGGGATCATCGTCACGGACCCGTCGGCCACGCGATACGTCGTACTCAAGTCGGACAAGAAGGATAAGAACGGCAAGGACAAGCCCGTCCTGCACCCCGTCCTCAACCTCGCGTCCGCGAAGCTTCTACTGAACCCGAAAAACAGCGGTGAGGGTTCCGTGAAGACCGTCAAGGAGAAGTTCCTCGACGAATCGAATATCGCCCAGGGTTCGATGGTCGGAATTCCGTACGCCCCCGACCGAATGCCGAACGACAAGGACGCGGGCACGTCCAAGGTGTGGGCGCTGTGCCAGCAGGCGATCGGCGGCGCCGACGCGATGTCCACGTCCACGCAGCAGACCGTGTTCGTACTCGACAAGGACGACGCGAAGAAGGTCACGGCGAAGGGCTCCGGCAAGCTGGACTCCGGCAAGGCGCTGTACGTCCAGGACGAGGCGAGAACGCCGTATCTGGTGAGCAGCCGCGGCGTGGCGTACAAGCTCGAGGCCGGCCGGGGCGGGAGCCTCGACTCGCTCGTGCGCACCCTGTTCGGCAACAGCGCCCAGCCGCGCACCGTCACCGACGACTGGCTGGCCACGCTCGCCCAGAGCCGCCAGCCGATCAAGCTGCCGTACGTGCCGGGCGACGGCGGCACCTCCAACGCGAGCGGCGTTCCGCCCAAATTCCGCACCACCGGCACGCTCCTGAAGACCAACGGCGGCGACCACTACCTGGTCGAGCAGGACCAGGTGGTCCCCGTCTCCGACTTCCAGGCGAAGCTGCTCCGGGAGACGCTCAGCGACTCCACCCCGAAAACGATCCAGGAGCCCGAGTTCTCGGTGGACAGGGGCGCGTCCATGCAGGGCGCCAACACCTGGCCCACCCAGTCCGTCTCGCTCGCCAACGGCGGCTCGAACGACACCTCCTGCTCCGTCTACAACGGCGGCAAGTCGACCAACCTGTCCGCCTGGGCCGGCTCCTCCCTGCCCATCTCCTCGGTCGCGTCGAGCGCATCCTCGTACGTGAGCCCGGGCAGCGGCCTGCTCTACCAGGAGGAGGAGGGCCAGTCCGCCAGCGGCTTCAACTACCTGGTCACGGACACCGGCCTGCGCTACTACCTTCCCGTCAACAACGACTCCGGCAAGGACTCGTCGGGCTCGGAGAAGGAAGAGGTCGGCAAGGCGCAGATCCGCCTCGGCTACGAGAAGACGCGCAAGGTGTCGGTCCCGGCCCAGTGGTCCAAGCTCCTGCCGTCCGGTCCCGACCTGACGACCAAGGCCGCCGAGCAGACGCAGAACTCCTGACGCGGAACTCCTGACGCCGCATCGCCGGCGCAGAACTCATGGCGCAGAACTCATAGGGGGAACAGAGACCGTGGCACCCACCATGGCACCCATCGTCACCGCTCGACGCACGGCCGCCGCGCTCGCGACGCTCGCGGCGACGACCGTCCTCGCCTGCCTGACCGCGACGCCCGCCGTCGCCGACGACGGGACTCAACTGGCCTCCACCGACTGCCAGTTCGGCGGCAACGTCATCAAGGGCACGCCGTGGTCGCTGCAACGCGTCATCCCCGAGCAGCTGTGGGAGGGCACGTCGCTCCAGGGTGCCGGCGTGACCGTGGCCGTCATCGACACGGGCGTCGACACGAAGAACGAGCAACTGGCGGGGAAGGTCCTCGGCGGCAAGTCGTTCGCGAAGGGCAAGGCCACGACCGACGGCGTCGGCCACGGCACGAAGGTGGCCGGCATCATCGCGGCCTCCCCGATCTCCGGCTCGGGCTTCCACGGCCTGGCCCCCGACGCCAAGATCCTGCCCCTCCAGACGAGCACGGCGGAGGAGGGCGGCAACCTGGCGACGATGATCGACGCCATCAACGCCGCGGTCTCGGCCGACGTCGATGTCATCAACATCTCGCAGGGCACGACGGCGAACGTGTCCAAGCTCGCCCCCCTGCAGGCGGCGGTGAACCGTGCCGAGGCCAAGGGCATCCTCATCGTCGCCTCGGCCGGCAACAGCGGCTCGTCCGGCAAGGCCTCCGACACCTACCCGGCGGCCCTTCCGAACCCCAACGTGCTGTCCGTCGCGGCCTCCGACCGCAACAACGAACGCGCCCCGTTCTCCACGCCGAACAAGCACGTGGACCTCGCGGCCCCCGGCGTCGACATGGTCTCGACCGTCCCGCAGGGCGGCCAGTGCGTCGACCAGGGCACGTCGTTCGCCGCTCCGTACGCGGCCGGGGTGGCCGCCCTGCTCAAGCAGAAGCACTCCAAGTGGACGCCCGAGCAGATCATCTGGCACCTCGAGGACACGGCGTCGCGCTCGCACGCGTACCGCGACAACAACATCGGCTGGGGTGTCATCGACCCCGTGGCCGCCATCAAGGACGAGACCCCGCCGGCCCAGCAGATCACCAACAAGGACCTGCAGGGATCGACGGCCGCAGGCCCCGGCGGCGAAAAGATCACCGCCGCGAAACTGACCCTCGGCGAAACCCCGGCGGAGCGCAACTCCCGCTATGGCACGTACCTGGTGATCGGCGGCGGCATCGGCCTCGCGGTGATCGCGGCCGGGGCGATGGCGCGACGGGACTGGTTGCGGCGGCGGGGCGAGGACGTTGTGTGAGGCGGCGGGGCGGTTCGCTGCGCGGGCGTGAGGCGGCGCGGCGGGGACGTTCTGTGAGGGAACCTGTGCTCGACTTGTGAGTTCAGTGTGCGGAGAGAGATCCTAGAGAAGCTGTCTGCGTACTGAACTGCGCGCGGCACAACAGCATTTCGGGGAGAACGGGGAAGGCGGCCTGCGATGGCTGATGGTTACGAGGTCGATCTTGACGCCCTTGACCAGGTGGTCAAGGAGCTGAATCAGGTCCTCAGCGATATGAGTGGACCGAAGGACAAGGCGAAGTACGGGACGTACCTGCCGAACGGGTCGTTGGGGAACGGCTTCACCGAGGCGCAGGAGCTGTACGACGCGCACGGTGAGATGAAGCAGAAGATCGAAGTCGACATGATCGCGAAGATCGAGAAGCTCGTCGACAAGTTCGGCAAGAAGGCGGACAAGGCCCGCGGCGTGTATCAGGACGCCGAAGCGGAGAATGCCGTCAAGGAAACCGGCGGCTCCGGCGTCGCCGACCGCAACTCCTGAAGGGGGACGAGGAGATGGTGAGCGCGGCACAGGACGGCGGCGGAGCGAGCGGCGGCGGTCAGGGCGAGAAGTGGGACACCCACTTCAACCAGAACGACCTCGACAAACTGAAGCAGATGGTCGCGGACGCCAAGCCGCAGACCGTCAAGGAAGTCGCACAGAACTGGACCGAGGTCCACGAGCACCTTGTGGGTTCGGACGGCAGCGGCGGCCTCAAGAAGCAGTTCGACGACGCCGTGAAGAAGGTCCTGGAGAAGTGGAAGGGCTCCTCCGCAGACAAGTTCATGGGAGAGGCCGACAAGATCAGCCAGGAGATGGCGACAGGCGGCAACTTCGCCAAGCTGGCGGGTGACGCGATGGACCACTCTGCGGACCAGCTCTACCAGATCCAGGACCAGATCCAGAGCATCGACGTCAGCTGGTGGGACGAGGCATGGGACACCGCGACGGACATGTTCACCAACATGACCGCCACGGACTACGCCAAGATGATCGCCCACCCCGCCTCTGCCCTCTACGCCGACTATCAGCTGTACCAGCGGGTCAGAAGCTCCGAGGGCAGTATCCAGGCGGACTTGGCCAGTGGCATTTCGTCCAAGAACGTCTTGGATCGATGGGGCGACAAGATGGGCGCCAAGCAGCAGGCGGCACTCCAGGCTGCCATGCACATGGAGTCGTTGGGGTCGACCTACAAGTCGAACGCCTCTTCGCTCAAGAACGCCGGCCCCGGTGAGTCGTTCAAGCCGCCCAAGATCGACAACCCGGGTGGTGGCGGTGACATGAACGTGCCAGGAGCTGGTGGCGCGAACCCGGGTATCAGCGGCGGCGCGGGCATCGGTGGCGGCGGTGCGGGCCAGGGCATCCCCGGCTTCCGATCGGACGGCCTGAAGCCGCCGACCGCCTCCGGCGCCGAACTCCCGGACGCGTCCCAGATCGGTACGGGTCTGGAGAGCGCCGGTCCCGGTCTCGGCGGCGGCGCCGGCTCGGGTGCCGGCCTCGGCGCGGGCGGTGGCCTCGGCGGCGGAGCCGGAGCCGCGGGAGCCGGTCTCGGCGGCGGCATGGCCGGTGGTATCGCCGGTGGCATGGCTGGCGGCGCGGCCGGTCTGGCCCGTGGTGCCGGAGCGGGCGGTGCCGCAGGACGTGGCGCGGGCGCCGCTGGCCGGGGCGCCGGTGCCGGCACGGGTCGAGGCGCGGGCACGGGTCGCGGTATGGGCGGCATGGGCGGCGGCGCAGGCGGCGCGGCCGGCAAGGGAGCACTCGGCGGCAAGAACGGCGCAGGAGCACGCCTGAAGGGCGGCGTGGTCGGCGGAGCCAAGGGCAAGACCGGCGGGGCATTCACCCCCGGCGGTTCGGGACTCCGCAACCGTGGCGCGGGCGCGGGCGGTGCCGGCGCCGCAGGCAAGGGCCAGAACGGCCGCAACGGTTTCGGCCCCGCCGGAGCCGCCGGTGGGCGCGGTGCAGGAAAGCAGCGTGGCGAGGGCGGGAACGGCAGTCGTCTTCCCGATTACCTCGTCGAGGACGAGAGCACCTGGAAGCCGAAGGACCGCAAGGCGAATCCGCCCGTCATCGAGTAACCAGATACCGTTCGTGGGGCCCACGACCATTCCGGTCGTGGGCCCCACGTACATCGGCACGGAATTCACCACGAAAGGTGTCAGAGCATGCGCTTCGCGCACAGGACGCTACGCGCGATCGGCGGCGCGGCCATGGTGGGAGCCCTGGTGCTCGGCACCGCATCGGCCGCCTCGGCAGACGCGACCCGCGACAAACAGTGGCAGAACAAGGCGTTCGACATCGACGCCGTCCACAAAGTCGCCACAGGCAAGGGCGTCACCGTCGCCGTCCTCGACGCCGGTGTGGACGGCGAGCACCCCGACCTGACCGGCAGCGTGCTCGCCGGTAAGCGCTGCTCGGACGGGCAGCCCGCCAATCGAGAAGTCGACGACGACCACGGCACCGGAATGGCCTCGCTGATCGCCGGCCACGGACACGGCGCCGGCAACAGCCAGGGCATGCTCGGAATGGCCCCGGACGCGAAGATCCTCCCCGTCGACATCTACAAGACGGATGGCGGGACCATTGGTGAAGCCAGGCCGGTCGCGTGCACGGTCGGCGAAGCGATCCGCTACGCAGTGGATCAGGGTGCTGATGTCATCAACATGTCCCTGTCCAACGACTACGCGGGCGCGGACACGAAGGATGCGATCGCCTACGCAATCGCCCACGACGTCGTGCTGGTCCAGGCATCCGGTAACGACGGAGTCGAGAACAACAGCGGCATCGGCTCCACCCCTGGTATCGCCCAGGTGGGGGGCTCCACGCAGGACGGCAGCCGCTGGGACGATGACAACGGTGGCTCGAACTACTCCAAGCAACTGATGTTCACCGCCCCGGGCAAGGACATCACCGTCGCCACGTCCAACGGCGACTTCGACGACGCCGACGGCAACAGCCACAAGGGCGACTACCTCACCACCGACGGCACCTCCATGTCGTCCGCGGTTGCCTCCGGCACCTTCGCCCTCCTCAAGCAGAAGTTCCCGGACTACACCCCCGGCCAGTTGGTCAACCGCATCATCAAGTCGACCTACATCGCCAAGGGCGTCGACAAGTCGAAGCTCCCGGACGCGTACCACGGATATGGCGACCTGAGCCCGCTCAAGGCCCTCACCGCCAACATCCCCAAGGGCGACGCGAACGGTCCCTGGGACCTGTCCTCGCTTCCGAAGGCATCGGGTGACAAGGGCAAGGCAGCCGGCAACTCGTCCGACGCCGCCTCCGACTCCTCGGACAGCGACAGCTCCAACATGCTCCTCTACGTCGGCATCGGCCTCGCCGCGCTCGTCATCATCGTGGTGGTGGTCGTCGTGATCGTCGTCTCCCGCAACAAGAACAACCGCGGCGGCCCGGGCGGGCCTGGCGGACCCGGTGCCCCCGGCACCATGCCCCCGCCCGCCTACCACCAGGGCGGCTACCCGCCCCAGCCCCAGCAGCCCGGCCCCTATGGCCAGCAACAGCCCCCACAGTGGGGGCCTCCGCGCCAGTAAGCAAGACCACGAGACGAGACCCGTGACCGCTCACCCGGTCACGGGTCTCGTGCATTCCGTGGCGAACTGCGTGCCGTGGTAGCCCTGTTGTTCGAGTGCAATTGGTAACCTCCGCGCAAAATTACGTCTGTTGAGGCACACGGGGCCCTGCGGGTGTACGGCGACACGGGGAGATGCCGCCATGGCGATGATGCTGCCGGATGAGCTGGCGTGGCCGTTGGAGATGTTTGGGTTCGATTGGCCGACGGCCAATGAGGAGCACATACAGGATCAGAGTCACACCGCATACGAGAACGGGGCGGTGCTGCTCAGTGGTCCACTGAGCGCGAACGGGGCGGTGGAATGACGCGGAATTCACGCTGATCGGTCGGGCCGCCGTCGCCGCCCGGCTCGTGAACTGACTCGCCGAGGACGCCCCCTGGGATCCGGTGCGGGTCGTCACGTGGTCCCGAGGTTGTGGAAAGTCCTGGTTCACTTCTTGGGCGATCATGGCTTCCGACGCCGACGCCCGGGAGCACGTCCCTACCGTCGTCGACGAACTGCCGCCGGTCGGGACCATCGATCTGGCCCTCGACTGCCGACAGCGCACCACGGCCGAGTTGACCGCCACTCTCTCGCAGGCTCTGCTGCTGGACCGCGAACCGCCTCCGGGGAACCCGGGGAGGCTGCCTCTCATCGAGTTGGCGCGCGGCCGAGCGCAGGGGACGGTCGTTCACCCTCGCACTCACGGACATCACCGGCAGTGGCCGGCTCCGGGGCAGCGGTGAAGCGGAGAAGGTGTTGGAGCACCTGGTGCTGCCCCTGGTCACCGCGGCAGAGCGGGTGCGACGTTCCGTCACGGCGTCACGCGCCCCGGTGCGTCTTCTGGTTGACCTCCCTCAGGACATGGCGGCCGCACTGACGGCCGCCGCCGAGCTGCCCGACCCGGCCGTACTCGATCTGGACGCGGCGCCCTACGCGCCTCCCCGTGTCGAGTTCGGCGACTGGGTTCGGCGGTTGCTGGCACACCACCGAGGCGAGGGACTCAGTACGGAGCAGCAGGCGCGAACGGCTCAGTTGATCTGCGAACAGGCCTGGCCGAACTTTGTGTTCGCCGAGTCGCTCGCGAGCGACTACCGCTCCCGCCCCGCCGCCTCGCTCCCCGACTCCCTCGATGCGCTGCCGCGCGGCCTGGCGCACGCTTGGCACGACATGGTCACCTTCCGGAGCGCGGGCCGGGACCGGCTGGACATGGTGGCCGCCCCCATCATGCTCGCGCAGGGGGAACTCGGTATGCCGGAGTCCTTGTGCGCGGAAGCCGTCGAGGCCCTGACCGGACCGCACGGAGCGCCGTGTGCGCGGTCGGTCCGCCCACCAGCTCTCCCCCCCTTCTTCCGCGCGGACACCGCCCCGACCACTCAGCTGTGCGATCTCACTCGCTTCGCACAGATCAATGGAACCGATCTCCGAGCCGAAGTTCAGGAGAGCCATCAGCAGCGCGGCTATCTCCGGCTCGGGGACGATTTCGGACGCGAAATGTGTTTGGAGCAGGCCACAGGGCAGGTGTGGCCCGTGGAACTGACGTCCGGATGGGCCTCTTTCGTGAACTCGGACGTCCTCCGCTTCGCCGAGTGCCTTTCACTGCTGGCCCGACGATGGCCGGCCCGGCGCGGCCTGAACTCTCGTCAGGCCGCGGTCGACACCGCGGAATTCCAGCGGGATCTCGCTGCCATCGATGAAGCATGCCTGGCTGGGGCCAACCGATGGTGGGCGGTCATCGTCGAGCAGATGTGGAACGGCCTTCCGTGAAGCCGTATGCCCAGCCGACAGTCGACACCCGCCCGCCCTCTGGTGGAGTAGCAAAATGACCTCTGCTGAAAACCACGGCCCCACGCCTCCCCGCAATCCCGACGAGGCACTGGAGACAGTTCTCCGCACCTACGGTCGACCGACCAGACCGGACGGCACGCCGCTGCCCCTACGGGTACGTGAGTTCTCCATCGGGTATCTCGTCCATGCCACGGCCCCGCCCCTTCCACCTGCCGACGGCACACCACGCCCCGCGGCGCCAGGTGGAAGCTGTTTCATCGTGGCCAAGGACACCGGGCAGACCACCCCCGTTCCCAACTACCCGCCCGATCGGGCGATCGACGTCTACCTCCGTCACGTCCAACGGCTCGCACCGGACGCCGCGCAGCGGCCCACCGATTCCTGACTGCCGTCGCCCGACTCTCGCTAAGCTGAAGTTGTTTGCCATGAGAAACGGAAAGGGCTGATGCGGCGTGGGGACCACAGGCGAGACGCCGGAGGAGATCGAGGCCCGTAAGGAGCGCGAGAAGAACGAGTTGTACGCGCTCGACATCTCCGGCGTCACGTGGGAGAGCGCGCCCGGGACCGAGCAGGACGAGGAGCGCGTCGAGATCGCCAAGTTGCCGGGCGGCGCCGTGGCCATGCGGTCGTCCCTCGAGCCGGAGACGGTGCTGCGGTACACCGAGGCCGAGTGGACGGCGTTCGTGCTCGGTGCCCGGGACGGGGAGTTCGACCTGGAGCCGGCTCCGGGCAATGGTGGCGCGGAGGTCTAGTAGCCGTACGTACCCGTCGCCGGCGGCGCCGTCGGCACCGGCATGTCCGCGTCCAGCACCGACGCCGCCTGGTGCGCCAGCGCGGCGACGAGGCGGGCCGGCAGCCAGCCGGGCGTGAGGAGCGTCGAGGCGTGGTCGGTCGAGCCGAATCCGGCGGGGCGGGCCGCACCGCCGGCGCTCAACTCACCTACCAGTTCGGCAAGTTGGGGCCGCCGCACCGGGTCCCGCGACAGGCATCTGCTCACCAGTGAGCGCAACGACGCCGGGAGTTCGTCCCGTTCGGGCACCGTGTGGCCCGTCGCGGCGTACGCGAGCGTCGCGCCCAGTCCGTACACGTCGCCGAGCGGGCGCGGCTGTCCGCCCGCCGCCTGCTCCGGCGCGAGGGCCGTGGCGTCGACGCCCGGCAGGTCGCGGCGCACCGCGCCGTCGGGTGCCACCGCCCGTACCGCGCCGAAGCAGTCGAGGCGCGGACCGTCGAAGGAGAGCAGTACGGCCGCCGGGGAGAGCCCCGCGTGGACGAGGCTCTGGCCGTGGATGACGGACAGGGTCTCGGCGAGCGCGACGCCGAGTGCGCGGACCGTACGCTCCGGCAGCGGGCCGCCGTTGAGTGCGAGGGCGATCGGCAGCGGCAGTACGGGGACGTAGGGGCGCGCGTGCCAGGGCGCGCCGCCGGGCGGCGCCAGTTCGACGGTCGGCAGCGTCCAGCTGCCCAGCAGGTAGCGTGCCGCGTCCGCCTCCGCCATGAATCGGTTCGGGTCCACTCCGGGGGCCGGGGTGCTCAGCAGGACCGTGCGGTCGCCACCGACGGTGCGGGCGATCCAGCGGGCCGCCGGCGCGCCGCCCTCCTGGTCGATGGGCGTGAGCAGCAGATACGGGCCCACCTGTTGGACGCCGCCCCCGCCCCCGCCTCTGCCGCTGTGCACCTGCGATCACTCCCCCGTACGAACCCGATGCCGTCGACCCTACCGCCGCCTAGAACACCGACAGCGCCTCCACCGTGCTGTCCATCAGCAGGAACACCCGGTTTCCACCGACGGCGAGCTGCGTGTAGTGGGGCCGCGGGTACCTGGTCGTCCAGGGGTTCTTGCCGTCCTTCTGCGGGATGCCCTTCAGCTGGAGCTCCCCGATTCCGCCGCCGTCGTCGACGGACCAGACGCTGGTGCCCTGGGTCAGCACCCGGCTGGCCGTGGACGGGCCGACCGCGAACCACTCCTGGTTGCCGTCGGCCCGGTTGTGGCAGCGGGTGACGTCGACGGCGTTGGCGTACACCCGGTCTCCCTTCACCTCGGGCGGACCCCACTTGCTGTACACGGAGTCGGCGCCGCCCAGCGGGAACGTGCTCCACTCCCGGTTGCCGTCGCGGAGCCGGTAGGCCTCCAGGGTCTTGCCGTTGAGGTAGACCATGCCGTCGGCGATGGCGGGGCGGACGACGGACTCCGACTCCTCGTTCTGCTGCCATGCCGTGCGGCCGTCGTCGGTGCGCACCGCGAGCACCGTGCCGTCGGTGGACGGGACGGCCAGGACGCCCCCGCCGACGGCGGCCGGGCCGTGCAGCTTCTTGCGGAACTTCGCGGGCACGGTGACCGTCCACCGCACCTCGGCGTCCTCGCTGTTGACGCAGCGCAGCCGGTCGTCCTTCGTGATCAGGTAGACCGCGTCGGGGCCCGCGGCGAGCAGTGTCTCGGCCTCGGCCTGCTCGCACGTCCACTTCGCCGCTCCGGTGGCGGGTACGAAGGTGTGCAGCGTGCCCTGTTCGTCCGCGCCGACGACGAGCCGGTCGGCCACCGACACGTAGCCGGACCTGGCCCGCAGTCCGGCGGCGGACCAGCGCCGCTTGCCGTTCTCGACGCCGTACGCCCCGATGCCGCCGGAGCCGAGCGCGAAGACCAGCACGTCGCGCACGGGCAGCAGTTCGGGCGAGGTCGCGTCGGCCGTGGTGACGGACCAGAGCTTCATGGACCCGCCGCTCTCGGCGTAGTCGTCGGCGGGTTTGGGCTTCAGGGCCTGGGCGGGGGTCCTGACCGCGGCGGGGACGTCGAACAGCGCGCTGTCGGGGCGCGAGCCGTACCACCAGGCGGCCGTGCCGCCGCCGACCGCGGCGACGCTGCCGCCGACGGCGAGGGTCGTCAGCAGGCGTCTTCGCGACATGGCGGGCTGCTGCGGCCGCACCCCGCCCACGACGGTGGTCGCCAGATGCCTGGCCCCGGTCTCCCGCTCGGTGATGGCGTCGGCGATGGAACCGCGCCGCCAGGTCTTCTCCGCACCCTTGGGCGGCCGCATCGCCTCGGCGATCTGGGCGGGGACGGGCCGGTGGGTGGGGTCCTTCGCGAGGCAGGGGGCGATCAGTGCGAGCAACTCCGGGTTGATTCCCTGGAGTTGGGGCTCGCCGTGCACCACCTCGTACTGCACGGCCGCCACGTGTCCGCCGTCGAACGCGCGCCGCCCGGTGGCCGCGTACACGAGCACCGCGCCCAGCGAGAAGACGTCGGCGGCCGGTGTGACGCGGCGGCCGAGCACCTGCTCGGGCGCCCCGTACCCGGGGGTGACCGGCACTTCCCCGGTCGTGGTGAGGGTCAGTCCGTGCTCGGGGCGGGCGATGCCGAAGTCGATGATGCGCGGGCCCGTCGACGTCAGCACGATGTTCGGCGGCTTGAGGTCGCGGTGGATGAAGCCGGCCGCGTGGATGTCGGCGAGGGTGTGCGCGAGGGAGGCCGCGAGGGCGCGGAGGGTGGGTTCGGGCAGCGGGCCGTGCGCCTCGACGGCCTGGTCGAGGGTGAGCCCCGCGAGGAACTCGGTGGCCATCCACGGGCGGCCGCCCTCGGTCCACGCGCCGAGGACGTTCGCGACTCCCTTGCTGCGTACGGCCTGTGCGGCCTGCGCCTCGCGCACGAACCGCTGGGCGAGGTTGGTGTCGTGGGCGAGTTCGGGCTTGAGCACCTTGACCGCGGCGAGCGTCCCGGCGCCGTCCTGACCGACGTACACCTTGCCCATGCCGCCCTCGCCGAGGACGCCGAGGACGCGGTAGGGACCGAGGCGGAGGGGGTCGCCGATGCCGAGGGGTTTCATGTGGGGCCTTCTGCCGGGGAGGCGGTCTTGGAACGTATGCGTGCGTGGGGGGGGTGTCACTTCATGGGGTACGCGGCGAGCTTCGCGTTGTCGCTCAGGGAGAGGATCCGCGTGCGTTCCGGGTTCGCGTAGAAGCGGTCGCCGTCCGTCTTGTACGTCCACGCGACCTCGTGGCTCTTGAGGTCGACGGCGTGCAACTGCGCGCCGTTGCGGTAGTACGCGCACTGCTTGCCGACGAGCGGCCGCCACGCCCTGGACTGCTCGTCGGCGCTGCCGTCCTTCTCCACCCACAGCCGTTCGCCGCCGCCCGCCTTGTACGCGGCGAGTCCGACACCGTCGCCCACCGCGTACACGACACCACCGTCCAGCGTCGGCGGGCCGAACGCGCGGCCCTCCGGCGTCTGCCACTGCGCCTTGCCGTCCTTGAGGCGCACGGCGCGCAGCCGGGTGCCGCCGATGTAGAGGTGGGTGTCGTCGGCCGCGATCCCGGCCCACAGCGGAGCGACGTCGTCGACGAGGTACGGGACGTCCCACAGGACGCCGCCGGTCTTCAGGTTCCGTACGACGATGTGGGGTTCGTCCTCCTTCATCTGCTGGTACGTGACCAGGCGCCCGCCGGCCACCTTCGCGGCGAGGATGTACATGGACTGGTCGAGGTCGTCGCGCCGGGGCAGCGGCTTGGTCCACAGGGTCTTGCCGGTCGCGCAGTTCACTGCGCGCAGCGTCCACTTCTGCGCCTTCGCGTAACCGAGCTTCTCGCCGGTCCCCTTGCCGACGACCACGTAGGCGATGTCGTCGGCGACGCAGAGGAGTTGGTTCCCCTCCAGCTGGTCGGTGGTGTCGGCGAGGCGGGCGAGCGTCTTGATCTTCTTGCCGGTGCGCGGGGCGATCGTCTCGAGGGTGACGGGGGCGCCTGCCCGGTCGTCCTGGTAGACGTTGTACGACAGGTGGTAGAGCTTGCCGTCCGCGGCGGTCCACTGCCAGCCGCCGCCGATGTGGTCGTCCCACTTCTTCGCGCCGTCGGAGACGGCGAGGCCGCGGGCGTACCCGCGCATCGCGACGGCGACTCCGTCGACGATGGCCGGGATCATCGACTTCCCGCCGTCGACGACGCTGCTCTCGAAGTAGCCCTCGTCCTTCCAGAGGGGGTCGAGGTCGCGGCGGCCGCGGGTGTCGCTGGCCTTGGGGTCCGCCGCCTTCTTCTTCTCCTCCGAGGAGCGGCCGGTCCACCACAGGGCGCCTCCCGCCGCGAGCGCGCCGACGCCGAGGACGCCGCCGGCGGCGAGGAAGCGGCGCCGGGACACGGGGCGGTTTCCGGTGGAGTCCACGGCGGTGGGATGCGGGAGCGTGTGCGTCAGGGGTGCGGCCAGCCGTTGCGGGGCGGGCTGCCATACGTCGGTGGCCCGGCGGCCGATGTCGCCGAGCAGCGCCCCGGACAGATGGTCGGCGAACTCCCCTGCCCCGGTGTGGAGTTGAGAGGCCAGCTCATGTGTGGTGGGGCGCCGCGCCGGGTCCTTGTCGAGACAGCGCGCCAGTACGGGGACGAGTCCCGCGGGCACGCCCGTGAGGTCGGGCTCGCCGTAGCGCACGCGGTAGAGCAGGTCGGCGGCCTGCCCGTTGCCGAACGCGCCGCTGCCGCGGGCCGCGAACACCAGCACGCCCGCGAGCGCGAACACGTCGCCCGCAGGGCCGTGTTCCTGGCCGGTGGCCTGCTCGGGGGACATGAACGCGGGGGTTCCGACGGCGGAGCCGACGCGGGTCAGGCGGTCGTCGCCGATGGCCCGGGCGATGCCGAAGTCGATGACCTTCGGGCCGTACGCCGTGACGAGGATGTTGGACGGCTTGAGGTCGCGGTGCACGACGTCGCTGCGGTGCAGTTGGCCGAGCGCTCCGCACAGGGCGGCGCCCAGCGCGCGCACAGTCGTCTCGGGCATCGGCCCGCCGGCCTCGACGGCCTCGTCGAGGGGCGGCCCGAGCACGTATTCGGTGGCCAGCCACGGGGTCTCGGCCAGCGGGTCCGCGTCGACGACCTTCGCCCCGAACTGCCCGCCGATGACGCGGGCGGCGTCGATCTCCAGGCGGAACCGGGTGCGTCCCGCCTGGTCGGCGGCGAGCGCGGCGTGCATCGTCTTGACGGCGACGGTGCGCCCGCCGGCGGTCCGCGCGACGTACACGGTGCCCATGCCGCCGCTGCCGAGGCGGGCGACGAGGCGGAACGGGCCGAGGTGTACGGGGTCGTCGTGGGTGAGCGCGGTAGGCATGGGGTGAGTTCTCGCCGTGGTCGGGTGCGGTGCGGGTCAGTCGGGGTGCCGTACGCACCCGGGCGGGGCGCCGCCCCTCATCCGATTCCGCACGCCACGCCCTCCCCGCCGCCGTCCGAGCCACGACCTCCCCGGTCACGGCGCGGCGAGTCTAGTCGACGGGGTCTGGACGGGCCTGCCGTGCGGGCGGTTTTGGTGATTAGGCTGGGACAGGACGTGTCCTGTGTTCCCGCGCGCGCGTCACGGGGGACGGGGGGAGGCACGCCGGTGCTCGACCACACCAGGAGGCATTGTGAGCAGCGATCGGGACGACGTCCACGGGGGCGGCGGTTCACCCGCCGGCGACCCACCTGTCGCGGGACCCGGTGCCGAGCAGACAGCCGATTTCACGGGCGAGTTCACCATCGACTACGCACCACCACCGTGGTACGAGCAGGCGAACTCGCGGGCTGGCGGGGGCGATTGGGCTGCGGGGGCGGGCGCTGCCGCGGGGGCGGCGGGGTCGGTGGGCTCGGCGGAGCCGATGGGAGCGGTGGGCCCGGCGGGGGCGGCGGCTCCGGCGGCTCCGAGCTATCCGGCGGGTCCGGGCGCTCCGGCAGCTTCCCCGGTGCCGGGGGCACCTGGGGCCCAGGCGGCTCCGGCCGCTTCCCCGGTACCGAGGGCACCGGGTGCACAGGCGGCTCCGGATGCCTCGGCCGCGCCAGGGGTGCCGGTGGAAACGGTGGCTCCACCGGCCCCTCCTTCTCCGGGAGCACCGTGGGCTCCAGCAGCCCCGACCACGTCGGGAACTCCCGTCGCGCCGGGGGCATCAGGCGCCCCAGCAGCACCCGCCAGTCCCGAGGCTCCCGCCTGGCCGGTGGGTCCGGCGACCCAGGCAGCTCCGGCAGCTCCGGCAGCTCCGGCTGAGTCGACCGCGTCGACCGCGTCGGCAACTCCCGTCGCGCCGGGAGCAACAGCGACGCCATCGGCCCCGGCAGCACCCGCCACTCCGGAGGCTCCCGCTCAGCCCGTGACTCCCATCCCCCCGGTGGATCCGGCGACCCAAGCCGCGTCGGCAATCCCCGTCGCGCCGGGAGCGCCAGCGGTCCCACCAGCACCGACTGGGCCCGCCACTCCGGAGGGCCCGGTCGCGCCGACCGCGCCCGCCGAGTCGACCGGTCCCGTCGCCGCGGCGTACGCGCCCGGCGGCACGGCCGGAGGCCGTGAGGGCCTGGGCCAGGGGGACTTGGGCAGCGGGGATCTTGAAAGCGGGACCACGCTGCGTTTCTCCGCGCCCTCGCTGAAGCGCAGCTTCGAGGAGCTCGCTGCGCTCGGAGAGCCTCCCGCCCCCGCGCCCCCGGAGGACAAGACTCCCGAGGAGAGGGCACGCGCATGGGTCGACGCCCACCGGGTGCACGTCGACATCGACACGGAGAGCTCCCGCGCGAAGACGGCCGATGCCGTCCCGGCGGACACCGACTTCCCGCTCGCGGCGCCGGACTTCGCAGAGACCGATGCGGCGCCCACCGGCGAGGCCGCGGCGGAGCCGGCGGCAACCGCCACGGATTCCAGGGTGCCCCTCCCCGAACCGGTCGCCGACGCCCCCGCGGCCACCGGCCCCACGACGCCACAACCGGCCCCGGCCCCGCACGACGTCACCAGCGCACCGTCCGCCTCGGCCACGCCCACCACCCCCGAACCCATGGCGGAGCCGCCGACTCCGGCCCCGCGCCACAACGCCAGCGCACCGGCCCCCGGCACCGCCCCCACCCCACCGGCAGGCTGGGCTCCCCCGCCCCCGCCGGCAGGCGGAGTGCCCCCGTTGCCGCCGTCGTTCCAGCCGGCCGCGCCGCCCGCGGCCCCGCAGTGGACCGACCCCGCACCCGGCCAACCATCCCTCGCCGCCCCGAACACCCCGCCCGCCGTGGCCCCGCCACACCCCCAGAGCGCATACGGCTTCCCGCAACCGGCACCACCGGCCGAGGGCCAACCCCCGGCACCCCAGGGTGGATACGGCCCGCCCGGCCACGGTCTCCCGCAGCCCGCCGCCCCCAACGCACCCGCACCCCAGCCCCCGGCCCAAGCGGCTTACGGCTCCCAGCCCCCCGCCCAGCCGATGCCCCAGCCCGGCTACGGCTTCCCCCAGCCCCCGCTTCAACCGGCACCGCCGGCCCACGGCCAACAGCCCACCGCCCCCGCGCCCCCGGCCGGTTACGGCTTCCCGCAACCGCCCACCACACCCGCACCACAGCCCGCCTACGGCTCCCCGCAACCGCCCGCCGCACCGACACCACAACCCGCCTACGGCTTCCCGCCGGCACCCGCCCAACCGGCACCGCCGCCCCAGAACCAGCCACCGGCCACACCCACCCCACCGGCCGCATACGGCTCCCCCCACCCCGCTCAACCACAGCCACCCGCCCAACCGTTGCCCCACGCCACCCCCACCTGGCAACAGCCCCCCGCCCCCACCCACCAACAGCCCTACCCCCACGACACCAACGCCCCCCTCGGCTACACCGCCGCCGTCGAGCTGTCCGCCGACCGGCTGGTCAACAGCAAGCGGCAGAAGCAGCGCAGCAAAGCACCCGGCGCCGGTGGCGGGCGGTTCAAGTTCGGGGGCAAGAAGGAGGAGGCGGAGCGGCAGCGGAAGCTGGAGCTCATCCGCACCCCGGTCTCGTCCTGCTACCGCATCGCCGTGATCAGCCTCAAGGGCGGCGTCGGCAAGACGACCACCACGACGGCCCTCGGCTCGACCCTCGCCTCGGAACGCCAGGACAAGATCCTCGCCATCGACGCCAACCCGGACGCCGGCACGCTCGGCCGCCGCGTCCGCCGCGAGACCGGCGCCACCATCCGCGACCTGGTGCAGAACATCCCGCACCTGCACTCGTACGCGGACATCCGCCAGTACACCTCGCAGACCCCCTCCGGCCTGGAGATCATCGCCAACGACGTGGAGCCGGAGGTCTCCTCGACGTTCGACAACGAGGACTACCGACGCGCGATCGACGTGCTCGGCAAGCAGTACCCGGTCATCCTGACCGACTCGGGCACCGGCCTGCTCTACTCGGCGATGCGCGGAGTCCTCGACCTGGCCGACCAGTTGATCATCATCTCGACGCCGTCCGTCGACGGCGCGTCCAGCGCCAGCACCACCCTCGACTGGCTGTCCGCGCACGGGTACTCCGAGCTCATCGCCCGTTCCCTCACGGTCATCTCCGGCGTCCGAGAGACCGGCAAGATGATCAAGGTGGACGACATCGTCAGCCACTTCGAGACGCGCTGCCGCGGCGTGATCGTCATCCCCTTCGACGAGCACCTGGCGGCCGGCGCCGAGGTCGACCTCGACATGATGCGCCCGAAGGTGCGGGAGGCCTACTTCGACCTCTCCGCGATGGTCGCCGAGGGCTTCGCCCGCCCCCATCAACACCAGCACCCGGCACCGCAGCAGCCGATGCACCCCGGCTGGCAGACCCCACCGCCGCCCCCGCACCAGTAACTCCCCCACGCACACACCCACCAGGGGCCCGCACCCGTCGAACACGGTTGCGGGCCCCCGGCGTGTCCTGCACCCATCCGGGTGCCATCCCCTGGCCTGCAAAGCGTCAGAGGTCTCGACCAATGTGCGTGAAATGCAGGTCAACTCGTTATTTCCGCAGGCCACATGGGGTTCACCCACCGTTGACGTTCCTCAACTGCCGCTGATAAACCAACACTTCAGTCGACCTGAATTCTCAGATCCAGCCCAGCTGTGCGAGCGATGCGCGAGGTCACCGCCGATGGACACACCAGCTCAGCAAGACATGGACCACAGAACGGCCCGCCCACCGCGGCGCGGAGTGCGGATACTCCTCGCGGCCGGAGCCGCGGCGTTCACCCTGACGGCAGGCCTCGCCACGCCGCTCAACCCGGCGCCGCAGCAGGCCGAGGCGAAGGCGAGCGGCAACGCCGCGGCCAAGGCCGACAGCGGCAAGAACAAGACCCTCACCGTGGCCGTCGCGCAGAGCGTCGACTCGCTGAGCCCGTTCCTGGCGACGCGCCTGGTCAGTACGAGCATCCACCGGCTGATGTACGAGTACCTGACCAATTACGACCCGAAGGACAACCACGTCGTCCCCGGGTTCGCCACGAAGTGGAAGCCCTCGGCCGACAAGCTGACGTGGACGTACACCATCCGCTCGGACTCGAAGTGGTCCGACGGCCAGAAGGCCACCGCCCACGACGCCGCCTTCACCTTCAACAAGATGATGACGGACGACGGCGCGGCGACCGCCAACGGCTCGTTCGTCGGCAACTTCAAGAAGGTCACGGCGCCCAGCGACACCGAGCTCGTCGTCGAGCTGAAGAAGCCGCAGGCGACCATGACGTCCCTCGACATCCCGATCGTGCCCGAGCACATCTGGAAGGACGTCAAGGACTACTCGAAGTTCAACAACGACAAGGACTTCCCGATCGTCGGGAACGGCCCGTACGTCGTCACCGGCTACAAGACCGACCAGTACGTGAAGCTGAAGCGCAACCCGGACTTCTGGCGCAAGACGAAGACGCCGCAGTTCGACAACATCGTCTTCAAGACGTACAAGGACCAGGACGCCGCGGTCGCCGCCCTGCGCAAGGGCGAGGTCTCCTTCGTGGCCGGCTCCCCCGCCCTGACGCCCGCTCAGGCGGCGTCCCTCAAGGGCGAGAAGGACATCAAGGTCAACGAGGGCCCGGGACGCCGCTTCTACGCCATAGCGGTGAACCCCGGCTGGAAGACCAAGAGCGGCAAGAAGTTCGGCGACGGCAACCCGGCGCTGCTGGACAAGGACTTCCGCCAGGCACTCTTCCGGTCCGTCGACACCAAGACCATCGTCGAGAAGGTCTTCCAGGGCCACGCCGTGCGCGGCCAGGGCTACATCCCGCCGCGCTTCCAGGACTACTACTGGCAGCCCTCGGGCGACCAGCAGCTGAGCTACGACCCGAAGGCCGCGGGCCAGATGCTCGACGACGCGGGCTACAAGATGAAGGACGGCAAGCGCGTCGGCAAGGACGGCAAGCCGATCAACCTGCGGATGCTGTGCCACGCCACCGACCCCAACGACAAGGCGGTCGGCAAGTACCTGAAGGAGTGGTGGGGCAAGGTCGGCATCGGCCTCAAGCTCAACTGCGTCGACGACGTCTCCGTGCCCTGGTACGCCGGTGAGTACGACCTCGCCTTCGACGGCTGGTCGGTCAACCCGGACCCGGACTTCGTGCTCGGCATCCACACCTGCGCCGCCCTGCCGAGCAAGCCGAAGGAGGTCGCGCAGACCGACAACGGCATCTGCGACAAGACCTTCGACAAGCTCTACAACCAGCAGCTCGCCGATTACGACCCGGACTCGCGCGCGCAGACCGTGAAGAAGATGGAGTCCTGGCTCTACGACTCCGGCTACATGAACGTCATGGCGTACCCGAACGCGGTCGAGGCCTACCGCACCGACCAGATCAAGTCCATCCAGACGATGCCCACCGCCGCCGGCAACATCTACGGCCAGGACGGGTATTGGAGCTGGTGGTCGGCCGAACCCGCGGCGGCGTCCGACAGCGAGGACAGCGGTTCGTCCAGTTCCACCGGGATCGTGATCGGCATCGTGGTCGCGGCGCTCGTCGTCATCGGCGGCGGAGTGCTCTTCGCGCGGCGGCGCCGGACGACGGCGGACGAGCGCGAGTAGGCGACGCACAGCCACGCGAGCAACACGCGAGTAAGAAGACATGTGAACCATGACAGCTGACAGCACTCCGGCGCTCGTGCAGCCCGCGGACGGCACGGACGGCGACCCGGCTTCGGCCGGGGCGCCGCCCGCCGCCCGCGGGCCCCGGGCCCGCAACACCAAGGCGTACGTCCAGTACGCGCTCGCGAAGATCGGCGGCGCGATCGTCTCGCTGTTCGCCGTTCTCGTCACGAGCTTCTTCCTGTTCCGGCTCATCCCCTCCGACCCGGTCAAGCAGATGACCGGCGGCCGCAAGGTCTCCTCGGAGCAACTGCAGAACCTGCGCCACCAGTACGGCCTCGACCAGCCGATGTGGAAGCAGTTCACGTCGTACATCGGGGACGCGCTCTCCGGTGACTTCGGTATCTCGTACCAGTTCCACACCCCGGTGATGGACAAGATCCTCGACGCGCTCCCGGCGACGCTGCTGCTCACGGGCACGGCGTACGTCCTGTACTCGGCGCTCGGCATCTGGCTCGGCACACGCACGGCGTGGCGCAACGGGTCACGCAGCGACCGGTTCAACACGGCGTTCGCGCTGACGCTCTACTCGGTCCCGGCGTTCTGGCTGGGGCTGCTGCTCATCATCGTGTTCGCCGTCGGCATCGGGCCGATCCCGGGCATGTTCCCGACGGGCGGCCTCGAATCGGGCGGCGAGACCGGGTTCGCGTACATCCTCGATGTCGCGCACCATCTGATCCTTCCGGTGGTCACCCTGGTCGCGGTCGGCTACGCGCAGACGCTCCTCGTCATGCGCTCCTCGCTGCTCGACGAGATGGGCAGCGACTATCTGACGACCGCGCGCGCCAAGGGCCTCCGCGACGACCTGGTGCGCCGCAAGCACGCGGTGCCGAACGCGATGCTGCCGACGTTCACGCTGATGTTCGTGAACCTGGGGCATGTGGTCGCCGGGCAGATCCTCGTGGAGACCGTCTTCTCGTGGCCCGGACTCGGCGGGCTCTTCTACCAGGCGCTGTCCGTGCCCGATCTCCCGCTCGTCCAGGGCCTGTTCTTCGTCTTCGCCACCGCGGTGATCCTCGCGAACACCCTCGCCGACATCCTCTATCCGCTGCTCGACCCGAGGGTGGGCCGATGACGACGACCGAAACCGCGCCTTCGAAGGACCCGAAAGCCCCGAAGGCGCCCAGCGCGCGCTCCCTCGCGCGCGCCCGCAAGCGCCAGTCCCTGACCCGCTTCTGGCGCTCCTACCGCGCGCACCGCAGCGGCCTGTGGGGGCTCGGGCTGCTGATCCTGATCGCACTGATCGCGATCCTCGCGCCGGTCCTGGTCGGCGCAGACTCGCAGAGCGTCACGGACGCGCCCGGCGGTCCCCTTGAGGGGCCGAGCGCCGAATTCCCGCTGGGCACCGACCAGTTCGGCCGCAGCGTGCTCGCCCTCCTGGTGTACGGGGCGCGCATCTCGCTCACCGTGGGGCTGCTCGCGGCGTTCCTGTGCGTGGCGATCGGCACCGTTATCGGCATCGTCGCGGGCCACTTCCGCGGCGGGTACTCGACGGTCCTGATGCGCGTCACGGACTGGTTCCTCGTGATGCCGACGCTGGTGCTCGCCATCGCGCTCGCGACCGTCATGGACCGTTCGATGTGGACCGTGATCATCGCGATCGGCGTGACGACCTGGCCGACGACCGCACGTCTGGTGCGCGCCCAGACCCTCTCGGTCGAGGCGCGCCCGTACATCGAGCGGGCGCGGGCGCTCGGCGGCAGCCACGGCCACGTCATGACGCGGCACGTGCTGCCGAACGTGATGCCGCTGGTCCTCGCCCAGACCACGATGATCATCTCCTCGGCGATCCTGACCGAGGCGACCCTGGCGTTCCTCGGCCTGTCCGACCCGACCGTCACCTCCTGGGGCGGCATGCTCCAGGACGCGCGCGAGGCGGGCGCGGTCAGCGCGGGCGACTGGTGGTACCTGGCCCCGCCCGGCATCGCCATCGCGATCGTCGCGCTCTCCTTCACCCTGTGCGGCCGCGCGGTCGAATCCGTCCTCAACCCGAAGCTGGGGGCCCGTTCATGACGCTTCTCGAGGTACGGGACCTCACCGTGACGTACGCCGGCGGGGCGCAGGCCGTCCGCGGCGTGAACCTGGCCGTGGAGGCCGGCCAGAAGCTCGGCATCGCGGGCGAGTCCGGCTGCGGAAAGTCCACGCTCGCGCTCGCGCTGCTGCGCCTGCTCCCCAAGGACGCCAAGGTCACCGGCGAGATCCTGCTGAACGGCGAGGACGTCCTCGCCATGAAGTGGGGCCGGGTGCGGGCCGTGCGCTGGGCGGGCGCCTCGATCGTCTTCCAGGGCGCGATGCACTCGCTCAACGCGGTGCACCGCATCGGCGACCAGATCGCCGAACCGATCCTCCTGCACAAGAAGGCGACGCAGGAGGGCGCGAAGAAGAAGGTCGGCGAGCTGCTCGAACACGTGGGCCTCCCGGCCGCGCGCGCCAACGCCTACCCGCACGAGCTCTCCGGCGGCCAGCGCCAGCGCGTGATGATCGCCATGGCGCTCGCCTGCGAGCCCGACCTGATCATCGCCGACGAGCCGACGACGGCCCTCGACGTGATGATCCAGGCCCAGATCCTGCGCCTGATCGAGCAGTTGGTGACCGAGGAGAACCTCGGCCTGATCATGATCAGCCACGACCTCGCGGTCCTCTCCGACACCTGCGACCGGCTCGCCGTGATGTACGCGGGCCGCGTCGTCGAGGAGGGCCCGGCCCTCCAGGTGTACGAGGACGCGGTGCACCCCTACGCGAAGGCGCTGTCGGCGGCGTTCCCGACGATCGGCGACCCGGCGTCCCGGTTCGCGCCGCGTGGGCTGCCCGGCGACCCGCCGGACCCGTCGGCGCTGCCGTCCGGCTGCACGTTCCATCCGCGCTGCCCGGTGGCGCTCGACGTCTGTTCGAGCGAGGACCAGGTGCTGCGGGTGGCGGGCCCGGAGCGGCGGGCGGCGTGTGTGCACGTGGGTTCAAGTGACGCCCTGGGCGCGGAAGCCGAAGCAAGGAGCACCACAGCATGACGGAAACGCTTCAGAAGCCGGACGGTTCCGTGCGGACCCTCCTCAGCGCCGACCAGTTGCACGTCACGTTCCCCGGCCGGCGCGGCGCCGCCGAGGCGCGGGCCGTGGACGGCGTCGACCTGGACATCGCGCCCGGCGAGATCGTGGCGCTGGTCGGCGAGTCCGGCTGCGGCAAGACGAGCCTGGCACGCACCCTGCTGGGCCTGGAGAAGCCGACGGCGGGCAAGGTCACGTTCGCGGGCCGGCCGCTGGACTACGCCTCGAAGGCGCTCAAGTCGTACCGCAAGCGCGTCCAGTTGGTCCTCCAGGACCCGAGCGGCTCCCTGAACCCGCGGCACACGGTGTACGACGCGGTGGCCGAGGGGCTGCGCATCCACGGCTACGCGGGCGACGAGCGCGAGGCGGTCACAAGCGCCCTGTCCCGCGCGGGACTTCGCCCTCCGGAGCGCTTCTTCCTGCGCTATCCGCACGAGTTGTCGGGCGGTCAGCGCCAGCGCGTGGTCATCGCGGGCGCGCTGGTCCTCGACCCCGAACTGATCGTGGCGGACGAGCCGGTGGCGTCCCTGGACGCGTCCGTACGGGGTGAGATCCTCGCCCTGCTGCTGCGGCTGCGGGACGAGCTGGGCCTGTCGGCGCTGGTGGTCACGCACGACCTCGGTCTCGCCTGGAACATCGCGGACCGGGTGGCGGTGATGTACCTGGGCCGCATCGTGGAGACGGGCCGGGTGGAGGACGTCCTGACCGCGCCACAACACCCGTACACCCAGGCGCTGTTGTCGGTGCTCCCGGAGGCCCCGGGCGAACCGGTGGTCCTCACGGGCGAGCCCCCGGACCCGTCCCGCATCCCCGGCGGCTGCCGCTTCCACGCGCGCTGCCAGGTCCTGGCGGACGGCCGGGCGCAGGAGGCGGGGGTCGCCGACGCGTGCCGGACGGTGGATCTGCCGGTGCTCACGGGCGCGGCGACGTCGCAGGTGGCGTGCCACTGGGCGGCGGCGAAGGCCGCGGCCGAGTAGCCCGACGTGAGACCGACGAAGGCCCGGCTCCCCCGGAACCGGGCCTTCGTCGGTTGCCCCCGAGGACGACTCAGCCGAACATGCCGGGCACGTAGTCGCCCGCCGGCTGCTGGGTCATCACGTTGAACCGGTTGAACGTATTGATCATCGCGATGCAGCCGACGAGGCCGCCGAGCTGCGCCTCGTCGTAGTGCTTGGCGGCCTTCTCCCACACCTCGTCGGAGACACCGGCGCTGTCCGCGATGCGGGTGCCCGCCTCGGCCAGCTCCAGGGCCGCCTTCTCGGCCTCGGTGAAGACCTTGGCCTCGCGCCAGGCGGCGACCAGGGCGAGCCGGACCGCCGTCTCACCGGCCTCGGCCGCGTCCTTGACGTGCATGTCCAGACAGCCCGAGCAGCCGTTGATCTGGCTGGCCCGGATCATGACCAGGTTCAGCGTCGGCGCCGGCACACCGGATCCCTCGGCGGCCTTGCCCGCCGCGATGACGTGCTTGAGCATCTTGCCGATGACCGGGTTCTTGAAGAGGTCGAGTCGCGGTTCCATGAGGGGCTCCTTCGCACTTCGTCTCAAGTGGTGACACCACTACGACGGAGCGCCCAGCCGCGATGTGACACATCCCGAAGTGACCTGCGTCACTCCGGTGCGGATCGCGGGCCTCAGGCCTTGGACGCCTCGACGAGCTCACGCGAGCGCTTCACGTCGTCCGCGATGGCGGCGATCAGCTCGTCGAGCGACTCGAACTTCGCCATGCCGCGCACGAACGCCACGAACTCCACGGCCACGTGCAGCCCGTACAGGTCGAGGCCGACACGGTCGATGGCGTAGGCCTCGACCGTGCGCTCGGTGCCGTCGAACTGGGGGTTCGTGCCGACGGAGATCGCCGCGGGCATCGCCTCGTCGTTCACGTACAGCCACCCGGCGTAGACACCGTCGGCCGGGACCGCGGTGTGCGGGAGGGTCTCGACGTTGGCGGTCGGGAAGCCGAGCTCGCGGCCGCGCTGCGCGCCGCGCACGACGACGCCCTCGACGCGGTGCGGCCGGCCGAGGATCTCGGCGGCGCCCACCACGTCGCCGTCGGCGACGAGCCGCCGCGTCAGCGTGGAGGAGAACGGCTGACCGCCCCCGGCGGAACCGCTGACGTACAGGTCCACGACCTCGACTTCAAAGTCGTACGTCTGTCCCTGCTCGGCCAGGAAGTCGACATTGCCGGCGGCCTTGTGGCCGAAGCGGAAGTTGGGGCCCTCGACGACCACGCGCGCGTGCAGCTTGTCGACGAGCACCTTCGCCACGAAGTCGGCGGGCGACAGCTTCGAGAACTCGGTGGTGAACGGGAGGATCAGCACCGCGTCCACGCCGAGCTCGGCCATCAGTTCGGCGCGCCGGTGGTGCGGGGCGAGCAGCGGCGGGTGCGAGCCCGGGCGCACGACCTCGCTGGGGTGCGGGTCGAAGGTGACCACGACGGCCGGGACGCCGAGCTCGCGCGCCCGCTCCACGGCCCGCCCGATGATCAACTGGTGCCCGCGATGCACCCCGTCGTAGGAGCCGATGGTGACGACGCTGCGCCCCCAGTCCTGGGGGATGTCCTCCAAGCCACGCCAGCGCTGCACGGTGATTGCCCCTCGCAAACCTGTGTCCGACCGTTTGGAACCTTGCGTCTCTCTACCGAATACGCAGGTCTAAGAGTGCCATGCCGCCCGCCCGCGCTTCGCATCGGGCGGGCCCGCGACGCTACGCGGGCACCCGCACCCCGGCCAGGTCCTCGATCATCCGCCGGGAGCTCGGGCCGACGAGCGTCGCCCACTCGCGGGGCGCCCCCGCCAGCCACCGCGCCACCTGGCCGGCGAAGCCCGGCACGGACCGCGCGAGCTCCACGAGCAGCGCGTCGAAGCGGGACGCCCCTTCCGGCGTGCGCACCAGCAGCATGCCCGTGCGGTGCACCAGGTCCCGGGTCCTGGCCTGCCCGCGCCGCGCCGCGTCCCGCGCGGCGGCACACAGCAGGGCGTCGAGCACGACGGGGTCCCGCTCCTCCTCAAGCAGTACGTCGAGCAGCTCGGCCCGCAGCGCGCGCGACGCGGTCGTGCCGGGCGCCGCGAGCACCCGTGCCAGGGCGCTGCGCACGACCGGGGGCCGCTCCGACACCAGGCCCACGACCAGCGGGTACATCACGGCCCGTGCGTCGTCCCCGCGTTCGAGACACCGGTCGACGAACGCCGCCACCTGCGCGGCCGCGGCATCCGGCCAGTCCTCGGCGAGCTCCCGTACGAGCGCGGCGGCGCGCCGGGCCTGCGCGGGTTCGGTCAGTCCGGCGAGGGTCCGCAGGATGTCGCCGAGGCCGGGGCCCGGCTCCCGCAGGCGCGCCTGGAAGGCCGCGAACACGGGTTCCGGGTGGGTGGCCAGGGCCGGGGCGAGCGCGTCGGCGGGCAACCCGGCGGCGCCCGCCGCGAACCGCTCCAGCGCCCGGGCCAGATACACCGGCCGCGCGTCCGGATCCCGTACGAGGAGGGCGAGCGCGGGGCCGTGCAGCGCGCGGTCGGGCCCCGCGAGGAGGGCGAGCGCGACGCGGCGCAGCAGCTCCCGGTCGGTCGCGCCGTCGGCCCTGGGCGCGACCCGCACGCCGTACGCGGCGGCGGCGATGTGCCGCTCGGGGCGCTCGTCGTGGGCCCACCGGTCGATGGCCCGGCACACGGCGGACGGCTCCTCGTCGGCCAGCGTCGCGAGCAGTTCGTCGGCGCGCGGGTGGGCGCACTCGACGAGGGCCTCGAGAAGATCGTCGAGGTCGCGGTGGCGGTGGGTGTGGAGCAGGGCCTGGGCGACGTCGGCGACAGTGGCGTCGGGCAGGGCGGACAGCGCCCGCTCGTCGTCGAACCACCGCGTCAGTCTGCGTTGCACGCGCCGCGGCTCGGCGGCGAGCGCCTCCGCGACGGTGTCCAGGCATCGGTCGCCGGCCTCGTCCGCGTCGTGCACGACGGCGCGGCGCAGCAGTTCGAACCGGGTGTCGTCGTCCACGGCCAGCCGCATCCAGAATGCTCCGTCGAAGCATCCCGCCTCGGCGAGCGCTTCCAGCACCCCGCGATACGCCCCGGCGTCGTCCGCCCCCTCCAGCACCCCCCGCACCAGTGCGGCCCCCCACCAGGCCGCTTCCAGGTCACCGTCCCCCCACGCCTCGGGGCTCCGCCCCGGACCCCGCTGCTCAATCGCCGCAGGGGCTTGATTCGCCCACCCTTCGCCCGGGGCACACCAGGCGGCCGCCCCCGCCTCGGGCACCCTCGCCTTGGGCACCCGGCCACCAACCCCGGCTCCCCGCCCATTGCGCTCGGCCGCCCCCGACTTGGGCAATCTGCCGCCTTGGGCGGCAGGGTGGGCAAGGCGGCCCCCGGTGCCGCCCCCGCCCTCGTCAAGGCCCGGCCCCGCCGGCAGGGCCCACGGCAGCAACTCCCGCAACCGGGACTCCAGTTCGGCGCGGCCGCCCGACCGTTCCAGGAAAAGCAGCGCCCGCACCACGGGCCCCGACCGGTGCCGCGGAACCGGGAAACCGTCCTCCCGCCGCCGGAACACGAGCGCCTCCAACGCCCCGTCCACATCCAGATGCATCCCCTGGATCCAGTCCGCGACCTCCTCGTGGGCGAACCGGAACCCGCCCCCCGCCGGCACCAGCACCCCCTCTGTGAGCACCGCCGACGCCCACCCGGAGACCCCGCCCCGCGCCCCCCACGGAAACAGCTCCTCGAACGACTCCCGGTCCAACTCCCCCTGCCCCGGCCCAAGACTGCGCCGCGCGGCCTCGTGCACCCGCCCGGCCACCCGCGCCGCCAGCCTGCGCACCCCGCTCCCCCGCACCCCCGAGGACGCGGCCAGCCGAACCGCCACCCGCAGACACATCAGGTCCAGATACGCCCCGAAGATCCCGTCCCGGTCGGGGCACCCGGCCACGTCCCCGGGCAGCGCCGCCCGCACCTCGCTCAGCAACCGCAACGACAGCGGATGCCCGGCCTCCCGCTCCGCGAGCGCCCCCTCCGGCACCCCGAACCGCTCCCGCGCCCGCCGCGCCGCCTCCCCCTCCAGGTCCCCGATCCGTACACCGGGCGGCAGCGCCCCCGCCGCCCGCCCGCACAGCACATCCGCGCCGAACAGCGCGCCCGCCTGCTCCCAGTACGCACCGCGGCACGCCACCACGAGCCGTACTCCGCACGCCGCGAGCCACCGCTCGGTCCCCCGCGACCAAGCGGCAAGGCGGTGCGCGAGCACGGGCGGCATCTCCTCCGGCCCGTCGAGCAGCAGGACGAGCGGACGGCCCGCCTCCCGGGCGACCTCGGCGATCCGCTCGGCGGAGACGTCCCCCACGTCGCCCGTGACCGGCTCCTCGCGGGAGGCCGCCACGATCCGCCCCGCCCGCGCGAGCGTCCGCCCGACCGCCTGCGCCACCGACGCGTCGTCCTCGCTCAGGTCCGCGCCCCGCAGCCACACCGTGGGCGCGGCGCCGTCCCCCTCGGCCCGCCGCGCGGCGAACGCGGCGAGTTCCGTGGTGCGCCCGCTGCCCGGCTCCCCGACCAGGGCCAGCACCCGCGCCGCACCATCGCCGCCCGCCGTGAAGGTGTCCAACTCCCGTGCCACATCCGGCCGTTCGACCGGCTCCGGCCCGTCCGTCCCCGGCCCGTCGCTGCCCACCGAGACCCCGGCCAGCTGCAACACCCCGCCGAGATTCAGCTCGTCCCCGTACGCGGGCACGGCCGCGGCGTTGCGCGCGAGCAGCTCGGCCAGCGGCCCCCGCCCGCCCGTACCGGCGGCCGCCGCCCGCAGCGGCACCGCGAACCCGGCCGCCCGGTGTCCGGCCCGCAGCGCGGTACCGAGCACCGCGAGAACCGCCCCCGTACGCGCGTCGAGCACCGGACCACCCGCGGCGCCGCCGCCGACGCGCAGCGCGTCGGCCCCGTCCGTGCCGACGGCCAGCTCCAGGGCGCCGTCGACCAGATGCGTGCGGCCGCCGGCCGCGTACGCGACCGGCGAGCGCCCCAGCACGCGCGCCTCGCGCCAGCCGCCCGCGGGAATCCGGACGTAGGCCCCGGCCACCGGCGGGCCCGCGGCCGCCACCGGAAGCGGCATCGCGCCGAGCCCCCGCGTGCGCAGCAGCGCCAGGTTCGCCTCGGGCAGTTCGACGATCGACCCGGGTTCCACCACACAGGTCGCACCGCCCGGCCCGTGCACCAACAGGCGCCCGAGCCCGCTCACCACCTCGTGTCCTGTGACGACCGTCCCCCGGTCGTCCGCCGCGAAGCCCGCACCGCGCGGTCGCCCGGCCAGATCACTGATCCGTACCAGCGGCGGGTCCATCATGACGCGACCCTCCCGCCGTCCTCCGCCACGCCCCGTGCCTCGACGGTAGGCGCGCAATGATCAGCAGGACAGCTTCAGAGGCGAACGCGCCCCCTTGCGCTCCCCCTGTTCACTCCGAGCGCCTGCCCGAAGGGGTGAAGTGAACGGGCGTGCTGGATACACCCTTGAGAGGGGGACGTGGAGCGGCGGCCACCCAGAGACCGGAACCCGCCGCTCCACCGCAATCCTCATGGCGTGGGCTCAGCCGAACACAGCCAGGCTCTTCGCCTTGCCCTTCTGCTCCTCGACCAGAGCGAGGAACTGCCCACCGGGCCCGAACACGGCGACGGGACCCGCCCCCGCGTACTCCTCGGGCACCTCCAGGCGCACGCCGTTGAGCAGCAGCTTCCCGCGGCGCCCGTCGACGTCCCAGCGGGGGAACGCGGCGGCGGCCGCCTCGGCCACCGGCATCACGGTCAGCGACTCCTGGAGCTGGTCCAGGGTGCGCGCCGAGTCGAGCTTGTACGGGCCGACGCGCGTGCGCCGCAGCGCCGTCAGATGCCCGCCGACGCCGAGCCCGGCGCCCAGGTCGCGGGCGAGCGCCCTGATGTACGTACCGGACGAGCAGACCACGGACACGACCAGGTCGAGGACCGGCGTGCCGTCCTCGGCGACCGCGTCCCGGACGTCGTACACAGCGAAGGACGAGACGGTGACCGGCCGCGCCGGGATCTCGAACTCCTCGCCCTCGCGGGCCCGCTTGTAGCTGCGGACGCCGTTGATCTTGATGGCGCTGACCTTCGACGGCACCTGCATGATGTCGCCGCTGAGCTTGGCGATCTCCGCGTCGATGGCCTCGCGCTTCACCCCGGACGCGTCGGTGGACGAGGTGAGCTCGCCCTCCGCGTCGTCCGTGAGCGTGTTCTGCCCGAGCCTGATCGTGCCCAGGTACTCCTTCTCGGTCAGCGCGAGATGGCCGAGGAGCTTGGTCGCGCGCTCGACGCCGAGCACGAGCACACCCGTCGCCATCGGGTCGAGGGTGCCCGCGTGGCCGACCTTGCGGGTCTTGGCGATCCCGCGCATCTTGGCCACGACGTCGTGCGAAGTGAAGCCCGACGGCTTGTCGACGATGACAAGGCCGTCGGGCGGAGGGGTGCGGTCGGACATGCTCAGGCTTCGCCGTCCTTCTCAGGGGCGTCCGCAGCGTCCGTGTCGGCATCCTCGGGCTTCCTGTACGGGTCGGCGCCACCCGCGAAATCGGCACCCGCGGAGGCCTCGCGCACCTTCTCGTCGGACTGCCGGGCCCGGTCGAGGAGGTCCTCGATGGTCCGGGCGTTCTCCGGCAGGGCGTCCGCGACGAAGGTCAGGGTCGGCGTGAACTTCACACCGGCCGCCTGACCGACCGCGGAACGCAGGATGCCCTTGGCGCTCTCCAGACCGGCGGCCGCCTCGGCCCGCTCCTCGTCGCCCCCGTACACCGTGTAGAAGACGGTCGCTTCCCGCAGGTCGCCCGTCACACGGGTGTCGGTGATGGTGATGTGGGAGCCGAGCCGCGGGTCCTTGATCCCACGCTGCAGCTTCTGGGCCACCACCTCTCGAATGAGGTCCGCCAGCCTCTTGGCGCGCGCGTTGTCGGCCACTGGTCCGTCTCCTTTTAAGTGCTTACTTGCTTGTTGCTTCAGTCTGCGTCAGTCGTCGTCGCCGTGGAGCCTGCGGCGGACCGAGAGCAGTTCCACCTCGGGCCGCCCGGCGACGAGCCGCTCGCAGCGGTCCAGTACGTCGGTCAGGTGGCCGGTGTCCCCGGAGACCACCGCGAGCCCGATCTCGGCCCGGCGGTGGAGGTTCTGGTTGCCCGTCTCCGCGACGCTCACCGCGTACTTGCGGTGCAGTTCGGCCACGATCGGACGGACGAGGGAGCGCTTCTCCTTCAGCGAGTGGACGTCGCCGAGGAGCAGGTCGAAGGACAGAGTCCCCACATACATGTGTGTCCGGATGTCCCGCCGGTCCGGGGTCGTATGGGCGACCGCTTCCGGCCACCGATACGGGAACGGTACACGCAACGGCCGGGGCCGATCGACGGAAATAAGTCCCGTCGACCGGCCCCAGTCGTGCATCAGGATCAGACGCGCGGCTTCTCGCGCATCTCGTACGTCGCGATGACGTCGTCGACCTTGATGTCGTTGAAGTTGCCGAGGTTGATACCGCCCTCGAACCCTTCGCGGATCTCGGTGACGTCGTCCTTGAAACGACGCAGGCCCTGGATGTTGAGGTCCTCCGCGATGACCTTGCCGTCGCGGACGAGCCGGGCCTTCGTGTTGCGCTTGACCTCGCCGGAGCGGATGAGAACACCCGCGATGTTGCCCAGCTTGGACGACTTGAAGACCTCGCGGATCTCCGCCGTGCCGAGCTCGACCTCCTCGTACTCCGGCTTGAGCATGCCCTTGAGGGCCGCCTCGATCTCCTCGATGGCCTGGTAGATCACCGAGTAGTACCGGACGTCGACACCCTCGCGCTCGGCCATCTGCGCGGCACGACCGGCCGCACGGACGTTGAAGCCGATGACGATGGCGTCCGAGCCCATGGCCAGGTCGATGTCCGACTCCGTGACCGCACCGACGCCGCGGTGCAGGATCCGGATGTCGACCTCTTCGCCGACGTCCAGCTGGAGCAGCGAGGACTCGAGAGCCTCGACGGAACCAGAAGCGTCACCCTTGATGATGAGGTTGAGCTGCTGGACCTCGCCGGCCTTGAGCACCTTGTCCAGGTCCTCGAGGGAGACACGGCGCACGCGCTTGGCGAAGGCCGCGTTCCGCTCGCGGGCGGCACGCTTCTCGGCGATCTGACGGGCCGTACGGTCCTCGTCGACCACCAGGAAGTTGTCGCCGGCGCCCGGGACGTTGGTGAGACCGAGCACGAGGACCGGGGTCGAGGGACCCGCCTCCTGCACGTTCTCGCCCTTGTCGTCGAGCAGGGCACGGACACGGCCGTAGGCGTCGCCCGCGACCAGCGTGTCGCCGACACGGAGCGTGCCTCGCTGGACGAGGACGGTCGCGACGGCACCGCGGCCCTTGTCGAGGTGGGCCTCGATCGCAATACCCTGCGCGTCCTGGTCGGGGTTGGCCCGCAGGTCGAGCGAGGCGTCCGCGGTCAGGACCACGGCCTCGAGCAGGGAGTCGATGTTCTCACCCTGCTTGGCGGAGATGTCGACGAACATGGTGTCGCCGCCGTACTCCTCGGCCACCAGGCCGTACTCGGTCAGCTGACCGCGCACCTTGGTCGGATCGGCACCCTCGACGTCGATCTTGTTGACCGCGACGACGATCGGGACCTCGGCGGCCTTGGCGTGGTTGAGCGCCTCGATCGTCTGCGGCATGACGCCGTCGTTCGCCGCGACCACGAGGATCGCGATGTCGGTCGACTTCGCACCACGGGCACGCATGGCGGTGAACGCCTCGTGACCCGGGGTGTCGATGAAGGTGATCGCGCGCTCTTCGCCGTTGACCTCGGTGCCCACCTGGTAGGCGCCGATGTGCTGGGTGATGCCGCCGGCCTCGCCCGCGATGACGTTGGTCTTGCGGATGGCGTCGAGCAGTCGCGTCTTACCGTGGTCGACGTGACCCATGACGGTCACGACCGGCGGACGCGCCATGAGGGCCTCTTCGCCGCCCTCGTCCTCGCCGAACTCGATGTCGAAGGACTCGAGCAGCTCGCGGTCCTCCTCCTCGGGGGAGACGATCTCGACCGAGTAGTTCATCTCGTCACCGAGAAGCTGCAGCGTCTCGTCGGAGACGGACTGCGTGGCCGTGACCATCTCGCCGAGGTTCAGCATGACCGCGACGAGCGACGCCGGGTTGGCGTTGATCTTCTCCGCGAAGTCGGTGAGCGAGGCACCGCGCGACAGACGCACCGTGGCGCCGTTGCCGCGAGGCAGCATCACACCGCCGACCGACGGGGCCTGCATGGCCTCGTACTCCTGGCGCCTCTGCCGCTTCGACTTGCGACCACGACGCGCCGGACCGCCGGGACGGCCGAAGGCGCCCTGCGTGCCACCACGGGCACCCGGACCACCGGGACGACCACCGAAGCCGGGACGGCCACCGAAGCCGCCGGGACGACCGCCGCCGCCCGGACCACCGGGACGACCGGCGAAGCCGCCGCCACCGCCACCGGGACCACCGGGACGACCGGCGAAGCCGGGACGACCGCCACCGCCGCCGCCCGGACGACCGCCGCCGCCGGGACCGCGACCGCCGCCACCGGGACCCGGACGCGGGCCCGCGGCGGGACGCTGCGGCATCATGCCGGGGTTCGGACGGTTGCCGCCGCCACCACCGGGACGCGGACCGGCCGCACCACCGGCGCCGCCGGCCTGCGGACGGGGCATGTTGCCCGGGCTCGGACGGTTGCCGCCCTGACCCTGCGGACGGGGACCACCCTGGCCGCCACCCTGCGGGCGCGGACCGCCCGGGGCACCCTGGCCGCCGGGACGCGGGGCGCCACCCGGACGGGGCGCCTGCGGGCGCGCCATGCCGGTGGAACCACCAGAGGTGAAGGGGTTGTTGCCCGGACGCGGGCCCGAGGGACGGGCGCCGCCGGGACGCTGGCCCTGGCCACCGGGACGCGGGGCGCCCTGACGGTCGCCACGGTCACCGCGCTGGCCACCCTGGCCCTGGCCACGGTCCTGACCGGGGGCCGGACGGCCACCGGGCTTCGGGGCACCGGGACGCGGAGCGGCCGGGCCGCCGGGCTTCGGGGCCGCGGGGGCCTGCGAAGCGGCGGGAGCCTGGAACTCCGGGGTGCTGGGCGCCGGCGAAGCGGGCTTCGGGGCCGGCTTCGGGCCGGGCGTCGGCCGCGGACCCGGGGTCGCCGGAGCGGCCGGGGCAGCGGGCTTCTCCGCGGCGGGCTTCGGTGCAGCCGGGCCCGGACGCGGGGCGGCAGGCTTGGCGGCCTGCGCGGGAGAGGGGGTGGGACGCGGCGCCGCCGGCTTGGCGGGCGCGGCCTTCTTCGGGGCGGCCTTCTTGGCCGCGCCGTTGGTGCCCTGGTTCAGGGCGTCAGTCAACTTGCGTACAACCGGCGCCTCGATGGTCGAGGACGCCGAACGTACGAATTCACCGAGTTCTTGGAGCTTGGCCATGACGACCTTGCTCTCTACACCGAACTCCTTGGCGAGTTCGTATACCCGGACCTTAGCCACTTCGCTCCTTTTAGGTCCGGGTTACGCCGGACCGTCGCTACTTCATGGGCGTACTCATCGCGTACTCATCGAGTGCTCATCGCAATCTCGACCTACTTCCAACTCGCGAGGTACCAGGGCCGCACGGCGGTTCCGTGCGGCGCTTCTTACGGTGTCGCCTGCTCGACGCGGTGGCGCAGGGCCGCCGTGTCGAACGGTCCAGGGGCCCGATAGGCCCTCTGGAACGCCCGGCGGCGGACCGCCAGGTCAAGACAGGCCAGGGCGGGATGCACATAGGAACCCCGGCCGGGCAGCGTACCGCGATCATCGGGGACGCATTGGCCCTCGATCACCACGATCCGCAGCAGTTCGCTCTTGGCCGCTCGCTCCCGGCATCCCACGCAGGTTCGCTCAGGGCATGCGCGGGCATGCGTCCGACCAGACACGGTTAAGTCTACCTCCCCGTACCGACCTCACCCCTTTGGGGCAAAGATCGAACGGTTGGCTCGTCACATACTGTCGTGATCCAAGCGCTGAGCGCTCGGTTTTATTCCCCGTCGGGAGAGCCCTCGGGGGCGCCGCCCTGGTCGGTGTCCGGGCGGATGTCGATGCGCCAGCCGGTGAGCCGGGCCGCGAGCCGGGCGTTCTGCCCCTCCTTGCCGATGGCAAGGGAGAGCTGATAGTCGGGCACCGTCACACGGGCCGAGCGAGCCGCGAGGTCCACGATCTCGACCTTGGAGACGCGGGCCGGCGACAGCGCGTTGGCCACCATCTCGGCCGGGTCCTCGGACCAGTCGACGATGTCGATCTTCTCGCCGTTGAGCTCGCCCATGACATTGCGCACACGGCCGCCCATCGGGCCGATGCAGGCGCCCTTGGCGTTGAGCCCGCTCCGGGTGGAGCGCACGGCGATCTTCGTGCGGTGCCCCGCCTCGCGCGCGATGGCGCAGATCTCGACGCTGCCGTCGGCGATCTCCGGCACCTCGAGCGAGAAGAGCTTCTTCACGAGGTTCGGGTGCGTACGGGACAGGGTCACGGAGGGGCCGCGGACGCCCTTGGCGACGCGCACGACGTACGAGCGCAGGCGCAGGCCGTGCGGGTACTCCTCGCCGGGGACCTGCTCCTGCACCGGCAGGATGGCCTCCAGCTTGCCGATGTCGACCAGCACGTTCTTCGGGTCGCGGCCCTGCTGGACCTGGCCCATCACGATGTCGCCCTCGCGGCCGGCGTACTCGCCGAGCGTCGCGTCGTCCTCGGCGTCGCGCAGCCGCTGCAGGATGACCTGCTTCGCGGTCGTGGCGGCGATCCGGCCGAAGTCGGAGGGGGTGTCGTCGAACTCGCGGGGCTCCTGGCCCTCCTCGAGGTCGGACGGGTCCTCCTTGGCCCAGACCGTCACGTGGCCGCTGTCGCGGTCGAGCCGCACGCGCGCCTGGCGGAAGCTGCCGTCGGTGCGGTGGTAGGCGATGAGGAGGGCCGACTCGATCGCTTCGACCAGCAGATCGAAGGAGATCTCCTTCTCCCGGACCAGCCCCCGCAGGGCACTCATGTCGATGTCCACGGCTACGCCTCCTCTTCGTTGTCGTTGTCGGTGTCGTCGTTCTTGTTCTTGCGGTTGAACTCGACCTGGACCCGCGCCTTGGCGATGTCCGAGAAGTCGAGCCTTCGGGTGGTCGCCTTGCGGCCCTTCACACCCGGTACTTCGAGGTCGAGGCCGTCGTCGTCGACCTTGAGGATGCGCGCGACCAGCTCGGACTCGTCGTTCAGCGTGAACTTCACGAGGCGGTCCGTCGCACGGACGTAGTGGCGGTGCTCGGAGAGGGGGCGCTCGGCGCCGGGGGTCCCGACCTCGAGTTCGTACTCACCCTCGCCCATGGCGTCGTTCTCGTCGAGCTTCGCCGAGAGCGCGCGGCTCACATCGGCGATCGCGTCAAGGTCGGCGCCCTCTTCGGAGTCGACGACGACGCGCAGCACACGCTTGCGTCCGACCGAGGCCGGTTCGATCTCTTCGAGTTCGAGCCCCTGTGAGGTGACGAGCGGTTCCAGTAGTTCCCGCAGCCTCTCGTTCTGGGTGGTGCTCATCCGGGTGACTCCTCGGCCGCGTGTGCTGTTGTGGTTACTGACTTTCCTTGCGCGTCAGGTCAAAGGGTATCCGGTCCAGGGGGGTGTTGCCGTCCACCCGTGCAAGGGCGGCGGTACGGTGATCACCGCCACTCCCGCTCGATCGAACCTGATCAGTTCCGATCAGGGAGTCGCCCCGAAAGCCGTGCCTCCTTGTTCGTCTCTCCTCCCGCCTCTTCGCCCCTTGAGGACGCCTGCCGTGCCGCTGCCCCCTCTCGCCCGCTCCGGGCCACGTCGTAGGACTCTGCTCGCCTCCCTGGCCGGGACCGCGCTGCTGACCGGCTGCTCGGACTCCGGCGACGGCGCCGACGGGGGCAGCGGAGCGCCCGCCGCCGCGCAGGAGAAGCGGCTGCGGACACAGGCGGCGCGGGAGAGCTCGGACCTCCTCGGCCAGTACGACCGTGCGGTGTCGGCCCGGCCGGCGCTCGCGGAGCGGCTGAACCCGCTGCGGGCCGAGGTCGAGCGGCACGTGAAGGCATTCGGCGCGAAGCACGGGCCATCGGGTGCGGCCGCGCCGCCCGGCCGGAAGGGCGCCCCCGCGCCCGCCGCCGAGAAGGAGATCCTCAAGGCGCTCTCGGTGGCCGAGCAGCAGCTCTCGGACCGCCGGATGGCCGCGCTCACGGACGCGCCCGGCGAGCTGGCGCGGCTGCTCGCCTCGGTGGCGGCGGCCGGGGCGGCCCACGCGTACCTGCTGTCGGAGGACGATCAGAAATGAGCGAGAACCAGCTGCTCGCGGCGGTGCAGGCGGCGCTGCGCGCCGAGCACGCGGCGGTGTACGGCTACGGGGTGGTCGGCGGCCGGATCGGCGAGGACCGCAGGGACCGGGCCAGGGACGCGTACGACGCGCATCGCGCCCGCCGCGACGAACTGCGGCGCACGGTGCGCGACCTGGGCGGCAACCCCGAGGAGTCGGCGGGGGCGTACGCGCTGCCGTTCCCGGTCCCCGACTCCTCGGCGGCGGCGCGGCTCGCCGCGGACATCGAGTCCAGGGTCGCGGGCGTCTACTCGGATCTCGTACGGGCGGCGAGCGGTGAGCGGCGCCGCGGCGCGGCCGACGCGCTCCGTGAGGCGGCGGTCCGTGCCGTGCGCTGGGGCGGCGGCAGCGTAGCCTTCCCTGGGCTCTCCGAACGGGCCGCGGCGCCGTCGGCGTCCGCGTCCCCCTCGCAGGACCCCAGCACGTAGGCAGACTTGGGAAGGGAATCCCCGCGCATGGCATTCGAACCGCCTCCGCGTCTTGTGAACGCGCTCGGCGAGGTGCGCGACGACGGGGCGTCGGCGTGGCTCGACCGGGTCGGCGCGCTGCTCGACGAGGCGGCGGCGCGGCGCGATGTGACGGTGGAACGGGTGCACGTGCCCGGGGGCCGCAGCAGCCTGGTCGCCCACGTCCGCAGGGCGGACGGCTCGCCGGCGATCCTGAAGCTGGCGCCGGAACGGTTCCGTCCGGAGGCGGAGCGCGCGGCGCTGACGCACTGGGACGGCTTCGGCGCGGTACGCCTGCTCGACCCGGGCGTGAACGACGGCGCGCTGCTCCTCGAACGCCTGCACCCGGAGATCTCCGTCCGTACGTTGCCGGAGGCGAAGGCGCTCCTGGAGGCGGCGGGCACACTGCGCCGCCTGTGGGTGGACCCGCCGGAGGGGCGCAACTGCGAGACGGTTCCGGAGCGTACGGGCCGCCAGGCGGTCGGGATGCGGGCGACGGTGGAGTCGTTCCCCGACGTGGCGCCGCTGATCGAGGCGGCCCTCGAGACCCGGGACGAGCTGGTGGCGGCGCCGCCCGAACTCCGTTTGCTGCACGGTACGTTCCGGCAGTCCAAGGTGCTGTCCGGGGAGCGGATGCCGTGGCTGGCGGTCGGGCCGGACCCGGTGGTCGGCGAGACGGCGTTCGACCTGGCGCGGCTTGTCCGTGACCGGGTGGAGGACCTCATCGGCTCCCCGTCGGGCCCCGCCATCACGCGGCGCCGCGTGAAGCGCCTTGCGGAGTCCCTGGAGGTCGACCAGGAGCGGCTGCGGGGGTGGACGTTGTTCCGGGCGGTGGAGTCGGGTGCGCGCGCCCTCCGGGTGGGCCGTCATCAGGACGGCGAGAACCTGTTGGAGTTCGCGGGCTGGCTGTAACGGGTCCCTCCGGGGGTCGACCCGCCACGTCCGGGCCGGTCGGGCCCCCTCCTACGCCTCCCGTGGGAGAAGACGCGGGGCTCTGCCCCGTACCCCGCTGCTCAATCGCCGCAGAGGCTCGAAATACCGGCACCGCCCTCCGCGAACTGGCTGCGCCCCGCTTCCCGCGGGGCATGCCCTTGCCGCCCCCGCCTGTCTCCCACCCGCCCGCCCCCTCCGGGGCTTCGGCCTCACGGGGTGCGGCCACCAACGCTAGTAATCCGCCGCCGCACCACGCCTTGGGCAATCTGGCCAAGGGCTCCGACAGGCCCGACAGGCTCCGAACAAGGGCGTCCTCCTCCGGGCGGCAAGGTAGGCAAGGCGGCGCACGGTGCCGCGCACGCATGACGACGGGCGCCGACCACGGTGTCGCCCCGGGCAACGGCGCAGCCGTACCGGGGACGACGGCGCGTATCGATCACGTGGGGCGCAGTCCCTCAGCCCGGTGCTGCGCATGCGGGGCCGGGGCTGGACGGCCGGAGTCCTGACGGGCGGGCGGTGGAGGAGCGGCAGCGCGCAATCAAAGCAGCCGGCGGACACCACCGCAGTGCCGGCCCCACAACCACGGCGCCCGCAACCAGAACGACGGGCGCTCACCACGAGCGGACCCGCGCCCGGGACGACCGGAGCCCCCGGAGGGGGCGGCGGGTGGGAGATGGGCGGGCAGCGGCCCAAGGGACGGCAGGGTGCGGTCAAGGCGACGGGTGGCACCACGGCAGAGCTCCACGACCACGGCTCCCCGCCACCAGAACCACAAGCGCCCACCACGACACAGGCCCGCGCCCCGGACAGGCCGAAGCCCCCGGAGGAGGCGCGCGGGTGGGAGATGGGCCGGCGGCGGCGCAATCTCGGTGGAGGAACCGCCGCGCTCAATCAAGGGCCGAAGGACGGTAGCCCGCGATCAAGGCGGCAGGCCGCAACCACCGCCGAGCTCCGCGACCACGGTGCCCCGCAACCAGAAACACGGGCGCCCGCCACGGCACCCGACCGCGCCCCGGCGCAACGCGAAGGGCGGCACCAGGCGTCACGCCCGGTGCCGCCCTCCCGTGGGTCAGGACGTGAGCCGGGCGACGGCCTCGTCGACCGTCAGCTCCTCGCGCTCACCGGTGCGGCGGTCCTTGAGCTCCAGGACGCCGTCGGCGCTGCGCCGCCCGGCGACCAGGATCTGCGGGACGCCGATCAGCTCGGAGTCGGTGAACTTCACGCCGGGCGAGATGCCCGGACGGTCGTCGACCAGGACGCGGACCCCGGCGGCCGCCAGCTTGTCCGAGACCTCAAGGGCCAGCTCCGTCTGGAGCGCCTTGCCGGCCGCGACGACGTGCACGTCCGCCGGGGCGATCTCCTCCGGCCAGATCAGCCCCTTGTCGTCGGCGTGCTGCTCGGCGAGCGCCGCGACGGCCCGCGAGACCCCGATGCCGTACGAGCCCATGGTGACGCGCACCGGCTTGCCGTTCTGGCCGAGGACGTCGAGCTGGAACGCGTCCGCGTACTTGCGGCCGAGCTGGAAGATGTGGCCGATCTCGATGGCACGGTCCAGCTTGAGGCCGGTGCCGCACTTGGGGCACGGGTCGCCTTCCTGGACCACGACCACGTCGACGTAATCGGACACCTCGAAGTCACGGCCCGCGACGACGTTGCGCGCGTGCACGCCGTCCTTGTTGGCACCGGTGATCCACGCCGTGCCGGGCGCGACCCGCGGGTCGGCGATGTACGTGACCTTCTCCAGGCCCTGCGGCCCGACGTAACCGCGGACCAGGTCGTCCCGGCCCTCGAAGTCCTCAGCGGTGACCAGCTCGACGGCGGCCGGCGCGAAGTGCGCCTCGACCTTGCCCATGTCGACCTCGCGGTCACCGGGAACGCCGACCGCGACGATCTCGCCGTCGACCTTCACGAGCAGGTTCTTGAGCGTCGCCGACGCCGGGACCTCCATGTACGCGGCGAGCGTCTCGATGGTCGGGGTGTCGGGCGTGGGCACCTCGACGAGCGCGGGCACGCCCTCCGCGTCGACGACCTTCACGGCGAAGCCGACGGCCTCGGTGTTCGCGGCGTAGTCGCAAGCCGGGCAGTCCGCGAAGGTGTCCTCGCCGGCCGCGGCCGGGGCCAGGAACTCCTCCGACTTCGAGCCGCCCATGGCGCCCGCGGTCGCGGCGCAGATCCGGTAGTCGAGGCCGAGGCGCTCGAAGATGCGCTGGTACGCGGCGCGGTGCAGCGCGTACGACTCGCCGAGGCCCTCGTCGGAGAGGTCGAAGGAGTACGAGTCCTTCATCTGGAACTCGCGGCCGCGCAGGATGCCGGCGCGGGGACGCGCCTCGTCGCGGTACTTCGTCTGGATCTGGTAGAGGATCACCGGCAGGTCCTTGTAGGACGTGCACTGGTCCTTGACCAGCTGGGTGAAGATCTCCTCGTGCGTCGGGCCGAGCAGGTAGTCGCCGCCCTTGCGGTCCTGGAGGCGGAACAGCTCGGCGCCGTACTCCTCCCAGCGCCCGGTCGCCTCGTAGGGCTCCTTGGGCAGGAGCGCGGGCAGCAGGACCTCCTGGCCGCCGATGGCGTCCATCTCCTCGCGGATGACGCGCTCGACGTTCGCGTAGACCCGCCGCCCGAGCGGCAGCCAGGACCAGACACCGGCGGCGGTGCGGCGCACGAATCCGGCGCGGACCAGCAGCTTGTGGCTGAGGACTTCGGCGTCCGCCGGGTCGTCGCGCAGTGTCTTCACCATCAACTTCGACATGCGCTGGACCTGGACCTTGGCCATGATTCTGACTCCTGCGACAGGGGGTGCCCCCTGCTCGAACGTAGTTGAGAGCTTGGGGGAGGGTGATGTCAGGAGGTTAGCCGGGTCGTGGGTGCGGCCGGAAATCGGTTACGGATTACGTCGCAGCGGCAGCGGCGCGCCCATCACCGCGTACGGGCGCGGGGCGCTGGGGAACAGCACCTGGCGGGCCAGGTCCGCGTAGCCGAGCGAGTGGTAGAGGCCGCGGGCCGGGCTGTCGATGTCGATCGCGGAGAGGATCGAGCGGGGCTGGGTGGCGCCGTCGGTGATCGACGTGATGAGCGACCGGCCGACGCCACGGTTCTGGTAGCCGGGGTGCACGTGCAGCTCGGTGATCACGAAGGAGTCGTCGAGCCAGTGGTCCTCGCCGCGGGTGCGCAGATACGGCTCGACGACGGTGGACCACCAGTGGGTGCGGTCGTTCGGCATCCCGTAGACGAAACCGACGAGCCGTCCGTTGCCGGTCGTGGCGCCGAGAGAGCGGGCCCCGGGATAGGTGATGTGCCGCAGCACGATCTGCCGGCGGACGGCTATCTCGTCGTCGCTGAGCCCGAACGCGTATGCCTGCACGGCGAGCGCCTCGTCGACACGGCTGCGCAGGTCCAGGGGGCCGATGGTGACGGCGCGGTCGTCCGTGCGGTTCCGGTGCGGCATGCCCGGAGGGTACCCCGGTCCACGCATCGTCAGAACAGCACGCTCATGAACGCCCCGACCTCTTCGAACCCGACGCGCCGGTACGCGGCCCGGGCCGGGGTGTTGAAGTCGTTGACGTAGAGGCTGACCACGGGTGCGACGTCGGCGAGCGCGTAGCGCAGGACCGCCGCCATGCCGGGGGCGGCGAGGCCGAGGCCCCGGTACTCGGGGGCCACCCACACGCCCTGGATCTGGCAGACCTGATCGGTCGCGGCGCCGATCTCGGCCTTGAAGGCGACCTTGCCGTGCTCGTCGAGGCGGGCGAACGAGCGGCCCGAACCGACCAGTTCGGCGACTCGCGCCTGGTACAGCAGGCCGCCGTCACCGGCCAGCGGGGAGACGCCGACCTCCTCGGTGAACATCGCCACGCAGGCCGGCATGATCGTGTCCATCTCGTCCTTGCGGACGCGGCGGACGTACGGGTCGGGGGTGACGTCCGTGGGCATCCGGTCGGTCACCATCAGCGGCTGCTGGTCGCGGATCTCGCGGGCCGGGCCCCAGCCCGGTTCGAGGAGCTGCCACAGCCGGGCGGTGGACTGCGCCGGGCCGACGATGGAGGAGCAGCGGCGGCCCGCCCGCCGGGCGCGGTCGGCGAAGCCGCGGATGGCGCGGTCGGTCGCGCAGATCGGGACGAGGTTGGCGCCCGCGTAGCACAGGGACTCCAGCATTCCGTCCTCGTACCAGCCCCACATCTCGCCGCCGAGCCGCCACGGGTCGAGGCCGGCGACCCGGACCCGGGCCGTGACGAAGGCGTTCGCGACGGGCTCACGGTCGAGGACGGCGAGCGCTGCGTCGAGGTCACTCGGTTCGAGGACCCGAGTGGTGGTCTGAGTCAACACGTGCGGAGGGGCCTCACCAGATGGGCTACTGATCTCCGCACTGTACCTGGCGCTCCGCGGGTGTGGCGGGTCGGTGACTTTCCGGCACCGGCCGGCGACTGTCACGGGCTCGCGCACGGGGCCGATTCCCGTCGGCGGCTGCCGGTCGCGCCGTTGGTCGCTTTCGCGCAGTTCCCCGCGCCCCTGAAAGGCGCACTGGGCCGCCTACGCGAAAGGCCCGCCCACCCGGAGGGTGCGCGGGCCTGGCGGTGATGGGGTCAGCCTGCGATGGAAACCGAGGGCTCACCGGACGGGATTCCGTCCTTCTCCATCTGCTCGGCGATCTTCATCGCCTCGTCGATCAGCGTCTCGACGATCTTCGACTCGGGCACCGTCTTGATGACCTCACCCTTGACGAAGATCTGGCCCTTGCCGTTGCCGGAGGCGACGCCGAGGTCGGCCTCGCGGGCCTCGCCCGGCCCGTTCACGACGCAGCCCATGACGGCCACGCGCAGCGGGACCTCCATACCGTCGAGGCCGGCGGTGACCTCCTCGGCGAGCTTGTAGACGTCGACCTGGGCACGGCCGCAGGACGGGCAGGAGACGATCTCCAGGCGGCGCGGCTTGAGGTTGAGGGACTCCAGGATCGCGTTGCCGACCTTGATCTCCTCGACCGGCGGGGCGGACAGGGAGACGCGGATCGTGTCGCCGATGCCCTCGGAGAGCAGCGCGCCGAAGGCGACCGCGGACTTGATCGTGCCCTGGAACGCCGGGCCCGCCTCGGTCACACCGAGGTGCAACGGGTAGTCGCACTGCGCGGCGAGCTGCCGGTACGCGTTGACCATGACCACCGGGTCGTTGTGCTTCACGGAGATCTTGATGTCGCGGAAGCCGTGCTCCTCGAAGAGGCCCGCCTCCCACAGCGCGGACTCGGCGAGCGCCTCGGGGGTCGCCTTGCCGTACTTCTGGAGCAGCCGCTTGTCGAGGGAGCCCGCGTTCACGCCGATCCGGATCGGCGTGCCGTGGTCCTTCGCCGCCTGGGCGATCTCCTTGACCTTGTCGTCGAACTGCTTGATGTTGCCGGGGTTGACGCGGACCGCGGCGCAGCCGGCCTCGATGGCCGCGAAGACGTATTTCGGCTGGAAGTGGATGTCCGCGATCACCGGGATCTGCGACTTCCTGGCGATGACGGGCAGCGCGTCGGCGTCGTCCTGCGTAGGGCAGGCGACGCGGACGATCTGGCAGCCGGACGCCGTCAGCTCGGCGATCTGCTGCAGGGTCGCGCCGATGTCGGAGGTGCGCGTGGTGGTCATGGACTGCACCGAAACGGGCGCGTCTCCGCCGACCGCCACGGTGCCGACCTGGATCTGGCGGCTCTTGCGCCGCTCGGCGAGCTTGGTCGGTACCGACGGAATGCCGAGAGAAATCGCAGTCATCTGCTGTGCAACCCCAAGGATGTGGATCGAGTCCAGAGGCTTCCGAGATTACGTCACCGGCGCGTGCACCAGCACATCGCGCCCCCGTAAACCCTCATAAAGAGGGACTGCCCGGCACCTATGGTGCCGGGCAGTCACCAACAGCTGTCGACCAGTGCCCGAACGGGGCATGACCGGCTTCTGATCAGGAGATTTTCACCGGGTTCACCACGTCCGCGATCAGCACCAGGATGGTGAAACAGACGAAGACACCGGCCACCACGTACGCCACGGGCATGAGCTTCGCCACGTCGAACGGGCCCGGGTCCGGACGCCGGAACACCTTCGCCACGTTCCTGCGCAGCGCCTCCCACAGGGCGCCCGCGATGTGCCCGCCGTCGAGCGGCAGCAGCGGCAGCATGTTGAAGAGGAACAGCGACAGGTTGAAGCCGGCGACCAGCATCAGCGCCATCGCCAGCTGCTGCGTCGGCGGGATGTCCAGGGTGAAGATCTCGCCGCCGACCCGGGCCGCGCCGACCACGCCCATCGGCGAGTCCTGCTCGCGCGGGCCGTCGCCGAACGCCGCGTCCCACAGGGCCGGGATCTTCGCGGGCAGCGCGATGATGGAGTCCACCGCGTCGCCGACCCGGTCGGACATCCAGGTCACGGAGTCGCCGAAGTCCTGCCGTACGACGCCGGTGGCGGCGGTGAAGCCGAGGAAGCCGGCGTTGACGTAGCCGTCGGTGATCTGGCCGCTGGCGTCCTTCTTCGGCACCTGGTTGGTGGCGATCTTCGCGGTCAGCGTCTGCTGCTGTCCGTCGCGCTCGACCACGATCGGCACGGTGTCGCCGGCGCTCTTGCGGATCTCGTCGGACAGGGCGTTCCACTCGTCCGTCGCGACCCCATTGAAGGACACGATCTTGTCCTTCGGCTGGAGCCCCGCCGCCTTCGCCGGGGACTCCGGGTCGGAGGCATTGCAGCTGTCGCGGTTGGCGCTGGCCTGGATGACGCAGGACGAGACGGACGAGACGACGTTCGTCTGCTGGGTGACGCCGAAGCCCATCAGGACCGTGAGGAACAGGCCGATCGCGAGGACCAGGTTCATGAACGGGCCCGCGAACATGACGATGACGCGCTTCCACGGCTTGCGCGTGTAGAAGAGCCGCGTCTCGTCACCGGGCTTCAGCTCCTCGAAGGCCGCGGCGCGCGCGTCCTCCACCATGGAGCGGAACGGCGAGGTCGAGCGGGACTCGATCTTGCCGTCGGCGCCGGGCGGGAACATGCCGATCATGCGGATGTAGCCGCCGAGCGGGATCGCCTTGACGCCGTACTCGGTGTCGCCCTTCTTCCGCGAGAAGATGGTCGGGCCGAAGCCGACCATGTACTGCGGGACGCGGATGCCGAAGAGCTTCGCCGTCGACAGGTGGCCCAGCTCGTGCCAGGCGATGGAGAAGAGCAGGCCCACCGCGAAGATGACTACGCCGAGGATCATCATCAAGGTCGTCATGCACGAGCCTCCGCGGCTGCCTTGTCCGTTGCGGTCAGTTCACGGGCCCGGGCGCGCGCCCAGGTCTCCGCTTCGAGGACGTCCGCGACGGTGAGCGAAGTTCCCGTTCCGGGTGTGTCGTGTTCCGCCACGACCTTCGTCACCGTTTCCATGATCCCGTTGTACGGCAGGGCGCCCTTCAAGAACGCGTCCACGCACTCCTCGTTGGCGGCATTGAACACCGCCGGGGCCGTGCCCGCGAGCTCCCCCACGTGCCGGGCGAGCCCCACCGCGGGGAAGGCCTCGTTGTCGAGCGGGAAGAACTCCCAGCTGGAGGCCTTCGTCCAGTCGAACGCGGGCGCCGCGTCGGGGATCCGCTCGGGCCAGCCGATGCCGACCGCGATGGGGCCGCGCATGTCGGGCGGGGTGGCCTGGGCGAGCGTCGAGCCGTCGACGAACTCGACCATGGAGTGCACATAGGACTGCGGGTGCACGACGACCTCGATGCGGTCGAAGGGGATGTCGTACAGCAGGTGCGCCTCGATGACCTCGAGCCCCTTGTTGACCAGGGTCGAGGAGTTGATCGTGATGACCGGGCCCATCGCCCAGGTGGGGTGCGCGAGGGCGTCCTCGACGGTGACGTTCGCGAGGTCCGCCTTCGTACGTCCCCGGAAGGGGCCGCCGGAGGCGGTGACGACGAGCTTGCGGACGTCGGCGCGGGTGCCGCCGGCGAGGGCCTGGAAGAGCGCGGCGTGCTCGGAGTCGACCGGGATGATCTGGCCGGGCTCGGCGACCGCCTTCACCAGCGGGCCGCCGACGATCAGCGACTCCTTGTTGGCGAGCGCGAGGGTGCGGCCCGCTTCGAGGGCGGCGAGCGTCGGGGCCAGGCCGATGGAGCCGGTGATGCCGTTGAGCACGGTGTGGCAGTCGCCGCGGCCCGCGATCTCGGTGGCCGCGTCCGGTCCCGCGAGGATCTCGGGGAGCCGCTCCCCCGCCCCGTACTGCGCGGTGAGCGCCTCGCGCAGCGCGGGCACGGCGTCCTCGCGGGCCACGGCCACGGTGCGTACGCGCAGCCGGTGCGCCTGCTCGGCGAGCAGCTCGACGCGGCCGCCCGCGGCGCTGAGCGCGGTGACGCGGAACCGGTCGGGATTGCGCAGGACGAGGTCGACGGCCTGCGTGCCGATGGAGCCCGTGGAGCCCAGGACGGCGACGTCGCGAGGGGCGTCGGCCGGGGCCGGGTCGAAGACGAGATGCGGGTCCGCGAGGGGGGATGGGCTGTCGCTCATCCCCCCATTCTTGCGTGAACTCCCTGTGCGTCCGACACGGGATGGCACAAGTGCGCCGGGATCAGCGGATCGGCCGGTGCACGTTCTCGCGTTTGCTCGGTCCGGGCGCCGCCTCCGCGATCCAGGGGCCGTCGCCGCTGGGGTCGACGACGCCCTGCTCCAGCCATGTGTACGTACCGCCGATGACGCCCTTGACGACCTTGCGGTCCAGTTCGTCGGTGTTGGTCCACAGCCGGTCGAAGAGTTCGTCGACGCGGATGCGGGACTGGCGGCAGAAGGCGTCGGCGAGCTGGTACGCCTCGCGGCCGTACGCCTCCGTGGTGCGCAGGAGTTCGGCGCGTACGCAGGCCGCGCTCATGGCGAAGAGTTCGGCGCCGATGTCGACGATCCGGCCGAGGAAGCCCTGCTTGGTCTCCATGCGGCCCTGCCAGCGGGACATCGCGTAGAAGGTGGAACGGGCGAGCTTGCGGGCCGAGCGTTCGACGAAGCGCAGGTGGATGGAGAGGTCGGGGTGACCGGAGGGGTGGAACTCGCTGTAGGTGCGCGGAAGTTGACCGGGTCCTGCGACCAGCTTCGGGAGCCACTTCGCGTAGAAGCCGCCCGCCTTCGCACCCGCCTTCGCCTTGTCCTGCAAGGACTTCTCGGGGTCGATCAGGTCGCCCGCGACCGACAGGTGGGCGTCCACGGCCTCGCGGGCGATCAGCAGGTGCATGATCTCGGTCGAGCCCTCGAAGATGCGGTTGATGCGCAGATCGCGCAGGACCTGTTCGGCGGGGACCGCGCGTTCGCCGCGGGCCGCGAGGGACTCGGCCGTCTCGAAGCCGCGGCCGCCGCGGATCTGGACGAGCTCGTCGGCCATCAAGCAGGCCATCTCGGAGCCGTAGAGCTTGGCGAGGGCGGCCTCGATGCGGATGTCGTTGCGGTCCTCGTCGGCCATTTGCGAGGAAAGGTCAAGGACGGCTTCGAGCGCGAAGGACGTCGCCGCGATGAAGGAGATCTTCGAGCCGACGGCCTCGTGGAACGCGACGGGCCTGCCCCACTGTTCGCGCTCCGCCGACCACTCGCGGGCGATCTTGAGGCACCACTTGCCCGCGCCGACGCACATCGCAGGCAGGGAGAGGCGGCCGGTGTTGAGAGTGGTGAGCGCGATCTTGAGCCCGGCCCCCTCCGGTCCGATCCGGTTCGCCGCGGGGACCCGGACGCGGTGGAAGCGGGTGACGCCGTTCTCGATGCCGCGCAGGCCCATGAACGCGTTGCGGTTCTCGACGGTGATGCCCTCGGAGGCCACCTCGACGACGAACGCGGTGATGCCGCCCTTGTGGCCCTCCGACTTCGGTACGCGGGCCATGACGACGAGGAGGTCGGCCACGACGCCGTTCGTCGTCCACAGCTTCACGCCGTCGAGGACGTATTCGTCGCCCTCGGGTACCGCGGTGGTGGCGAGCCGGGCCGGGTCGGAGCCGACGTCGGGCTCGGTGAGCAGGAAGGCGGAGATGTCGGTGCGGGCGCAGCGCGGCAGGAAGGTGTCCTTCTGCTCCTGCGTGCCGAACTGCTTGAGCGGCTGCGGTACGCCGATGGACTGGTGCGCGGAGAGCAGGGCGCCGATGGCGGGCGAGGCCGAACCGACCAGCGCGAGCGACTTGTTGTAGTAGACCTGCGTGAGGCCGAGGCCGCCGTACTTCGTATCGATCTTCATGCCGAGCGCGCCGAGCTCCTTGAGCCCGTTGATCGTCTCGTCGGGGATCTGCGACTCGCGCTCGATGCGGGCCGAGTCGATCTTCGTCTCGCAGAAGTCGCGCAGCTTGGCCAGGAATTCCTCGCCGCGCTGCGCGTCCTCGTCGGCGGGCAGCGGGTGCGGGTGGATGAGGTCGAGCCGGAACCGGCCGAGGAACAGTTCCTTGGCGAAGCTGGGCTTGCGCCAGTCCTGTTCACGGGCCGCCTCCGCGACTTCGCGTGCTTCTCGCTCCGAGACCTTGGGCCTGGATGTTGCGGACATGAGGTTCACCTCGCCGCGCGTCGGGTCCACCGCCCGGCTCGTTACCGACCGGTGCTACTGGATCGTATGTACCCGATAACGGGCATGTCGACCAGTCCTCGCGCAGCCGAACGCCGACGGCCGGAGCCCCCGCACAGTGGGCTCCGGCCGTCGTGACCGGCGCGCGGATCAGGCGCGCGCCGGGGTCTTTGGTGCGTACTACAGGGCGAGGCCCGTCAGGACGAGGACTCGCTCGTACGTGTAGTCGTCCATGGCGAACTTGACGCCCTCGCGGCCGACGCCGGACTGCTTGGCGCCGCCGTACGGCATCTGGTCGGCGCGGTAGGACGGGGCGTCGCCGATGACCACGCCGCCGACCTCGAGCGCGCGGTGGGCGCGGAACGCGGTCTGGAGGTCGTGCGTGAACACGCCCGCCTGGAGGCCGTACTTGGAGTCGTTGACGGCGGCGAAGGCAGCGGCCTCGCCGTCCACCTTCTTGACCGTGAGGACCGGTCCGAAGACCTCCTCGCAGGCGATCGTCACGTCGGCCGGGACGTCGGCGAGGACGGTGGGCGCGTAGGTGGCGCCGTCACGCTTGCCGCCCGCGAGGAGCGACGCGCCGGCGTCCACGGCCTCGGTCACCCACGACTCGACGCGCTTGGCGGCGTCCTCGCTGACCAGCGGGCCGACGTCGGTGGCGTCGTCCGCCGGGTCGCCGGTGACCTGGGCCTCGACCGCCGCGACGATCTTCGGCAGCAGCCGGTCGTACACGGTGGCGTCGGCGATGACGCGCTGCACCGAGATGCAGGACTGGCCGCCCTGGTAGTTGGAGAAGGTGGCGATGCGCTGCGCCGCCCAGTCCAGGTCCGCCTCGGAGGCGTAGTCGGCGAGGACGACGGCCGCACCGTTGCCGCCGAGCTCCAGGGTGCAGTGCTTGCGCGGCACGCTGTCCATGATCGCGTAGCCGACCGGGCCCGAGCCGGTGAAGGAGATGACCGGGAGGCGCTCGTCCTGGACCAGGGCGGGCATGCGGTCGTTCGGGACCGTGAGGACGGACCAGGAGCCGGCCGGGAGGTCCGTCTCCGCAAGCAGCTCGCCGAGGATCAGCGAGGAGATCGGGGTGGCCGGGGCCGGCTTGAGGATGATGGGCGCGCCCACCGCGATGGCCGGGGCGACCTTGTGGGCGCTCAGGTTCAGCGGGAAGTTGAAGGGCGCGATGCCGAGGACGACGCCCTTCGGGATGCGGCGGGTGATGGCCATGCGGCCGGTGCCGCCCGCGTCGGTGTCGAGACGCTGGGCCTCGCCGCTGTTCCAGCGGCGGGCCTCCTCGGCGGAGAAGCGGAACACGGAGACGGCGCGGCCGACCTCGCCGCGGGCCCACTTGATCGGCTTGCCGTTCTCGGCGGAGATCAGCTGGGCGATCTCCTCGGTGCGCTCGACGAGGCGGTCGGCCACGTGGTTCAGGGCCTTGGCCCGTACGTGGGCGGGGGTCGCGGCGAACTCGTCGACCACGGCGTGGGCCGCGGCGACGGCCTCCTCCACCTGGGCTTCGGTCGGCTCGGCGACGGTGCCGACGAGGCGGCCGTCGTAGGAGTTGTGGACGTCGAACGTCGTGTCACCGGTGGCCTGGCGGCCGGCGAGCCAGAAGGCGTGGGTGGTCATGGGTCGGTTACCGGCCTCTCCGTGGATGTTGCGGTGGGTGTGACCAAGGTAGGCCGGGAGCGGCGGGTGGTCGTTTCGACGTTACGGAGTGGTGGGCACTGTCGTCTTCGACGGATTGGCACAACGGCGTTACGGCCTCGGGGCTCCGCCCCGGACCCCGCGCCTCAATCGCCGGCGGGGCTTGAAAGGTCCATCGGCGACGGGCCTTGAGAGATCAAGCGCGAGGTGGGCAAATCAAGCCCCTGCGGCGATCGAGCAGCGGGGTCCGGGGCGGAGCCCCGCGGGCGCAACGCCGGGTGGGCGCGATCAGGTCCCGGTCGCCTTCAGCGCCAGCCACAGCTCCATGCGGACGTCCGGGTCGTCCAGGGAGCGGCCGAGGATCTCCTCGACCCGCCGCATCCGGTAGCGGAGCGTGTGGCGGTGGACGCCCAGGTCCGCCGCCGCCGCGTCCCACTGGCCGTGCCGGGAGAGCCACGCCCGGAGCGAGGCCACCAGGTCGCCCCGGCCCGTCGCGTCGTGGTCGCGCAGCGCCCGCAGGAGGCCGTCCGCGAACGCCCGGACCGCGTCGTCGCCGAGCAGGGGCAGCACCGAGCCCGTCGCCACGTCCTCGTGCTCGACGAGGATGCGGCCGCGCCTGCGGGCGACCGAGAGCGCCTGTTCGGCCTGCTTGTACGCGGAGACCGCCGCGATCGGCCCGGCCGGCGCCGAGAAGCCGATGACCAGTTCGTCCTCGGAGGAGCCCTCGCCGCGCGTCGACTCCAGTGCCTCCGCGTACTGGAGGCAGGCCTCGGCCGCCGCCCCGCCGTCGACGGCGAGCAGCACGAGGCGCTCGCCCTCGGGCACGACGAGCAGCGCCTCGCCGGAGCGCGCCGCCGCGGACTCCACGACGTCCGCGAGGGTCAGCAGCGACCCCATCCCCGGCCCACCGGCCCCGGTCACCGCCTCCGCGAGCAGCGCCGCCGTCCCGGCCGACCGGGCCCCGCCCGACTTCGCGCCGGTCGCCGGCGCGACCCCGCTGGGCGGCGGCGCCACGGATTCCGCGATCACCATCCGGAACGGGGCGTCGAGCAGCGCCCCATACAGGTCGCCCGCGACGGCCCGCGCGTGGTCGGGCTCCCCCGCGAGCAGCATCCGCAGCACGGCCGCGCCGATCCGCTGCTCGGCCGCGTACAGCGCCCGAGAGCGTTCGGTGGTGAGGGTCAGCAGGGCGATGGCCGAGTGCAGGGCGTAGCGCTCGGCGGTGCCGAGGGTCGCGGCCGTGCCCACCGCGAGGGCCGCGCGGGGCCGCCGGCCCGTGCCGATGGAGTGCAGTTCGACCCGGTCGTCGGAGCCGCTCTCCACGACCGCGCTGGCGGGCGCGGGCCGGTCCCGCAGCCGCTCCACGTCGCCGGTCAGGCGGGCGGCACGGCGGCCCGCCCAGTCCGGCGCGGTGGCGACGACGGCGCCGGACGCGTCGTACAGCGCCGCCCACCCGTCGACCTGCGCGGCGAGCACGGCCAGCACCCCTTCGGGCCCGCTGCCCAGCGCCTGCTTGGTGAGTTCGCGCTGGGCGGCGAACCCGGACGTGACGGCCTTGTACTGCTCGGCGGCGATCGCGGCGGAGACCGCCTTGCTGATGGCGATGAAGGGCGTGCGCGGCGGCACCGCGAGCAGCGGCAGTCCCTCGTCCTGCGCCGCCTTCACGAGGGCCTCGGGGACGTCGTCGTAGTTGACGCCGACGGCGAAGCCCAGGCCGACGACCCCCGCCTCGGCGAGCCGCTTCACGTAGCGGCGCATGGCGTCGGGGTCCTCGGCGTCCAGCTTGAGCGCGGTGATCAGGAGGAGCTCGCCGCCCTCCATGTACGGGACGGGGTCGGCGAGCTCGCTCACGTGCGCCCAGCGGACCGGCGTGTCCAGGTGCTGCTCGCCCGCGCGCACGCCGAGCTTGAGCGCCGAGTGGTGGACGAGCGAGGCGAGCGTGGGCGGCATGGGCCAGACCTTCGGGTCAGCTGGGCGTACAGGGGGTGGCTGGACGTACTCGGAGATCGGTTCTCGTGGGTCTCACGGGGATCCGGCTCTCGTGGATCCTGTGAAGCTTTTGGCCGGTCCGTATGAACGACCAGTGCCGATTCTGCCTCACCGTACGTACTACCGGGGCCGGGCCCCCTGAAAGCTCAGTCAACCTTCAGGCGCTTTCACGCCCCTCTCAGCCCCTCAGGTCCACGAGCAGCGGCGGAGCGTGCTCACCACGAACGGTGGTGAGCGACAGCACCGCGTGCCCCGGCGGCACCGCGTGCGCCAGGTCGGAGGCCGACCAGCGCTCGCGCTCCACCTTGCGCACCGTGACGGCGTCCGTGGTGACGGCCTTCCCGGTCACCATCCGGCGCGCCTTGTGCAGGGCGCGGGTCAGCGGCTGCTGCGCGAACACCGCGTGCTGCGCGACCTCCTCGGTCTCCACCCACTCCGTGCCCCAGGCCTCCGCGAAGCGCCGCCCGTCCCATGTGGTGACCCCGGAGAACGCCATGCGGCAGCCGACGGCCGCGTACAGCGGGCCCTGCAGGGACTCGGCGACCTCGCCGATGGTGCGCAGCCCGAGCACCACCCCGGCGTTGGTGGAGCGCAATCGCTGAATGCCGCGGACCGTCTCGGGGGTCACGGTGCGCGCCGCGTCGTCGAGGACCAGGCAGGCGAAGTGGGAGCGCCCCGCCCGGCCCCGTACGACGGAGGTGAACTGGGCGAGCAGCAGCCGGGCGAGCAGCCGCGACGCCTCTTCGTGGCCCTGCTCGGGCAGGTCGACGCGGACCCGCAGCGGGTGGTGCGCGAGGGCCCGCACAGAGAACGGGCGGGCGGCCGCCGGGTCGAAGAAGCCGGAGAAGACCGGGCGGTCCAGGAGGGCGAGGCGGTCGGCGAGCATCGGGCCCGGGTCGTTCGCGGTGCCCGACTGGCGCAGCCGGGCGTCGAGTTCGCGGCGCATCGCGGAGTCCGCCGGGAGCCGCCCCTCAAGGTCGGCGAGGGCCCCCGGCTCGCCCTCAAGGAGTTCGCGCAGCACCGGCACCGCCGGGAACGCGTCGTACGCCTCGCGGTAGGGGCCGAGAAGCTGGGCCAGCGCCGTAGCCGCGCGCCGGGTGTCCACGGCGTCCAGGTCGCCGATCAGGCCCTCGGCGAGGAAGCCCGCCGCCTCGTCCGCGTCGGTGGCGTCCGCGTACAGGTCGAGGTCGTGCAGCGACGTCCGGTCGCCCGGACCGACCACCACGTCGTACGCGTCGTCGGGGCCGAGTGGGGTGCCCTTCGCGCAGACCGCGAGCACGGCGCACTGCCCGGTGAGCGCCTGGAGCGCCAGGGACTCGACCACGGGGCGGACGACGCCCGCCGTCTTGCCCGCGCCGGGCGGGCCGACGGCGAGGAGCGAGGTGCCGAGCAGGCTCGGGTCGAGGGCGACGCCCGCGCCGCGCAGCGCGTAGGGATTGCGCTCGTCGCTCGCGTAGGAGCCGATCCGCACCTGTCCGACGAGCAGGTCGTGCGCCGCCGCGCGGGCGGGCAGATCGCGCTGGCCCGAGGGGTGCGCCCAGGCGCCCGCGCCCTGCTTGAGCACGGTCTTGGCGAAGGTCGCCGGATCGGCGGCCTGCCGCCAGGCGTGCGTGACGCGGGCGCAGTCGACGTCGTTCATGCGGCCGCCCGCGACCTCGGCGGTGAGCACGTCGGCGGCCTGGTCCTGGCCGGCCTCGCGCAGCTGCGACCAGGCAGCGCGCGCGGGTGGTGCGGCGGGTGGCGCCGGGACCCTGCTCCGCCGGCGCCCCGACCACAACTCCAGCCAGCCGCCGACCCGGGCGAAGGGGTACAGGACGGCTGCGGCGATCAGGCCGTACAGCAGGTAGGCGAGGATCGGCACGCTCCGGAGGAAACCGTTGCCGCCCGCGATGAGGATGACGAGGGAGAACACTGGGTCGACGATCGGCAGCGGCCGCCAGTCGAGCCCCAGTGCGTAAGGCCATACGAAGATCAGCACACCCACTGCGGCGACCGAGGCGATGACGGCGCGAGCGGGCTGCGGGCGCCGCACGACGAAGTGCTGGATGCCCTCCCCCCACGCCCCGAACCGCCCCACCAGGAAGACAAGCACAGCGAACGCCACGCCTTCGTAGACGGCGAGCGCGTCGGATGCCTTCGGGTCGCGGACCGTGGTCGTGCCGGGCCACCACCAGCTGTCCGGCGTGAAGATCTTCAGCGGAGCCCACTGGTAGGGCAGCGTGCCGCGCCGCCACAGGCTCCACAGCAGGATGCCGACCAGGAACGACAGCGCCATCCACAGCAACAGCCTGCGCCCGAGCGCAGCCGTGTCCTGCTGGGGCGGCCGGGGCTCGTACTCGTACCGCCAGACGCCCGGCTGCGCCTTGGGTCGGCGCGCGGCGAGCCACTCGGCCACCGCACCGCGGGACGCGCTCGGCGCCTGCCGGGGCATCGGCGGGGCGGCGGGACGGGGCGGCCGCGCGGGACGCGGCACGGGCGCGGCGGCCCGCCGATCGCCCCCGGCCCCCTGCGTCTCCCGCATCCCGCTGTCGCTGTCCATCGCTTGACGCCCTCCTGACGGATCTTGCTGGAGTCGCGGGCCCTGGCACGCACATCTGCCGCGTTGTCGTCGGTTGCCAACGCTCCGCGTTGACGCCCTCCTCCGCCTTGCAGCCGCACGCACCAGACCCCACTTGTCTGCACCGACGCCCGGCGCTTTCCGTGTCCAGCCCGATCCGTCAGGAGGGCGCCGCCCCCTGACCTGCCCGGTCCACTCGTGCCATGTGCGTCGATCGGGCCTCAATCTAATGCCCGCACCAGGGGAGTTCACCGCATACGCGCCCCATGGGCCGGGCCCGTCGCGGCGCCGCGCGTCCGACCGCTGCCGCGGCCGCACTCGATCCACACCTGTCCAAGACGGACAACACCCAATCCCGACCCCGCCCCGATGGAGCATGACCACCCCGCTCCCCCGCCCCTAACCTGCGAGAAACCCCCGAAAACAGCCCCGGCGGCATCGACCTAGAGGCACTAGAGGCACAGCGACCCAGCGGCCCAGCGACCTCGACACCGAACCCGGGACCGGATCAAGAACCAGGAGTCCCGCATGAGCGACATCCCGCAGGAGCGCCGCGTCGTCACCGCCATCCCCGGCCCGAAGTCGCAGGAGCTGCAGGCCCGCCGCACCGCGGTCGTCGCCGCAGGCGTGGGCTCCACGCTGCCGGTGTTCACCGCCAAGGTCGACCGCGGCATCATCGAGGACGTCGACGGGAACCGCCTGATCGACTTCGGTTCCGGCATCGCCGTGACCTCCGTCGGCGCCTCCGCCGAGGCCGTGGTCCGCCGCGCCTCCGCGCAGCTGCAGGACTTCACCCACACCTGCTTCATGGTCACGCCGTACGAGAGCTACGTCGCCGTCGCCGAGGCCCTCGCCGAGCTCACGCCGGGCGACCACGAGAAGAAGAGCGCGCTCTTCAACTCCGGCGCCGAGGCCGTCGAGAACGCCGTCAAGATCGCCCGCGCCCACACCAAGCGCCAGGCGGTCGTCGTCTTCGACCACGGCTACCACGGCCGGACGAACCTGACGATGGCGCTGACCTCGAAGAACATGCCGTACAAGAACGGCTTCGGCCCGTTCGCCCCCGAGGTCTACCGCGTCCCGGTGGCCTACGGCTACCGCTGGCCGACCGGCCAGGAGAACGCGGGCGCCGAGGCCTCCGCCCAGGCGATCGACCAGATCACCAAGCAGATCGGCGCGGACAACGTCGCCGCGATCATCATCGAGCCGGTGCTCGGCGAGGGCGGCTTCATCGAGCCGGCCAAGGGCTTCCTCCCGGCGATCCGCCGGTTCGCCGCCGACAACGGCATCGTCTTCGTCGCGGACGAGATCCAGTCCGGCTTCTGCCGCACCGGCCAGTGGTTCGCGTGCGAGGACGAGGGCATCGTCCCGGACCTGATCACGACCGCCAAGGGCATCGCGGGCGGCCTCCCGCTCGCCGCCGTCACCGGCAAGGCCGAGATCATGGACGCCGCGCACGCGGGCGGCCTCGGCGGCACCTACGGCGGCAACCCGGTGGCCTGTGCCGGTGCGCTCGGCGCCATCGAGACGATGAAGGAGCTCGACCTCAACGCCAAGGCGAAGGAGATCGAGACGACGATGAAGTCGCGCCTGTCGGCGATGCAGGAGAAGTTCCCGGTCATCGGCGACATCCGCGGCCGCGGCGGCATGATCGCCGTCGAGCTGGTCAAGGACCCGGCGACCAAGGAGCCGAACCCGGAGGCCACCGCCGCGCTCGCCAAGGCCTGCCACGCCGAGGGCCTGCTCGTCCTCACCTGTGGCACCTACGGCAACGTGCTGCGTTTCCTGCCGCCGCTCGTCATCGGCCAGGAGCTCCTGAACGAGGGCCTCGACATCATCGAGAACGCCTTCGCGGCGCTCTGATCCAGTCCGACGACACCGCTCCGGCAACAGGAGCCACACCGCCCGATCGTGACGACGCGGACCGCGACAATTCCGTGACCTGCGACGACGGTCGGGCCGTGTGAAGAAGGTGTGCGAGGCCCATGGGATGTTGCCCAACCGGGTGTCGCACCCTGAGCCCCTGCCGTACGGTTTCTGCAGATGAGAGAAACACCCCGCTCGCAGGTGACTGCGGGCGATACCGGGTCGAGGCCTCCCCAGCTTCGCCCTGGTCGTGCCCTCGCGCACACACCCGGAGCTTCCGGCTCCGGAACTCCTCACCGGTCGGACGGTCGCCCGCCCCAAACCCCCCGGGGCGCGCGACACTCCGGCCAGTTCGGCCGGTTCGGAACTACCCCCCCTGTTCCGAACCGGCCGACCATCTTTCTCAGCCTCTTCGCGGCGCTCCTCTTCGCCGCACTCACCTGGCAGGTCGCCTCCGACGGCCCCCTCCTCGCGTACGACGAGCGCCTCGGCGACACGATCCGCACCGGCGCGATCCCCGCGGGCCCCGCCGAATTCCTCGCCGACCTCGGCAACATGACGGTCGCCCTCCCGGTCCTCGCCGCGACCCTCGCGTACGTCACCTGGCGCACCCGGGCCTGGCGCCCCGTACTCGCCGCCGTCGTCACGATGTCCCTGGTCCCCGCCCTGGTGGCCCCGCTCCAGTCGCTCGTCGACCGCCCGGGACCGCCGCCCATGGCCCCGGCCACGGGCTTCTACCCCTCGGGCCACGCGGCGACGGCGGCGGTCGCGTACGGGCTGTGCGTCCTGTTGCTGCGCTCACGCCGACTGGCCTACGGCTGCGTCCTGGTGAACACGGCCGTAGGCCTGGGACTCGTGCGGCAGGGCTACCACTGGCCGGCCGATGTGGTCGGGAGCTGGTGCCTGTCGGTGCTGTTGCTGTGCGCGGCGGCGTCCGCGGTCAGCCGAAGTAGCCGTCGAAGTTCTTCTGGAACTCCCAGTTGTTGAAGCGGTCCCAGTTGATCGACCACGTCATCAGGCCGCGCAGGGCCGGCCAGGTGCCGTGGGTGGCGTACGAGCCGCAGTTGGTCTTCTTGGTGAGGCAGTCGAGGGCCTTGTTGGTCTCGGCCGGGCTCACGTAGCCGTTGCCCGCCTGGGTGGAGGCCGGCATGCCGATCGCGATCTGGTCGGGGCGCAGGGGCGGGAAGACGTTGGCCGCGTCGCCCGCGACCGGGAAGCCGGTGAGCAGCATGTCGGTCATGGCGATGTGGAAGTCGGCGCCGCCCATGGAGTGGTACTGGTTGTCGAGGCCCATGATCGAGCCGGAGTTGTAGTCCTGGACGTGCAGGAGCGTCAGGTCGTCGCGCAGGGCGTGGATGACCGGGAGGTACGCTCCCGCGCGCGGGTCCTGGCCGCCCCATTTGCCGGTGCCGTAGTACTGGTAGCCGAGCTGGACGAAGAACGTCTCCGGGGCCATGGTCAGCACGAACTTGTCGCCGTACTTGGCCTTCAGGGTCTTCACCGCCGAGATCAGGTTCACGATCACGGGGGTCTTGGGGTTCTTGAAGTCGGTGTCGTCGGCGTTGAGGGACAGCGAGTGCCCCTCGAAGTCGATGTCGAGGCCGTCGAGGCCGTACTCGTCGATGATCTTCGAGACCGAGGAGACGAAGGTGTCGCGGGCGGCCGCCGTGGTGAGCTGGACCTGGCCGTTCTGGCCCCCGATGGAGATCAGGACCTTCTTGCCCGCCGCCTGCTTGGCCTTGATCGCGGCCTTGAAGTCGGCGTCCGACTCGACGCCCGGGCACTCGACGGCCGGGCAGCGGTCGAAGCGGATGTCCCCCGAGGTCGTCGAGGTGGGTTCGCCGAAGGCGAGGTCGATGACGTCCCAGCTGTCGGGGACGTCGGCGAGGCGGGTGTAGCCGGCGCCGTTGGCGAAGCTCGCGTGGAGGTAGCCGACGAGGGCGTGGGCGGGGAGGTCCGTGCTGCCGGAGCCGCCGGGGCCCTCGGCCGTGGTCGCCGTCACCGTCGCCGACTTCGCGGACTCGCCCGCGTCGTTGCCGGCGGTGACCTGGAAGCTGTGGGCGGTGGCGGGCGCGAGGCCGATGACCGTGGCCGAAGTGCCGTTCACGGTCTGGGACTTGGCGCCATTGCGGTACACCGTGTAGCTCGTGGCGCCGGGGACCGCCGACCAGGACAGGCCGACGCTCGTCGCGGTGACGGCCGAGGTCTTCAGGCCCGTGGGCGCGGCGGGCGGCGCCGGGGTCTCGGTGCCCGGGCCGAGCAGGGTGAGGTCGTCGGCGGCGTAGGCGGGGCTGCCGTACCAGCCGTGGGTGTAGATCGTGACCTTCGTGGTGGCGGGGCCGGTGCGGAAGGTGGTCCTGAGCTGCTGCCAGTCGGACGCCGACGGGGTCCAGGTCGACACGTCCGTGGTGCCGGTGCCGCTCGCACCGAGGTAGACGTAGCTGCCGCGGACGTATCCGGACAGCGTGTACGTGGAGTCGGGCTTGACCGTGACGGTCTGCGCGCACCGGGCGTTGTCGGCGCCCGATGGCGTGGCCTGGAGCGCCGAATTTCCGCTGTGGACGGGTGAGTTGACGTTTCTGCCCGTGCCGGCCGAGCAGGTCCAGCCGTCCAGGCCGGACTCGAATCCGCCGTTGCGGGCGAGGTCGACGTCGGCGGCGTTCGCCGTGCCGGACAGGGCGGTGAGGCCGGTCGCGGCGAGCGCCGCGGCCGTGAGGCTCGTGAGGAGCCCGCGGGATCGGCGGGGTCTGCGAGGTCTGGAGCGGGTCATGGCTGCCTCCGGGCGTGGCGGGGAAACGGGCACGGTGGAGCACGCCCAACTTGGTCCAGACCAATTGGGTTGTCAAGGGTCGGGTATCCGTCGCCCCTCCACTACTCCCCTGTTTCCCTTGCCAGTTGGGCCGCCGCCTCGTGCATCGCGAGCTCCAGGAGCGCGGGGTCCGTGAGCGTGCCCGAGCCGTCCGGCGGCACCAGCCAGCGCACGCCGCCCGCGAGCCTGCCGGGGTAGGGCACCACGATCCAGGAGCCGCTGCCCACCGCGCGCACCCCGGTGCCGAGCCAGCGGGCGGCGGTGCCCGCGGGCACGAAGAAGCCCATGCGGGCGGCCCCGAAGTCCGCGAGCACGGGCCCCGGCCTGTCGATCACCCGGCGCAGCACGTCGAGCGTCGGATAGCCCAGCTCCCCCGGCAGGATCAGTACGTCCCACCGCTCGCCCGCGGGCAGCAGCGCCACCCCGTGCGGATTGCGTTCCCACTCCCAGCGGCAGGCGTCCGGATCCGGTGCCACGGACACCAGCCACTCGACCGCGGCCTTGTCCCCCGAGCCAGTCATGACGGGGTCCTCCTCGTTCACATCGACGCTGATCGTCACGAACGAGAGGGGAAAGCGGCCGGGGCATTACGCGACTTCGGTTACCTGAAGGTAGTGAATTTTCTCGGCCGCGTGCGACCAGGGCGTACGCCGGGTGATCATTCACGGGCGCACCCGTACGCTCGGGCCATGGACGAGGACGTGAACGCGCAGATCCGGGCGGCGATCGACGGGGAGCTGCGACTGCTCGAACCCGGCGTGCGGGCGTCCGACGCGGAGGTGACGGCGCTGCTCGACCCGGAGTTCGTGGAGTTCGGCGCGTCCGGGCGCCGTTGGGGCCGGGAGTCGATCCTGGAGGTGACCGGCGCGGCTGCCGTGGAGCCGGGTCCCCCGGTGCGGGTCACGGGGATGCGGGGCACACTGCTCGCGCCCGGTGTGGTCCACCTGACGTATCACGCGGACAACAACGGACGCCGCGCGCACCGCAGTTCGGTGTGGCGCCGCCACCCGGAGGCCGGGTGGCGGCTGTACTTCCATCAGGGGACGCTCACGGCGGACGAGAGCGCCTGACCTGCGGGCCGGTCTCAGCTGTCGAAGCCGAGACCCACCGTGTCCATCGCCTTCAGCCACAGATTGCGGCGGCCGCCGTTCGCGTCGGCGCGCGCGAGGGACCACTTGGTGAGCGCGATACCGGTGGCCGCGAACGGCTCCGGCGGGAACGGGAGCGGCTTCTTGCGGACCATCTCAAGCTCCGTGCGCTCCGTGCGCTCGCCCGCCAGGAGGTCCAGCATCACGTCCGCGCCGAAGCGCGTCGCGCCGACGCCGAGGCCCGTGTATCCGGCGGCGTACGCCACCCGGCCCGCGTGCGCGGTGCCGAAGAACGCCGAGAAACGGGAGCAGGTGTCGATCGCGCCGCCCCATGCGTGCGTGAAGCGCAGCCCTTCCAACTGCGGGAAGCACGTGAAGAAGTGGCCGGCCAGCTTCGCGTACGTCTCCGGGCGGTGGTCGTGTTCGGCCCGCACCCGGCCGCCGTACGGGTAGATCGCGTCGTAGCCGCCCCACAGGATCCGGTTGTCGGCGGAGAGCCGGAAGTAGTGGAACTGGTTGGCCGAGTCGCCGAGGCCCTGCCGGTTCTTCCAGCCGATCTCCGCGAGCTGCTCGGCGCTCAGCGGCTCCGTCATCAGCGCGTAGTCGTACACCGGGACGGTGTACGCGCGGGTGCGCTTGACCAGCGACGGGAAGACGTTCGTCGCCAGCGCGGCGTGCCGGGCGAAGACGCGGCCGTAGGGGGTGCGGACCGCGACGCCCGCGCCGTTCGAGGACAGCTCCGTGGCCGGGGTGTTCTCGTAGATCCGCACGCCCAGGTCGGCGCAGGCCCGCTTCAGGCCCCACGCCAGCTTCGCCGGATGCAGCATCGCGACGCCGTGCCGGTCGTACATCGACCCGAGGAAGGTGGGCGAGTCGACCTGCTCGCGGGTCTGGTCCGCGTCGAGGAGTTCGACGCCGTCCGCGAGCCCGGCCTCGCCCAACTCGCCGTAGAAATCGTGCAGTTCCGCGACCTGGTGGGGCTGCGTCGCCACGTCCAGCTCGCCGGTGCGCTCGAAGTCGCAGTCGATGGAGTAGCGGGCGACCGCCGCCTCGATGGCGTCGAGGTTGGCGGCGCCGAGTTCCTCCAGCTTCCGGATCTCGTCCGGCCAGCGGGCGAGCCCGTTGGCCGTGCCGTGCGTGAGGGAGGCGGCGCAGAACCCGCCGTTGCGCCCGGACGCGGCCCAACCGATCTCACGGCCCTCGACGAGGACCACGTCGCGGCCGGGGTCGCGCTCCTTGGCGATGAGTGCGGTCCACAGTCCGCTGTAGCCGCCGCCCACGACCAGTAGGTCGCAGTGCTCGTCCCCGGTCAGAGCGGGCCGGGCCTCGGGCCTGCCGGGGTCGTCGAGCCAGTACGCGACCGGCTTGGCGTCGGCGAGTGAATTCGTCCAGCGATTCATGGCGCGTGCGGCCATGATTCCAACTCCCTCAGAAATGCGAGTAGTTCAAAATGCGAGTCGTTCAGGAAACCTTGTTCTTGCGCTTGCCGATGGTCATTGCAATCAGCACACACAGTACGGCGACGAGGAACATGGCCGTACCGATGACATTGATCTGAACGGGCGTTCCGCGCTGCGCCGAGCCCCAGACGAACATGGGGAACGTGACGGTCGATCCCGCGTTGAAGTTCGTGATGATGAAATCGTCGAAGGAGAGCGCGAAGGCGAGCAGCGCGCCCGCCGCGATACCGGGGGCCGCGATCGGCAGCGTGACCCTCAGGAACGTCTGCACCGGACCCGCGTACAGGTCCTGCGCCGCCTGCTCCAGGCGCGGGTCCATCGACATCACGCGCGCCTTCACCGCCGTCACCACGAAGCTGAGGCAGAACATGATGTGGGCGATCAGAATCGTCCAGAAGCCCAGCTGGGCGCCCATGTTGAGGAAGAGCGTGAGCAGCGAGGCCGCCATCACGACCTCCGGCATCGCCATCGGCAGGAAGATCAGCGAATTGATCGCGCCGCGCGCCCTGAACCGGTAGCGGACGAGCGCGAAGGCGATCATCGTGCCGAGGGCCGTCGCGCCGATCGTGGCCCACAGCGCGATCTGGAGGCTCAGCGAGAGCGATCCGCACATGTCGGCGACGCCGCACGGGTTCTTCCAGGCGTCCGTCGAGAATTCCTGCCACTCGTAATTGAAGCGGCCCTTCGGCTTGTTGAAGGAGAAGACCGTGACGACGAGATTCGGCAGCAGGAGATAGCCGAGTGTGATCAGGCCCGCTATGACGACGAGGTTCTTTCGCAGCCAGCGCATCAGACGAGGTCCTCCGTCCCGGAACGACGGATGTAGAAGGTGACCATGAAGAGAATGGCCGCCATGAGGATGAAGGAGAGCGCCGCCGCCGTCGGATAGTCGAGGATGCGCAGGAACTGCGTCTGGATGACGTTTCCGACCATGCGGGTGTCGGTGGAGCCGAGCAGATCGGCGTTCACGTAGTCACCGGCCGCGGGGATGAAGGTCAGCAGCGTGCCGGACACGACGCCCGGCATCGACAGCGGGAACGTCACCTTGCGGAACGTCGTCGCCGGGGACGCGTACAGATCGCCCGCCGCCTCGTGCAGCCGGCCGTCGATCCGCTCCAGCGAGGTGTAGAGCGGCAGGATCATGAACGGCAGGAAGTTGTACGTGAGTCCGCACACCACCGCGAGCGGGGTGGCGAGGACCCGGCTGCCGTCCGTCATGCCGAGCCAGGTCGTGACGTCGAGGATGTGCAGCGAGTTGAGCACGCCCACGACCGGGCCGCCGTCCGCGAGGATCGTCTTCCAGGCGAGCGTACGGATCAGGAAGCTGGTGAAGAACGGGGCGATCACCAGGACCATGATGAAGTTGCGCCAGCGGCCCGCGCGGAAGGCGATGAGGTAGGCGAGCGGGTAGCCGAGCAGCAGGCACAGGATCGTGGCGAGACCCGCGTAGAGGACGGACCTGAGGAACTGCGGCCAGTACTCGGACAGCGCGTCCCAGTACGTGGCGAAGTGCCAGGTGACCTTGAAGCCGTCCTCCAAGGAGCCCTGCTGCACCGAGGTCGACGCCTGGTACACCATCGGCAGGGCGAAGAAGATCACCAGCCAGAGGATGCCGGGCAGCAGCAGCCAGTACGGGACGAGGCGGCCGCGCTTGCGGGGCTTGCTCGGCCTCTCCGCGGGCGTGGGCGCCGCCGGGGGCGCGTCGGGGAGTGTCGTGCTCATGCGCCGGCGTCCTCCGAGACCTTGGCCGCGCCCGCGACCTGCACCTGTCCGTCATGGACGGACTGGGCGGCGTCGAGCCCGAAGGAGTGCGCCGGGTTCCAGTGCAGGACGACCTCGGCGCCGGGGGCGAGGCGGCTGTCGCGCTCGATGTTCTGCGCGTAGACCTCGAAGGAGTCGCACAGCGGGCTGTCGATGACGTACTGCGTGGAGACGCCGATGAAGCTGGAGTCGGCGATCTTCCCGGTGATGCGGTTGCGCCCGTCGGGGATCTCGCCCGCGTCGTCGGCGTGCGTGAGCGAGATCTTCTCGGGGCGCACGCCGAGGAGCAGCTTGTCGCCGGTCGCGGTGGTCTTCGCGGAGTTGCGGGCGGTGGGCAGGACGAGCTTGCCGTCGCCCGCCTTGAGGGTGAGGTCCTCGCCGGCCCGGCCCGCGACCTCGGCCTCGATGAAGTTCGAGGTGCCGAGGAAGTTCGCGACGAACGTCGAGCCCGGGTTCTCGTACAGGTCGGTGGGGGCGCCGAGCTGCTCGACGCTGCCCGCGTTCATCACGGCCACGGTGTCGGCCATCGTCATGGCCTCCTCCTGGTCGTGCGTGACGTGCACGAACGTGATGCCGACCTCGGTCTGGATGCGCTTGAGCTCCAGCTGCATCTGGCGGCGCAGCTTGAGGTCGAGGGCGCCGAGCGGCTCGTCGAGCAGCAGCACCTTGGGGTGGTTGATCAGCGCGCGGGCCACGGCGACGCGCTGCTGCTGGCCGCCGGAGAGCTGCTGCGGCTTCTTGCGGATCTGCTCGCCGAGCTGCACCAGGTCGAGCATCTCCTCGACCTGCTTCTTCACGGACTTGATGCCGCGGCGGCGCAGGCCGAAGGCGACGTTCTCGTAGATGTCCAGGTGCGGGAAGAGCGCGTACGACTGGAAGACGGTGTTCACCGGGCGCTTGTACGGGGGCAGCGACGTCACGTCCTGGTCCCCCAGGTGCACGGTGCCCGTGGTCGGGTCCTCGAGCCCCGCGATCATGCGGAGCGTCGTGGTCTTCCCGCAGCCGGAGGCGCCGAGCAGCGCGAAGAACGAGCCCTGGGGCACGGTGAGGTCGAGCGGCTGGACGGCGGTGAAGCCGTTGTCGTACGTCTTGCTGATGCCGGAGAGACGGACGTCTCCGCCGGTCTCCGACGTCGTGAGGGTCGTCATGGTGAGTCCAAGGAGTCGGTGAGGGCTGAGGCAGGGCCGGGCAAGGACGAAGGCGGGGCGGAGCCGGTACGGGGGCGTGGGCGACGGCCCACGGAAGGGGCAGGCGGTGGTTCAGCCGCCCGTGAGCTGGGCGAACTTCTGCTCGAACGCCGTGTCTTCCTTGGCCGTCAGGGAGCGGAAGCCGTGCGCCTTCGCCGACATCTCCTTGTCGGGGACGATCAGCGGGTCGTTCGCGACGTCCTTGTCGATCTTGGCGAGTTCCGGCTTGACGATGCCGGTCTCCAGCGGCGAGACGTAGTTGATCCACGCGGCCAGCTCCGCGCCGACGGCCGGCTCGTAGTAGTAGTCCATGAGCTTCTCGGCGTTCGTCTTGTGACGTGCCCTGTTGGGAACCAGCATGTTGTCTGTCGACGAGATGTAACCGGCGTCCGGGATCGCGAACTTGACGTGCGGGTTGTCCGCCTGGAGCTGCACGATGTCCCCGGCCCAGGCGAGGCAGGCCGCGAGGTCGCCCTTGCTGAGGTCGGATATGTAGTCGTTGCCGGTGAAGCGGCGCACCTGCTTGTTGTCGACGGCCTTCTGGACGCGCGCGATCGCCGCGTCGAAGTCGTCGGCCTTGAAGTCGGCGGGGTCCTTGCCCATGTCGATCAGCGTCATGCCGATCGTGTCGCGCATCTCGGAGAGCAGCCCGACCTTGCCCTTCAGCTTGGGGTCGTCGAGCAGCTGGGAGACCGAGGTGACCTCCTTCCCGCCGGTGGCCTTGGTGTTGTACGCGATGACCGTCGCGATGCCCTGCCAGGGGTAGGAGTAGGAGCGGCCCGGGTCCCAGTCGGGGTTGCGGAACTGGGGGGCCAGGTTGGTGTACGCATGGGGCAGGTTGGCCGGGTCGAGCTTCTGCACCCAGCCGTAGCGGATCAGGCGCGCGGCCAGCCAGTCGGTGAGGATGATGATGTCCCGGCCGGTGTCCTGGCCCGCCGCGAGCTGCGGCTTGATCTTGCCGAAGAACTCGACGTTGTCGTTGATGTCCTCGGTGTACTTGACCTTGATGCCGGTGCGCTTGGTGAAGGCCTCGAGCGTCGGACGGTGCTTCTCGTCGTCGCTCATGTCGATGTACTCGGTCCAGTTGGAGAAGTTGATCGTCTTCTCCTTGGCCGAGTGGTCCTCGGACGAGACGCCGCCCGAGGACTTGCTCGCCGCCGGGATGCCGCAGCCGGTGAGGGCACCGAGCCCGCCGACGGCGAGCGCGCCGCCCGCCGAGGCCCGCATCAGGGAGCGGCGGGACATCGCTGCCCTGCCGTTCCTGAAGCTGCGGTGCATGGCGGCCAGTTGGGGACGGCTGAGAGGCGTCGGGCTGTCGGGCTCGTACTGCTCCATGCGCTGGTTGCCCTTTCGGGAGGGTTGGCGGCCGCTGGTCGGGCGGCCGAGCTGCTATCGGTCCCCGAAAATCGTGCGGTGCCAGTCCTTGCGCACCACCGCTGTGTTGTCGAACATGACGTGCTTGATCTGCGTGTACTCGTCGAAGGAGTACGCGGACATGTCCTTGCCGAAGCCGGACGCCTTGTAGCCGCCGTGCGGCATCTCGCTGAGGATCGGGATGTGGTCGTTGACCCACACACAGCCCGCCTTGATCTCGCGCGTGGCCCGGTTCGCCCGGAACACGTTGGTGGACCAGGCGGAGGCGGCGAGCCCGTACGGGGTGTCGTTGGCGAGCGCGATGCCCTCGTCGTCGCTGTCGAAGGGCAGCACCACGAGCACCGGGCCGAAGATCTCGGACTGGACGGCCTCGCTGTCCTGCGCGGCGTCGGCGATCAGGGTGGGCCGGTAGTACGCGCCGGCCGCGAGCTCGCCGCCGGGGGCCTCGCCACCGGTCACCACGCGTGCGTAGCCGCGTGCCCGCTCCACGAAGGCGGCGACGCGGTCCCGCTGGGCGTGCGAGATGAGCGGCCCGAGGTCGGTGTCGTCGGCGAACGGGTCGCCGAGCCTGACGGTCTCCATCAGGGCGGCCGTCTGCTCCACGAAGGCTTCGTAGAGCGGGCGCTGCACGTACGCGCGCGTGGCGGCGGTGCAGTCCTGACCGGTGTTGATGAGCGCGCCGGCGACCGCGCCGTGCACGGCGGCGTCGAGGTCGGCGTCGTCGAACACCAGGAACGGGGCCTTGCCGCCCAGCTCCAGGTGGATCCGCTTCACGGTGGCCGTGGCGATCTCGGCGACCCGCTTGCCGACGCCCGTGGAGCCGGTGAAGGAGGTCATGGCGACGTCCGGGTGGCCGACGAGGTGCTCACCGGCGTCGCGGCCCGCGCCGCTGATCACGTTGACGACGCCGTCCGGGAGGCCCGCCTCGGTGGCGGCCTGCGCGAAGAGCAGCGAGGTGAACGGGGTCAGCTCGGCGGGCTTGAGGACGATCGTGTTGCCCGCCGCGATGGCGGGGAGCACCTTCCAGGCGGCCATCTGCAGCGGATAGTTCCACGGCGCGATGGAGCCGACGACGCCGATGGGCTCGCGGCGCACGTACGAGGTGTGGTCGGCGCTGTACTCGCCCGCGGACTGCCCGTCCAGGTGCCTGGCGGCGCCGGCGAAGAAGGCGGCGTTGTCGACCGATCCGGGCACGTCGAACTCGCGGCTCAGCTTGAGCGGCTTGCCGCACTGCAACGATTCGAGGCGGGCGAAGTCCTCCGCCTTCTCGTCCAGGACCCCGGCGAACCGGTGCATGGCGTCCGATCGCTCGCCGGGCGTGGCCCCCGACCAGCCGGGGAAGGCCGCGCGGGCGGCGGCGACGGCGGCGTCCACGTCGGCGGTGCCCGCCAGTTCGTACGTGTAGACCTCCTCGCCCGTGGCCGGGTCGACGACGGCGTGGGTGCGACCGGACGTGCCCTTGACAAGGCGGCCCGCGACGAAGTTCGCGCCGTCCGCGAAGAGTTCCTTCGCCAGTGCGGCCACATTCTTGGCCGAGGCGGGGTGATCCGAGGTGGGGTGGTGCATGAGTGCTCGCTCTCGCTTCTCCTGCGCCGGCCCCGTCCCGAGGGCCGACGTAGCTCCAGCCGTGGCTCCAGCTCGATTTGAGTGCCGATCCTGACAGAGGACCACTGGGCCAACAAGTGATTCCGTTGTTGCCTTTTGGTTACGCGACGGAATCTGTCGACCAGGTGTCGAGTCCGCCTGGAAAACGCAGGACGGATTGTCAGTAGTGCGTGCCAGACTCGCGTGTATGGAGATCAACAGCAGGGATTCGCTGGTCGCGGCCCTGGCGGCGGGGACAAGTGTGGAGTACCTGCTCTTCTGGGGGCACACACCGCACAGGGACGGATCCATCGGGGCGAGCTGTCTCAGCCAGTGGTGGCCCTCGCCGTTCACGGTGGCGGGCGTTCAGTACGCGACGGCGGAGCACTGGATGATGGCGGCGAAGGCCCGCCTCTTCGGTGACGCGGAGGCGGAGCGCCGCGCGCTGGCGGCGGAGCATCCGGCGGAGGCCAAGAAGGCAGGGCGCCTGGTGCGCGGCTTCGACGGCGCGGTGTGGGAGCGCGAGCGCTTCGGCGTGGTCGTCGAGGGGAGCGTCCACAAGTTCGCCGCGGATCCGCGGCTGCGGGAGTTCCTGGCCGGGACGGGTGACCGGGTCCTCGTGGAGGCGAGCCCGACGGACCGGGTGTGGGGCATCGGGATGGCGGCCGGCGACGCCGGGGCGTCCGATCCCGAGGCGTGGCAGGGGCTGAATCTGCTGGGGTTCGCGCTGATGGCGGCGAGAGAGCGGCTGCGCTGAGCCCTCCCCCGGGGCCTGTCGTTCGGATCAGGCCTCCCTAGCCCAGGAGGACGGCGATCCCGACCCCGACCGCCGACAGCAGCCCGCCCACGCCGCAGATGAGCCCGCCCAGCGCCTGCCCGCCGTTGGTCGCGGTTCCCTGCCCGGACCGGCGCCTGCCGATCACGCCGAAGATCACGGCGAGCGCACCCGTCACCATCGCGACCGGCCACAGCAGGAAGCCGACCGCGGTGACGACGCCGAGCACCAGGGCCGCGACACCGAGCCCGTTGCGGGGCGGCCCGGCCCCCGGGGCGCCGGGCCCGTACGCGTACCAGTACGCCCGGTACGCGTAGGGCCCCGGCCCCTCGGGCCCGATGGGCGGTGGCGGCACGGGCCCGTCCGGTGCCGCGTACGGGTTGGCGTACCCGTACGCGGAGGGCGCCGGCGGGGTGGCCCACGGGTCGTACTCGCTCATCCGCTCATGCTAGGCACCCGCGCGGCGCCGTCGGGCGCCCCGCATACGATGACCAGGACCCCGATCAGCCGATCACCCAAGTTCCTGGGGAGGAAACCGTGAGCCAGAGCCAGCGTCCGAGCACGGACCTGCAAGCCTTCATCACCGGACTGCCGAAGGCCGAACTGCACGTCCACCATGTGGGCTCCGCCTCCCCCAGGATCGTCTCGGCGCTCGCCGCCAGGCACCCCGACTCGAAGGTCCCCTCCGACCCCGAGGCGCTGGCCGAGTTCTTCACGTTCACGGACTTCGCGCACTTCATCCAGGTGTACCTGTCCGTGGTCGACCTGATCCGCACGCCGGAGGACGTCCGCCTCCTCACGTACGAGATCGCCCGCGACATGGCCCGGCAGAACGTGCGGTACGCGGAGCTCACCCTCACCCCCTTCTCCTCCACGCGCCGCGGCATCGACGCCCGCGGCTTCATGGAGGCGATCGAGGACGCCCGCAAGTCGGCGGAGGCCGAGTTCGGCACGGTGCTGCGCTGGTGCTTCGACATCCCCGGCGAGGCGGGCCTGGAGTCGGCCGAGGAGACGGCGCGGCTCGCCACGGACGACGCGCTGCGACCGGAGGGCCTGGTGTCGTTCGGCCTCGGCGGTCCCGAAGTGGGCGTCCCGCGGCCGCAGTTCAAGCCGTACTTCGACCGGGCGCGCGCGGCGGGCCTGCGTTCGGTGCCGCACGCGGGCGAGACGACCGGGCCCGAGACGGTGTGGGACGCGCTGACCCACCTGGGCGCCGAGCGCATCGGTCACGGCACGTCGGCGGCCCAGGACCCGAAGCTCCTCGCACACCTCGCCGAGCACGGCATCCCGCTGGAGGTGTGCCCGACGTCGAACATCGCGACCCGCGCGGTCCGCACGCTGGAGGAGCACCCGCTCAAGCAGTTCGTGGACGCGGGCGTGACGGTCACCATCAACTCGGACGACCCGCCGATGTTCTCCACGGACCTCAACACCGAGTACGCGGTGGCCGCCCGCCTCCTCGGCCTCGACGAGCGCGGCGTGGCGGAGCTGGCCAAGAACGCGGTGCGGGCCTCGTTCCTCGACGAGGCGGGCAAGACGCGCATCGCCGCGGAGATCGACACGTACACGCGGAACTGGCCGACGGCGGGCTGAGTCCGCAGGTCACAATGGGGCCATGCGCACCGTGACTGCCGTGGCCCACCGAGGCGACCCCTACCGCGTCCGCGAGAACACCCTCCCGTCCCTGCGCTCGGCGCTCGAACGGGGCGGGGACGCGGTGGAGGTCGACGTCCGCCTGACCAGGGACGGAGTCCCGGTCCTGCTCCACGACCCCACCCTGGAGCGGCTGTGGGGCCACGAACGCCCGCTGTCCGCGCTCTCGTACGACGAGGTGCGCGGGCTGACCGAGGGCGGGGTGCCCACCCTCGCGGACGCCCTTGAGGTGTGCCGGGACGCCCGCGTCATGGTCGACCTGCCGGGCGCCGACGCCCGCTCGGTGCTCACGATCGTCGGCGCGATCGCCGACTGCGACGCCGATGAGCGGGTGTACTACTGCGCGGACGCCCAGACGATGCTGAAGGTCCGGGCCGCGGCGCCCGCCGCGGAGATCGCCCTGACCTGGACCAGCCTCGCGCCCCCGCGCGCGGGCCTGCTGAAGGCGATCGCCCCGCGTTGGCTCAACTACCGCTTCCCGCTGGTGAGTCGGGACCTCGCGGCCCGCGTCCACCACGACGGCTGCCTCCTGTCGGCGTGGACCCCCGACACGAAGTCCTCGATGCGCCGCCTGCTCGACATCGGCGTCGACTCGATCACGACGAACCGCGTCGACGTCCTGACGGCACTGCGCGATTCCTGACCGGGGACCCCCTAGGGGTCGGGGGCCGGGCACCCCAAGGTGCGGATCATCCCGCACGACGAGCCGCCCCGGCGGGGGTCGTCCGAGGATGAACCGTGTCGGCCCGCTCGGGCCGACTCCCGCCCCAGGAGGCCCCGTTGAAGCGTCGTCTCGTCCTCACCATGTGCACCGCCCTCGCCCTCGGCGCGGTCGCCGCCGCCCCGGCGCCGGCGGCGGTCGCTCCCGCCCCGGGCACGCCCGACGCGAAGGCGCTGGCCGAGGCCCTCCACGGGCTGCCGGACGACGACGCCACGGCCGCGCTCGTCCGGGTCGGCGGGCGCGGCGGCTCCTGGCACGGGTCGGCGGGCGTGCGGGACCTGCGTACGGGCGCGAAGGCGCGGGAGGACGCCCGGTTCCGGGCGGGCTCGACGACGAAGGTGGTGACGGCCGCCACCGTGCTGCGGCTCGCCGCCGACGGCAGGGTCGACCTGGACGCGCCGGTGCGGCGCTACCTGCCCGAGCTGTTCCGCGGCACCGCCTTCCGAAAGCCCGTCTCCGTACGGCAGTTGCTCAACCACACGAGCGGGATCCCGGCCGGGAACGGCTGGGGCGACTCGTTCGCGGAGCAGTACGCGCACCGCTTCGACGTCGTCACGCCCGCCCGGGTCGCGGCCTCGGCGCTCGCGAAGCGACCGGAGTTCGCTCCGGGCACGCGGCAGCAGTACCTCAACATCAACTACACGCTGCTCGGGCTGCTCGTGGAGAAGGTCACCGGCGACTCCTTCGCCGAGACGGCGACCCGGCTCGTGCTGCGGCCCGCGGGGATGCGGCACACATACTTCCCGGGCGCCGACCCGCACGTGCACGGGCCGCACAACCGCGGATACCAGCTGGTGGACGGCGAGTTCGTCGACGTCACGGACTGGGTGCAGGCCGACCGCTCGGCGGCCGGCGACATGATCTCCACGACCGCCGACCTGGAGCGGCTGCTCACCGCCCTCTTCCGGGGCCGCGTCGTGCCGGCGGCGCAGCTGAAGGAGATGTTCCGGGTGCCGGCCGGGATCCCCGGAGCCACCATGAGCGCCGGCCTGCAAAGGATCGACATCGACGGCCGCGTCCACTGGGGCAAGTCCGGTGCCCGGTACGGCTACAGCACCGGCATGGCCGCCACCCAGGACCTGTCGCGCACGGTCGTCTACTCGGTGAACTCCACGGACGCGAAGGGCGAGGAGATGAACCCCGTCGCCCAGCGCATCATCATGGCGTCGGTCAGGAACGCCGCCTGACGAGCCGGCGCGCCACCCCGTGCGAGACCGCCGTCGCCGCTGCGGCCCAGGCGAGCCCGGTCACGAGGTCCCGGGGGCGGCCCGGCCGCAGCACCCCGGCCTTCTTCAGCCGCCGCCGCGCCCACACGGTGAACGGCACGACGAGCACCGGCGAGGTCACGACACCCGGGGTGTAGTCGCGGACGGCGACGGCCTGGCCGATGTGCAGAAGCCCGTGCGCCCCGAAGCCGTTGAGCATGGCCTGGTACGTGGCACTGCGCCCACCGCTCGCCCACCCGGCGACGGCCCCGGCGCCGACGATCCCGGCCATGACACCGACGGCGGCGGTGAACTCCCGCTCGTCGACGCCCTCAAGCCCCTGCCACACCCGCTCGGGCACGCCCGGCCACCGCTCGCGCAGCACCGGCACGTTCTTCCGGATCCAGCGCGGCGCGGCGAGCACTTCCTCGGTGTCGTGCAGCGCCCAGGCGGCGAGCAGCCCCAGGGTCACGGCGGCCCCGGCGGGCGACGAGTCATCGGCCATGGACACACCCTAGGCCGCCCCCAACTCCGCTCCCCCGCCGCCCCGTTGGCTCACAGACCCGCGATCTTGTTCCACCGCTTGGAGAACTCCGTGCGCTCCTTCGGGCCGATGTCACGGGCGATGGCGAGCCGGGAGCGCATCCTGTCGTCGGGGAAGATCAGCGGGTCCTCGGCGAGCTCGGCGGTCTCCTTGTCCTTGGACGAGGCGAGCACGTCCTGGGCCGCGGGCACCGGGCACACGTAGTTGACCCACGCGGCCAGCTCCGCCGCGACCTCCGGCTGGTAGTAGTAATCGATCAGGCGCTCGGCGTTGGCCTTGTGGTCGGCGAGGTTGGGGATCATCAGGGACTCGGCCCACAGCTCGGCACCCTCCTCGGGCACGACGAACTCGATGTCCGGGTTGTCTGCCTGGAGCTGGATGATGTCGCCGCTGTACGCCTGGCAGGCCAGGACGTCGCCGCTGGACAGATCCTTGATGTAGTCGTTGCCGGTGAAGCGGCGGATGTGCTTCGCCTTCACCAGCCTCTCGACCTGGTCGCAGACCTTGTCGAAGTCGGCGCCGGTCCACTTGGTGATGTCGACGCCGTTGCCCTGCATGAGGAGGGCGAAGGACTCGTCGAGACCGGACAGCAGCGTGACGCGCCCCGCGAGGTCCTTGGCCCACAGGTCGGAGACGTGCTTGATCTCGCGGCCCAGCTTCCGCTTGTTGTACGCGATGCCGGTGATGCCGGACTGCCACGGCACGGTGTACTTGCGGCCCGGGTCGAAGGCGGGCGACCGCAGCAGCGGGTCGAGGTACTTGGTGACGTTCGGCTGGCGCGCGCGGTCCATCTCCTGGACCCAGCCGAGCCGCACGAAGCGCGAGCACATCCAGTCGGAGATGACGATGAGGTCGCGATCGGTCTTCTGGTGGTTCATCAGCGACGGGCTGATCTTGCCGAAGAACTCGTCGTTGTCGTTGATCTCTTCGGTGTACTTGACCTGGATCCCGGTCTGCTTCTCGAACGCGTCGAGGCTGGGCCGCTTCGACGGATCGTCGTCGTCGACGTCGATGTAGAGCGGCCAGTTGGCCCAGGTGAGCCGCTTCTCGTCGGCGGACAGGTCATGGCCCGCCCGATCGCCCGGCGAGACGTACGCGGCGGGCACCCCGCAGCCGGCGGCGAGGGCGCCGACCGTCGCGGCCGCGGCACCACCGCCCAGGGCGCGCAGCAGGGAACGACGGGTGACCTGGTGGGATATCGGGTTCGCTCGCACGAACGCAGCCTCCCTTCCGGGGACTTGGCACCACAATGGACGCTGCGTCGAGCGCCGGGGTCCGGGGCCGACACCTTGTCGATCCGCGCTCACCCGGCCGCGTCCGCGACGGCCCGCAGGTACCGCCCGGTCATCCACTTCTGCACGCCGCGCGCCGCCGGCCCGCCGAGCCGCGTGTACCAGCGGCCCGGCCGCGAGAACGCCCGGATCCGGAACCACACGATGTCGTCCGCCGCCCGTTCGACGAGGAACGCCTCCTCGCCGCGCTCGGGGTGCCCCGGCAGCGTCCCGTAGGCGAAGCCGATCCGGGAGTCGTCGCGCACGACCCGCACCACCCGGCAGGGAATCCGCAGGAACAGCAGCCGCAGCACCGCGTCCGCACCCTCCCGGACGTCGTCACCCGGCGTCACGCGCATACCGGAGCCGCGCTGCGCGCCCCACGCGAGAACCGCCGCGCCGGCCCGCTCGAAGCGTTCCTGCCCCGAGCCGAGCCGGACACGGCGGTCCATGTGGGCGTACCCCGGCGGCAGTTCGCCCGCCGCCAGGGTGGCGCCGACCTCGCTGTACGTGAGGTTCACGCGTCCAGCGACGTCATCACGTGCTTGATGCGCGTGTAGTCGTCGAAGCCGTACGCCGACAGGTCCTTGCCGTAGCCGGACTTCTTGAAGCCGCCGTGCGGCATCTCGGCGACGAGCGGGATGTGGGTGTTGATCCACACGCAGCCGAAGTCGAGGACCTTGGACATCCGCATCGCGCGGCCGTGGTCCTTCGTCCAGACCGACGAGGCAAGGGCGTACTCGACGCCGTTGGCGTAGGACACCGCCTGGTCCTCGTCCGTGAAGGACTGGACCGTGATGACGGGGCCGAAGACCTCGTTCTGGACGATCTCGTCGTCCTGCTTGAGGCCCGAGACGACGGTCGGGGCGTAGAAGTAGCCCTGCTCGCCGACCCGGTGGCCGCCGGCCTCGACCTTGGCGTGCGCCGGGAGGCGGTCGATGAAGCCGGTGACCTGCTTCAGCTGGTTGGCGTTGTTCAGCGGGCCGTACAGGACGTCCTCGTCGTCGGCCGCGCCGGTCTTCGTCTCGGCGGCGATCTTGGCGAGCGCGGTGACGAACTCGTCGTGCACCGACTCGTGGACGAGCACGCGGGTGGCCGCGGTGCAGTCCTGGCCGGCGTTGAAGTAGCCGGCCTCGGCGATGCCCTCGGCGGCCTTCTGGAGGTCGGCGTCCTCGAAGACGACGACCGGGGCCTTGCCGCCGAGCTCCAGGTGGACCCGCTTGAGGTCCTTGGCGGCGGACTCGGCGACCTGCATGCCGGCGCGCACGGAGCCGGTGATGGAGGCCATCGCCGGGGTCTTGTGCTCGACCATCAGACGGCCGGTGTCACGGTCGCCGCACACCACGTTGAAGACGCCCTTGGGCACGATCGAGCCGATGATCTCGGCCATCAGGACCGTGGAGGCCGGGGTGGTGTCGGACGGCTTGAGCACGACCGTGTTGCCCGCGGCGAGCGCCGGGGCGAACTTCCACACGCCCATCATCATCGGGTAGTTCCACGGCGCGACCTGCGCGCAGACGCCGATCGGCTCGCGGCGCACGAAGGAGGTCAGGCCCTCCATGTACTCGCCGCCGGAGCGCCCCTCGAGCATGCGCGCCGCGCCCGCGAAGAAGCGGATCTGGTCGAGCATCATCGGGATCTCTTCGCTGCGGGTAAGACCGAGCGGCTTGCCGCAGTTCTCCGACTCGACGGCGATGAGCTCCTCGGCCCGCTCCTCGAACGCGTCCGCGATCTTGAGGAGGTACTTCTGGCGCTCGCCGGGTACCAGGTCGCGCCAGGCCGGGAACGCGGCCTCGGCGGCCGCCATCGCGGCGTCGACGTCGGCCTGTGCGGACAGCGGCGCGGTCGCGTACGCCTCGCCCGTGGCGGGGTTGACCACCTCGGTGGTCCGTCCGTCGGCGGCGTCCTTGAACTCACCGTCGACGTAGTTGCGTAGCTTGCGCAGCCGTCCCAGCTCACTGGTGCTCACTGCCGGCCCTCCTGACTGTTCGCTGTCCAAGACTTGAGACGCCCACCCTAGACGGTAGACCGACGTTTTCGACAGCCCCTCCCCCCACTGAACTACGGAATCAGTGAAGGCGAAGCCCTTGAACAACGAATTTCATTGATCCGGGGTTGCGAAACAAACGACTCCTCGTGCACAGTGAGGCCGTGGCCAGTCGTAGCGCAGACCCCAAGGGACCCAGTTCGAGGAACGGCAGCAATCCGCCGCTCGACTCCGTCTCCCTCGCCATCATCGAACAGCTCCAAGAAGACGGCAGGCGCCCGTACGCCGCCATCGGAAAGGCCGTGGGCCTGTCCGAGGCGGCCGTGCGCCAGCGCGTCCAGAAGCTGCTCGATCAGGGCGTGATGCAGATCGTCGCCGTCACCGACCCGCTCACCGTGGGCTTCAGACGGCAGGCGATGGTCGGCATCAACGTCGAGGGCGACCTGGATCCCGTGGCGGACGCGCTCACCGACATGCCGGAGTGCGAGTACGTCGTGATGACCGCGGGCTCGTTCGACCTGATGGTGGAGATCGTCTGCGAGGACGACGACCACCTTCTGGAGGTCATCAACCGACGCATCCGGGCCCTCCCCGGAGTGCGCTCCACCGAGAGCTTCGTCTACCTGAAGCTCAAGAAGCAGACCTACATGTGGGGAACCCGATAGCCGTGAGCAAGGACCTCAGCCGAACCGCGTACGACCACCTGTGGATGCACTTCACCCGCATGTCGTCGTACGAGAACGCGCCCGTTCCCACCATCGTGCGTGGCGAGGGCACCTACATCTACGACGACAAGGGCCAGAAGTACCTGGACGGCCTCTCCGGCCTGTTCGTGGTCCAGGCGGGCCACGGTCGGCAGGAGCTCGCCGAGGTCGCCGCCAAGCAGGCGGCCGAGCTGGCGTTCTTCCCGATCTGGTCGTACGCCCACCCCAAGGCCGTGGAGCTGGCCGAGCGCCTGGCCCACTACGCTCCGGGCGACCTCAACAAGGTCTTCTTCACCACCGGTGGCGGCGAGGCCGTCGAGACCGCGTGGAAGCTGGCGAAGCAGTACCACAAGCTCAACGGCAACCACACGAAGTACAAGGTCATCTCCCGCGCGGTCGCCTACCACGGCACCCCGCAGGGCGCCCTGTCCATCACGGGTCTGCCGGCCCTCAAGGCCCCCTTCGAGCCGCTCGTCCCGGGCGCGCACAAGGTGCCGAACACGAACATCTACCGCGCGCCGATCCACGGCGACGACCCGGAGGCCTTCGGCCGCTGGGCCGCCGACCAGATCGAGCAGGAGATCCTGTTCGAGGGCCCGGAGACGGTCGCGGCCGTCTTCCTGGAGCCGGTGCAGAACGCCGGTGGCTGCTTCCCGCCGCCGCCCGGCTACTTCCAGCGCGTGCGCGAGATCTGCGACAAGTACGACGTGCTGCTCGTCTCCGACGAGGTCATCTGCGCCTTCGGCCGTCTCGGCACGATGTTCGCCTGTGACAAGTTCGGCTACGTCCCGGACATCATCACCTGCGCCAAGGGCATGACGTCCGGCTACTCCCCGATCGGTGCGGCCATCGTCTCCGACCGGATCGCCGAGCCGTTCTACAAGGGCGACAACACGTTCCTGCACGGCTACACCTTCGGTGGCCACCCGGTCTCGGCCGCGGTGGGTCTCGCGAACCTCGACATCTTCGAGCGCGAGGGCCTCAACCAGCACGTGCTCGACAACGAGGCGAACTTCCTCAACACGCTGCAGAAGCTGAACGATCTGCCGATCGTCGGCGACGTCCGCGGCAACGGCTTCTTCTACGGCATCGAGCTCGTGAAGGACAAGGCCACCAAGGAGACCTTCACGGACGAGGAGTCGGAGCGCGTGCTCTACGGCTTCGTCTCGAAGAAGCTCTTCGAGTACGGCCTGTACTGCCGCGCCGACGACCGTGGCGACCCGGTCATCCAGCTCTCCCCGCCGCTGGTCTCCGACCAGGCCACCTTCGACGAGATCGAAGGGATCATCCGACAGGTCCTCACGGAGGCCTGGACGAAGATCTGATCAAGGTCTGAGCCAGGGCGGCCACGGACCGCCACCTGGCTTGATACGCGGCCCGGTTGCACCCATCCGAGTGAGATGGGGGCGACCGGGCCGCGTCCTTTCCCGCCCCCGAGCGCCGAATACCTACCGTGCCTCGTGACCGATCGGCCCCTGCCTTCGTTCCCCCGTACGGGGGACGGGATCTTCCCGGCACAACTGATCAGAACCGAGGTGTACGTCATGGTGGCCCCGCCGGACAACGACGTGCTGTGGGCGCGTGCCCTGCACTACGCGCACAACGGACCGGACAGCGGACCACCCGCGCTCACCGGTGTCTCGCTCGGTGTCCGCGAGGGCGAGATCCTCGCCGTCACGGGCCCGCGCGGCAGCGGGAAGACGACGCTGCTGCGCTGTCTCTCCGGCCAGCTCCTGCCGCAGCAGGGCGAGGTGTGGTTCAACAGCACGCCCGTGCACACGATGGGCCCGCTGGTGCGCGAACGGCTGCGCCGCGACCGGTTCGGCTGGATCGACCCCGAGCCGGTCCTCGTCCCCGAGCTGAACGTGTGGGAGAACGCCGCCCTCCCCCTGATGCTCCGCGGCACCCCGCGCCGCCCCGCCAAGGCCACCGCCCACGAGTGGCTCGACCGGCTCGACGTCGGCCGCCTCGCCCGCAAGCGCCCGCACGCCCTGTCCGTCGCCGAGCGCCAGCGCGTGGCCATCGCCCGCGCCCTCGCGCACGCCCCGCACGTGGTGTTCGCCGACGAGCCGACCGCGACCCTGCACCGCGCCGACAGCGCCCACATCCTGCGCACGCTCACCGCCGCGGCCCGCTCGCACGACATCACGGTCGTCCTCGCGACCCACGACTCCGCGGTGGGCGCGCTCGCCGACCGCACCGAGTCGCTGCTCGACGGGCGCCGCGTGCACACCGTGCCGCTGCCCGAGAAGGCCCCCGAAGGGGAAGGCCGGGCCGCGTGCTCGCTCTCCGTCTAGCCCGCGGCGCGCACCCGCTGGTCCAGCTGCGCAGACTCCTCGTCGCCGCCGCGTCGGCCGGCACCGGCTTTCTGCTCCTGTGCACGCTCGGCCACGCGCTCGCGCACCCCGAGACCGCGGCGGACTCCGTGCTGCGCCTCGCCTGGTGCGCGCTGCCGCTCGCCGCGACGGTGTACTTCGCGGTCGCCGTGGCCCGCTCCGACCCGGGTACGCAGCCGCGCGCGGGCCTGTCCGCCGTGGGCCTCGGCCCCACCCGCCTCACCCTGCTCGCCGCGATCTCCACGGCCATCGCCTGCACGCTCGGCTCGATGCTGGCGCTGCTGTTCTTCCTGCATCTGCGGGGCGACCTCTCCGGCCTCCCGTTCGACGGCGCGGCCCGCGGGCTGCTCGCCGCCGACCGGCCCCTGCCGCTCGCCGCCACGCTCACCCTGCTGACGTGGGTGCCGCTCGCGGCCTCCGCGGCGAGCGCCCTCGCGCTGCGCCCGCGCCTCGCGCGCCCCGTCAAGGACGCCGAGGTGCGGGAACCGGCGGCGGCCCCGGCCGGGCTGCCGTGGGGCTTCGCGCTGCTGGCGGCGGGCCTCGCCGTGGAGACGTACGCGGCGAGCGCGCGCGGCGCCGCGGGCTCCCGGCTGCCGGGCGGCCTCACCGGCAGCCCCACCGGCGTGCTCGTCGGATGGACGCTGACCGCGCTCGGCCTGGCGCTCGCCGGTCCCGGGCTCACGTATCTGTGCGGGCGCGCGCTGCAGTCCGTACGCCCCTCGGCGGTGCGGCTGCTCGCGGGCCGGGTGCTCCAGGAGGAGGCGCGGCGCGTCGGCCGCCCGCTCGGCGTGGTCTGCGCGGTGACGTCGGGCGTGTACGCGGCGGCCACGGTGTACGGGGAGCGCCAGGGGGCGGCCGGCGTCGGACCGCTCGCGACGCTCGGCGCGCTGCTCGTCGTCGGCTGCGCCGTGGCGACGCTGGTGACCGCGTCCTTCGAGGCCCGCGCGGCACGGCGGCACACGACGGAGGCGCTGCTGCGGATCGGCGCCCCCGCCACCGCCCTGCGCGGGGCGGCGGCGCTCAGGGCCTGCGCCCTTCTCGCCGTTTTCGGACCGCTGACCTGGCTCGTCGCGGAACTTTCGGCGGCACCGCTGACGGCGCGATGAGTTTTGACGACACTGGCCGTCTACATGTTCGTACGCACCACACCACTTCACTTCAGCGAGAAGGCGACGGACACATCATGAGCGAGTACCAGCAGATGATCTTCCCGAACCTGGCCGTGAACGACCTGGCCGCGTCGACCAAGTTCTTCACGGAGCTGGGGTACGAGCGCAACCCGCAGTTCTCGGACGACACCGCGGCCTCCATCGTGATCAGCGACCACATCGTGATCATGCTGCTCACCAAGGAGAAGTACGCGGGCTTCACCAAGAAGAAGATCGTCGACTCGACGAGCAGCAGCGAGGTGCTCCTCGCGCTGAGTGCCGAGAGCCGCGAGAAGGTCGACGAGCTCGTGGACCGGGCGATCGCCGCCGGCGGCACCGAGACCGGCGAGAAGCAGGACCACGGCTTCATGTACGGGCGGGCCTTCGACGACCTCGACGGCCACACCTTCGAGGTCATGTGGATGGACCCCTCGGTCGTCGAGGGCTGACCAACGGCCGCGCGCCCGCCCGTGCTTAGCATGGGCGGGTGCCGACTCCAGAGCATTCCTCCGAACCGTCCGTGCCCTCCACCGCCTCCGACCGCGAGATCGAGACGCTCGCGGAGTTCGACGAGGTGGTGGCCGCGCGCGCCACGCTGGCCGGTCACCGGGTTCAGGCCGTCGACCTGACCGCCCGCACCGAGCACCTGCGCCGCACCGAGGTCGAGGGCGCCATATTCCTCGGCTGCCCGATGGACCCGCAGGCGGCCGCCGAGGTCAGGGCGCGCGGCGCGCTGGTCTTCCCGCCGGTCCCCGGCCTCCCCTTCGACCCGTACCGCGGCCGTCTCTACACGCCCGCCGAGCTCTTCGAGGGCCTGTCCTCCGGGGGCGGCTACGCGGCGACTCCCGACGCCCGCGCGTACGAATGGTTCCAGCGCACCAAGTCCGACGGCGACGTGTTCGCGTCGATGCTGCGCTCCGTGCACGACGACTCCGTGTCCGACGCGCTCGACGAACTCCTCGTCGGGGCCCGGGTGGTGGGCGTCATGGGCGGTCACGCGATGGCGCGCGGCACGGACGCGTACGCGGGCGCGGCCCGGCTCGGCCGGTCGCTCGCCCGCGCGGGTCTCACGGTCGCGACGGGCGGCGGCCCCGGCGCGATGGAGGCCGCGAACCTGGGCGCGTACGCGGCGCCGTTCTCCGACGCGATGCTCGACGACGCGCTCCAACTCCTCGCGAAATCCCCCTCCTTCACTCCGTCGATCACGGACTGGGCGGACGCGGCCTTCGCCGTGCGGGAGCGCTGGCCGGGCGGCGGCCCCTCCGTGGGCATCCCCACCTGGTTCTACGGGCACGAGCCGCCGAACGTGTTCGCCGAGCACATCGCCAAGTACTTCGCCAACGCCACCCGCGAGGACGGACTGCTGGCCCGCTCCAACGCGGGCGTGGTCTTCCTGCCGGGTGCGGCGGGCACGGTGCAGGAGATCTTCGACAACGCGACGCCCAACTACTACGAGTCGCGCGGCGAACCGACCCCGATGGTCCTGGTGGACCGCGCCCACTGGACCGAACACCTTCCCACCTGGCCGCTGCTCCAGGCGCTCGCCCGCGAGCGGTCCATGGAGGAGCGGATCGCCTTGGTGGACACGACCGAGGAGGCGGGCGCGGCGATCGAGCGGCTCAGCTAGCACGTTGGGTCAAGCGGGGGTCAAGAGTGGCCGCTGAGGCGCCTCGTGTCTTGACCGTGCGTCACGGTCACCGATAAACCATCGGTGACCGTGGGGGTGTTGAGCCTTGAGGTGCGTTCGCGCCGCGCCGCACCCCTCCTCTTCCCAGTACATGTGAAGGACAGTTGTGTCCGTAGTCCCCCGTATATCTCAGCGCATCTCCTCCAGAGCGGCCCGATACGTCGGTGTGGCCGCCGCCGCGACGGCCCTGACGCTCGGCGTCGCAGGCTCCGCATCGGCGTGCAACATCAGTGAGTTCACCGCCAAGGCCGGCTGCGAGGGCCAGCAGGGCGTCATCTCCGTGACCGACGTCGACGCCTCCGGCACCCCGGCGACCGTCACCGTCTTCCGCACGTCCGGCGGCTCCGAGGAGCAGGTCGGCTCCCAGGTCGTGAAGGGCTCCAAGGAGGGCGCCACGATCACGTTCAAGGAGGACTGGAAGCCGGGCGCGACCTACCGCGTCCACGTGAAGACCGACCGCTTCAACGTCGACGACGACGTCAAGGGCGGCGTCACCGCCCCGGCCACGGCGTGCGCCACCGAGAAGCCGTCGACGCCTCCGACGTCCGCGGTGCCCAGCGCCCCGGCCCCGTCGCCCTCCAAGAGCAGCCCCGCCGCCGCCCCGGCCCCGAGCAACTCGGCCTCCCCGGCCGGCGATTCGGACCTCGCCGAGACCGGCGCGAGCAGCAACACCCCGATGATCGCGGGCATCGCGGCCGTCCTGGTGCTCGCGGGCGGCGGCGTGGTCTTCGCCCTCCGCCGCAAGGGTTCGACGCAGAAGTAACCCTCCCCGCAGCGTGTTCGGGTGGCCCCACACCCTCCGGGGCCACCCGAACACGACCAACTGCACCGCATCTTGAGCAATCCGCCCCCCTCATGGCGGTCACCCGCACCCCGCCTCGGACAATCCGCCACCACCACGCCTCCCCACCCTTGACGGCGGGCGGCACCCCGCCTCGGACAATCCGCCTCCATGCTTCCCCGCCCCTGGCGGCAGGCCGCCACCGACTTGGGCAATCTGCCGCCTGGGGCGGCAGGGTGGGCAAGGCGGCGCCCCGGTGCCGCACAACGATGACGGCGGGCGTCGACCCCGGCACGGCGGCACACCCAGGCGCCGCGCAACGAGAACCGTGGCGCTAAGAAGTCGCCCCCAGCACCACGATCTCCGCCGCGTCGAAGGCGACCCCGACCACGTCCCCCGGCTCCGGCGCGGAGCGCAACGCGCAGGCCGCTTCCAGCCGAGGCGCATCCCCCGGTTGCAGGTGCAGCGCGACATGCGTACCCCGGAAGGTCCGCGCGGTCACGGCACAGGTCAACTGGGCCTCGGCGGCAGGAACGAGCCGCACCCCCGCGGGCCGCACAAGGACCCGGCACTCCCCCTGCCCCGCCCCCTCGGGCACCGGAACCTTCCCCCAGGGCGTATCCGCGACCGCCCCCGTCACCGTCGCCTCCACCACATTGTCGAACCCGAGGAACCGCGCCACGAACTCGTCCGCCGGCTGCCGCCACACCTCGAGCGGCGTACCGCTCTGCGCGATCCGCCCGTCCCGCATCACCACGACCCGGTCGGCAAGCACGAAGGCCTCCCCCTGATCGTGCGTGACGGCGAGCACCGTCGTCCCCAACTCGCCGAACAGTTCCCGCAGTTCGACCACCAGCCGCTCACGCAGTGACCGGTCGAGCTGCCCCAACGGCTCGTCCAGCATCAGCAACCGCGGCCGCGGCGCCAGCGCCCGCGCGAGCGCGACCCGCTGCTGCTCCCCACCGGACAGCGCACCGACCGCATGCCGCTCGGCCCCCGACAACCCGACGAGCCCCAGCAACTCCCGTACGCGCTCCGCCTGTTCGGCCTTGCCGGCCCCATGCATCCGCAACCCGAAGGCGACGTTGCGCCCCACATCCCGCTGCGGGAACAACTGGTGGTCCTGGAACATCAGGCCGACCCCCCGCTTGTGCGCCGGCACCCCACCCTGGTCGGCCCCACCGAGCAACACCCGCCCCCCGTCCAGGGGTTGCAGCCCCGCGACGGCCCTCAGCAGCGTCGACTTGCCGCTGCCGCTCGGCCCGAGCACGCACACGATCTCGTGCTCGGCCACCTCCAGGTCCACGTCGTCGAGCACGGCGCGCCCACCGAACCGTACGGTCGCGTCGTCCAACTCCAGCAGCGACATCAGAACTCCCCGGTCGAGGCCTTGGCGGGCCGAATCCGTTCAAGGACGAGCAACCAGGCCGCGCAGACGACCATCAGTACGGTCGACAGGGCCATCGCCTGCCCGTAGTTGAGGTCACCGGCCCGCCCGAGCAGCCGGGCCACGGCGACCGGCAGCGTCGGACTGTCGGGCCGCGCGATGAACACGGTCGCCCCGAACTCACCGAGCGACACCGCGAACGCGAACCCCGCCGCCACCAGCAGCGCCCGCCGCACCATCGGCAGGTCGACCTCCCGCCACGCCCGCAGCGGCGACGCCCCGAGCACCGCGGCGGCCTCCCGGAGCCGCCCGTCGACGGCCCGTAGCACCGGCAGCATGGTCCGCACCACGAACGGCACCCCGACGAGCGCCTGCGCGAGCGGCACCAGGATCCACGTGGACCGCAGGTCGAGCGGCGGCTCGTCGAGCGTGATCAGGAACCCGAACCCGACGGTCACCGCCGACACCCCCAGCGGCAGCATCAGCAACGCGTCGAACCCGCGCACGAGCCGCCCGGCCCGACGCGTGAGAGCCGCTGCGGCCAGCCCACCGACCACCACGGCGATGGCCGTGGCCGCGAGCGCGTACTCCAGCGAGTTCCAGATCGCGTCGATCGGCGGCACAAGGAAGGTCCCGCCGTCCGCGTCCGTGAGCGCCCGGAAGTACCCGAACCCGTACCCGCCGGGAGCGTCGAGCGAGCGCTCGACGAGCACCCCGAGCGGCAGCACGATCAGCAGCGCGACGGACACCAGCACGCCGCTCAGCAGCGCCCACTGCCCGCCCCCGCGCGGCCTGCGCGCCGTGTGCGCCGCGTCGACGAGCCGCAACGCGCTCTCCCGCCGCCGCACGGTCCACGCGTGCACACCGAGAATCAGCCCGACGGCGACGAACTGCACGATGGTGAGCACGGCGGCGGTCGACAGGTCAAAAATCTGCGCGGTCTGCCGATAGATCTCGACCTCAAGCGTCGAGAACCCGGGCCCGCCCAGAATCTGCACCACACCGAACGACGTGAACGTGAACAGGAACACCATCAGCGCGGCAGCCGCGACGGCGGGCCCGAGCGCCGGCAGCGTCACCTTCCGCCAGGCCGCGAACCGCGAGGCGCCGAGCATCCGCGCGGCCTCCTCCTGCCGCGGATCGAGCTGCGCCCACAGCCCACCCACGGTCCGCACCACGACCGCGTAATTGAAGAACACATGCGCGAGCAGAATCGCCCACACCGTCGTGTCGAGCCGCACGCCCCACAGCTCGTCGAGCAGCCCGCCGTTCCCTACGAGCGCGAGAAACGCGGTGCCGACGACAACGGTCGGCAGCACGAACGGCACCGTCACGACGGCCCGCAGCACTTGCTTGCCCGGGAACTCGAACCGCGCGAAGACATACGCCCCCGGCAGCGCGAGCAGCAGCGTCAGCGCGGTCGACGCGAGCGCCTGCCAGACGGTGAACCACAGCACGTGCCGGATGTCGGACTGCCCGAGCACATCCAGGATCCGCCCGACCTGCCAGCCGCCGTCGACGTGCAGCCCGCGCTCGACGATCGCGACGACCGGATAGGCGAAGAACAGCCCGAAGAACACGACGGGCAGGACCATGAGCCCAAGCCGCGCCGCGTTCCCGTTTCTTCTCCCGACGGCTACTTCAGTACGAGCGACGTCCACGACTTCACCCAGTCGTCCCGGTTGTCCGCGATCTTGCGCGGGCTCATGGTCTCGGGGTCGTCGATCTTCACCGCGTACTTGGTGTAGTCGGCGGGGGCGGTGGCGTTCTTGGTCACCGGATCGACGAACATGTTGAGCGGCATGTCCTCCTGGAACTTCTTGGAGATCAAGAAGTCGAGCAGCGCCTTGCCGCCCTTCTCGTTCTGCGCCCCGTTCAGCAGCCCCGCGAACTCGACCTGCTGGAAGCAGGTCCCCTTCGCGACCCCGACCGGCGAGGTCTTCGGCTGGGGATCGGCGAACACGGCCTCGGCGGGCGGCGAGGACGCGTACGACACGACGAGCGGCCGCTCGCCCCCCGCCTTCCTGCCACCGGCGCTCCCGCTGAACTCCTCGTTGTACGCCTGGTCCCAGCCGTCGACGACCTTGAGCCCGTTGGCCTTGAGCTTCTTCCAGTACGGCTGCCAGCCGTCGTCGCCGTACTTCGCGGCGGACCCGAGCAGGAAGCCGAGCCCCGGCGACGAGGTGGCCGCGTTCTCCGAGACCAGCAGGTTCTTGTACGCGGGCTTGGCAAGGTCCGCGAAGGAGGCCGGGGGCGCGAGGTCGTGCTTCTTGAAGTACGCCTTGTCGTAGTTGACGCAGAGCGACCCGGTATCGACGGGGGTCACCCGGTTCTTACCCTTGTCGAGCCGGTACGCGCCCTTCACCTCGTCCTCCAGCCCCTTGGCCTTGTACGAGGAGAAGATCCCGTTGTCGAGCGCCCGCGAGAGCAAGGTGTTGTCGACGCCGAAGAGGACGTCGCCCTGCGGATTGTTCTTGGACAGGATCGCCTTGTTGACGGCCTCGCCGGCGTCCCCGTCCTTGAGGACCTTGACCCGGTACCCGGACTTCTTCTCGAAGTCCTTCAGTACGCCCTTGGAGACGGCCCACGAGTCATGACTCACGAGGGTCACCGTCCTGGAGTCCCCGCCGGCGGCACCGGAGCCACCACCGGAGGACCCGCACGCGGACAGCGTGACGAGCCCGAGCCCCATGACCACGGCGACGTACGCCTTCTTGCTCACTTGAATTCCTCCTGGGCGTGACCAGGAGAAGACGCGGCCCTGCCCGGAGCCCCTTCGCGGGGCCCCGGGCAGGGCGCAACAGCTTGAGTGGTGTCCGAACTTCCTACCCAGAATGACCTGGGCAAGGTCCAGAGGGTCTGCGGCCGATGCCGCACTCTCAGCGCTGTGGCGCTCCCCTGTCGGAATGCAGATGGAGTTGTGGTGTATCGAACTGACAGTCGCCAGGCTACCGCTCGGTGGCCGCCAGCTGTCCACAGGCTCCGTCGATCTCCTGGCCACGGGTGTCCCGGATGGTGACCGGAACGCCGTGCGCGGCGATCGCGTCGACGAAGGCCTTCTCGTCCTCGGGCCGCGAGGCGGTCCACTTCGAACCCGGGGTCGGGTTCAACGGGATCAGGTTCACATGCACGGGCTTGCCCTTGAGCATCCGCCCGAGCCGGTCACCACGCCACGCCTGGTCGTTGATGTCCCGGATGAGCGCGTACTCGATCGACAGCCGGCGCCCGGACTTCGCGGCGTACTCGAACCCGGAGTCGAGCACCTCGCGCACGTTCCACCGCGTATTGACGGGTACGAGGGTGTCGCGCAGCTCGTCGTCGGGCGCGTGCAACGAGATCGCGAGCCGGCACTTCAGCCCCTCGTCGGTGAACCGGTTGATGGCCGGCACGAGCCCGACCGTCGACACGGTGATGCCGCGCTGGCTGAGCCCGAGCCCGTCCGGCTCCGGGTCCGTGAGCGCGCGGATGGCCTGGATGACCCGCTTGTAGTTGGCGAGCGGCTCGCCCATGCCCATGAACACGATGTTGGAGAGCCGGGCCGGGCCTCCGGGAATCTCCCCGTCCCTGAGGGCGCGCATCCCATCAACAATCTGATGCACGATCTCGCCGGTCGACAGGTTCCGGTCGAGCCCGGCCTGGCCGGTGGCACAGAACGGGCAGTTCATGCCGCACCCGGCCTGCGACGAGATACACATCGTCACCCGGTCCGGATACCGCATGAGCACGCTCTCCACGAGCGTCCCGTCGAACAGCTTCCACAGCGTCTTGCGCGTCGTGTCGCTGTCGGTCGACAGATGCCGCACGACGGTCATCAGCTCCGGCAGCAACGCCTCCCGCAGCTTCTCGCGCGACCCCGCGGGGATGTCGGTCCACTCCGCGGGGTCGTGCGCGAACCGCGCGAAGTAGTGCTGCGAGAGCTGCTTGGCGCGAAACGGCTTCTCACCGATCGCGGCAACGGCTTCCTTCCGCTCAACAGGCGAAAGATCAGCAAGGTGCCGCGGCGGCTTCTTGGCTCCGCGGGGGGCGACGAACGTGAGTTCTCCGGGCTTAGGCATAGCCCATCCAGTGTCGCAGATGCGGAGGGGTGACCTTGCGCCGTTGTCTGGGACGGCCCTGGGCTCTCGGCTCGCGTCAGCTCTGCGCGGTGGCGTCGCCCGTCTGACCGGTGCCCTCGGCCGCGGCCGCCTTCTCGCGCATCTTGCGCACCAGCTCCGCCTTCTGGTCGGCGGCGAGCCGACGGTCGAGGTTGCGGTGCGGGCCGTTGTTCTGCCGTTCGGCGCGGGACAGCTTCTTGCGCTGGCCGCCGCCCTGGCCCACGGGGTTGTTGATGTTCTTGCTGTCGGTCACGGGTTCTCCCGGCGTGAAGTGAGGTGTTCTACGGATTCATCGGTGGGGGACGGGCGGCGACGTCGAAGGATGTCGGCGGGGCCCGTCACGCTCTCACTCGTAAATCGGCGTCTGGAAGAACATGTCGAGGACGATACCCGGTTCCATGGTCGTGGACCTGTGACGACAACGGGAACAGGCCCCTGATCCACGCCGGAGGCGCAGGTCGGGGGCCCTTTTATGAGGGGTCAGCCGCCCGACGGCGTGCGGATCGCCGCGATGTCGAACTGGAGGCGGACCTTTTCGCTGACCATGTTGCCGCCCTGGGCCAGGCGGGCGTTGTACGTGAGGCCCCAGTCGGTGCGGTTGATGGTGGTGGTGCCGTCGAAGCCGACGCGTTCGTCACCGAAGGCGTCCGTGACGAAGCCGATGTAGGTGAGTTCGAGGACGACCGGGCGGGCGACGCCCTTGATGGTGAGATCGCCGTGCATCCGGTAGACGTCGTCGCCCACCAGTTCCACGGCGGTGCTCTTGAAGGTCATGCGCGGGTACTGGGCGGCGTTCAGGAAGTCACGGCCCACCACGTGGGCGTCCCGCTGCTCGACACCCGTGTCGACGCTCGCCGTGGCCAGGACGAGCTCGGCGGATGAACGGGACGGGTCGTCACCGTCGAAGTAGAGGCGGCTCTGGTACTCCGCGAAAGCGCCGCGCACGGTCGTCACCATGGCATGCCGGACGGAGAACCCGATCCTGCTGTGTGCGGGGTCGACCATCCATGCGCCGGTGAGCGCCGCCATGGAGGGATCGTGACCGGCCGGATCGGGCAGCACTGCGGTGCCGGCGGCCCCCTGAGCAGCGGATCCCTCTGCGCGCCGGGATGAGAAGCTGCGACCGAAGATGTTCATGAGGCACGTTGTTACTTGAGCGTAAAACACGCACGCAAGCCCCCCTCAACGAACCCGACCACCTTCGTGAACAGGTCTTCACAAGTCTCGCGGGGGCGTATACGAAGAGCCCCCGTCCGGTTACGGACGGGGGCTTTCACCTGGGCGTACCCATGGGCATGTCCATGGGCGTACCCATGGGCCTCGCGGGCGTTCCTCAGGAACCGACGAACAGCACCAGAAGCAGCCATACGACCGGAGCCGTCGGCAGCAGGGAGTCGAGGCGGTCCATGATCCCGCCGTGCCCCGGCAGCAGCGTCCCCATGTCCTTGATCCCGAGGTCCCGCTTGATCATGGACTCGCCGAGGTCGCCGAGGGTCGCGCTGGCCGCGACGAGGGCGCCCATGACGAGGCCCTGCCACCACGTGCCGTCGTCCACCAGGAACTGCATGCACAGCACGCCCGCCACCATGGCGAACGAGACGGCGCCCAGCAGGCCCTCGCGGGTCTTGCCGGGGCTGATGCGCGGCGCGAGCTTGTGCTTGCCGAAGCGCCAGCCGACCGCGTACGCCCCGGTGTCGCTGACGACCGTCAGGATCAGGAACGTGAGCACGCGCCACGCCCCGTCGTCCGCGGTGAGCATCATCGCCACGAAGGTCGCGAGGAACGGCACGTAGAAGGCCGCGAAGACCCCCGCCGTGACGTCCTTCAGGTAGCCCTCGGGCGGCTCCGTCATCCGCCACACGAGGACGGCGAGCGCGGTCAGCGCCATCGCCACCCAGGCGCCCTCGGCGCCCCGCACGTACCCGGCCACCACCATGGCCGCGCCACCGACGGCGAGCGGCACGAGCGGCGCCTTGATGCCCTTGCGCTCCTCGAGGCGCGAGGTCAGCTCCCACAGGCCGACGACGACCGCGACCGCTATGACGCCGACGAACACGGCCTTGACGATGAAGAGCGAAGCGATGATCACCGCACCGAGTCCGACACCGACGCCTATGGCCGCCCCGAGGTCCCGGCCCGCGCTCTTCTTCTTGCGCGGCCCGGGCTGGGCGGACTCCGTGGACCGCGAAGGCGGTTCGGCCGGCTCCGGCTGCCGAGGCGTCTCGTCGCGGAACAGGGGACCACTCAGCCGAGCGGTCCCCCGGTCGTCCTGGTCGTCGCCCCTTCCGTCACCAGAAGGCGTATCAGGCATATCGGGCACGATGGGCATGGGCCGAGTCTCATCGACCGCGTGCCGTTCGTACGCGGGACCCGCCGGAGCGCGCCCGTGGTCGTACGACGGTCCTTGGTTGTACGACGGCCCTTGGCCGTACGCCGGCGCCTGCCCGTACGCGGGCCCCTGACCAGGGGCGGACCCTTGGCCGTCGGTCGGGCCCCACTGTCCGGGCCCGGTCGGCGCACCCCAGGAAGAGTCGTTCACGGATTCCTCGAACCTCGATCTTCCGCGCTCGCTCAGACTTCGAGCAGCTCGGCTTCCTTGTGCTTGAGCAGCTCGTCCACCTGGGCCACATACTTCGTGGTGGTGTCGTCCAATTCCTTCTCGCCGCGACGGCCCTCGTCCTCGCCGATGTCGCCGTCCTTGATCGCCTTGTCGATCGTGTCCTTGGCCTTGCGGCGCACGGAGCGGATGGAGACCTTGGCGTCCTCGCCCTTGGCCTTGGCGACCTTGATGTACTCCTTGCGGCGCTCCTCGGTCAGCTCCGGGAAGACCACTCGGATGATGCTGCCGTCGTTGCTCGGGTTGACGCCGAGGTCGGAGTCGCGGATCGCCTGCTCGATGTTGCGCAGCGCGCTCTTGTCGAACGGGGTCACCACGGCCATCCGCGGCTCGGGCACCGAGAACGAGGCCAGCTGGTTGATCGGCGTCAGCGCGCCGTAGTAGTCGGCCACGATCTTGTTGAACATCGCCGGGTGCGCACGTCCCGTGCGGATCGCGGCGAAGTCCTCCTTGGCGACGACGACGGCCTTCTCCATCTTCTCCTCGGCCTCGAGGAGGGTCTCTTCGATCACCACTTGCTCCTGCGTGTCTTGAGTGAGGCCCGGCCGGGCACGGGGGCGCGGTCGGCTGCGTCGCGTGTCTTTCCTGCACGGTGTCCGACCGGCAGGACATTGTCCATCCCTCCGAGAACCTTCGAGGACACGGGGTTCCCAATGGTTCCCAGCGGTTCCCGGTGGTTCCCAGGGGGGGGCGGGAGGGGGTCAGGCTCGGGTGCCCTGTTCGCCTACGAGGGTCCCGATCTTCTCACCCTTGACGGCACGGGCGATATTGCCCGACGTGATGAGCTCGAAGACGAGAATGGGGAGCTTGTTGTCGCGGCACAGGGTGATCGCGGTCATGTCGGCGACCTTCAGGTCGCGGGTGATGACCTCGCCGTAGCTGAGCGCGTCGAACTTCACGGCCTCGGGGTTGGTCTTCGGGTCCGAGTCGTAGACGCCGTCGACACCGTTCTTGCCCATGAGCATGGCCTCGGCGTCGATCTCCAGGGCACGCTGCGCGGCGGTCGTGTCGGTGGAGAAGTACGGCATTCCCATGCCGGCGCCGAAGATGACGACGCGGCCCTTCTCCAGGTGCCGTACGGCGCGCAGCGGGATGTACGGCTCGGCGACCTGCCCCATGGTGATCGCGGTCTGCACGCGGCAGTCGATGCCCTCCTTCTCCAGGAAGTCCTGGAGGGCCAGGCAGTTCATGACCGTGCCGAGCATGCCCATGTAGTCGCTGCGGGCGCGGTCCATGCCGCGCTGCTGCAGCTCGGCGCCGCGGAAGAAGTTGCCGCCGCCGATGACGACGGCGATCTGCCAGCCCTCGCGTACGACGGTCGCGATCTCACGGGCAATGGCGTGCACCACGTCGGGGTCGACGCCCAGACCCCCGCCCCCGGCGAACGCCTCGCCGGAAAGCTTCAGCAGAAAGCGCCCCGCGCCTTTGCCTTCGTCGCTCTTGTCACCGTTGTCGGCCTGGGTGGTGGTCATGGGATTCTCGCCTCTTTTGCTTGGCACACATACGAAGAAGGCCACTGCCGGTGGGGTGGTTCGCATCCCATGCGCGGCAATGGCCTCCTCGTCACAACTGCGGTCGTCCGGTGCGTTCCCGGACAACTGCTGTCGACCCTAGCGGGGTCTCGCGTCTGGCGCGGTACGGACTCAGATGCCGACCTTGATGCGCGCGAAGCGCTTCAGGGTGACACCGGCCTCCTGGAGGACCTTCTCGACGGACTTCTTGTTGTCGAGGGCGTACGGCTGACCGAGCAGCGTGGCCTCCTTGAAGAAGCCGTTGACGCGACCCTCGACGATCTTCGGGAGCGCGGCCTCCGGCTTGCCCTCGGCGCGGGTGGTCTCCTCGGCGACGCGGCGCTCGGACTCGACGACCTCGGCCGGGACGTCCTCGCGGGAGAGGTACTTCGGCGCGAAGGCGGCGATGTGCTGCGCGATGCCCTTGGCCAGCTCGGCGTCGGCCTTGTCCAGCTCGACCAGGACACCGATCTGCGGGGGCAGGTCGGGCATGGTGCGGTGCATGTACGCGGAGACGTAGGCGCCCGAGAACTGCGCGAAGCGGTCCAGGACGATCTTCTCGCCGAGCTGGGCGTTGGCCTCGTCGACGAAGGCCTGGACGGTCTTGCCGGCCTCGATCTCGGAGGCGAGCAGCGCCTCGAGGTCCGCGGGGCTCGTCTTGGCGACGTGCGCGGCCAGCTCGTTCGCGACGGCCTGGAACTTCTCGCCCTTGGCGACGAAGTCCGTCTCGCACTTCAGCTCGACGATGACACCGGAGGTGTTGTCGTCGGCGATGAGGGAGACGACGGCACCGTTCTCGGCGGAGCGGCCCTCGCGCTTGGCGACGCCCTTCTGGCCCTTGATGCGCAGGGCCTCAACGGCCTTGTCGACGTCGCCGTCGGCCTCGTCGAGCGCCTTCTTGCAGTCCATCATGCCGACGCCGGTGAGCTCGCGGAGCTTCTTGACGTCAGCGGCGGTGTAGTTCGCCATGATCCTGGTTTTCTCTCTACGAAGTCTGAAGCAGTGTGAGAACGAAGGTGACGGTTACGGGTGAAGGCGGGGGCCGCAGCCGACCCCCGCCGTCACCTCATGAAACCGAATCCCTTACGGGTCAGGCCTTCTCGGCGTCCGCGGCCGGAGCCTCGGCGGCGGGGGCCTCGGCCTGCTCGGCGTCGGCGACCTTCTCCGTCTCGGCGGAGGTCTGAACCTCGGCCTCGGCGTCCTTCGGCTCGTCGGCCTTCTTCTCGCCCTCGAGCAGGTCGCGCTCCCACTCGGCGAGGGGCTCGCCGGCGGCCTTCTCGCCCGGCTTCTGGTCGCCCGTGGCGACGCCGGAGCGGGCGATGAGGCCCTCGGCGACGGCGTCGGCGATCACGCGGGTGAGCAGGGTGACGGAGCGGATCGCGTCGTCGTTGCCCGGGATCTTGTAGTCGACCTCGTCGGGGTCACAGTTCGTGTCGAGGATCGCGACGACCGGGATGTTGAGCTTCCGGGCCTCGCCGACAGCGATGTGCTCCTTCTTGGTGTCCACGATCCAGACGGCGCTGGGCACCTTGGACATCTCGCGGATACCACCGAGGGTCTTCTCCAGCTTGGCCTTCTCGCGCGAGAGCACGAGAAGCTCCTTCTTGGTGAGACCCGACGCGGCGACGTCCTCGAAGTCGATCTGCTCGAGCTCCTTGAGGCGCTGCAGACGCTTGTAGACGGTCGAGAAGTTGGTGAGCATGCCGCCCAGCCAGCGCTGGTTCACGTAGGGCATGCCGACGCGGGTCGCCTGCTCGGCGATGGCCTCCTGCGCCTGCTTCTTCGTGCCGACGAACATGACCGTGCCGCCGTGGGCGACGGTCTCCTTGACGAACTCGTAGGCGCGGTCGATGTACGACAGCGACTGGAGAAGGTCGATGATGTAGATGCCGTTGCGCTCCGTGAAGATGAAGCGCTTCATCTTCGGGTTCCAACGACGGGTCTGGTGACCGAAGTGGACGCCGCTTTCCAGCAGCTCCCGCATCGTGACGACGGCCATGGCCGTACTCCTTGTGTTTTCTCGGTTGTTTCCTGACGCCCACTGCGTGTGCCTGCCGCGTACGTTCACGCTCTTGCGAGCCGTCCGTACGGGACCGATAGGCCACTGACACGAGCCTGTGAGGACCGGTGTCGGGGCGTGCGAAGTCGATCCGGTGGGCCGGATCGCCACATGAAGTGTACGGGACCCGCGAGGTACCGGGTGACGCCGCTGTCCACAACCGTTCGGTAGTCCACGTTTCCCGGCCATGATCCCCGCGGAAGCGCTCCGCGGGGAAACCTGAGCGCCATGCGGAAATTACTCACGGTGATGATGGCGGGCGCGCTGCTCTCGGTGCTGGGACCGGCGGCCTGGGCGGGGGACGCACGCTTCTGGCCGGTGGGCGAGCGGCCACGGGTGGTCCGGCCCTGGGCCCCACCGGCTTCGCCCTACGGTCCCGGCCATCGCGGCGTCGACCTGGCGGCCCCCATCGGCGCTCCCGTACGTGCGGTGGCCGACGGACGGATCTCGTTCGCGGGCGAGGTCGCGGGCAGAGGTGTGCTCTCCGTCGCACTCTCGGACACCGGCGACCCACCTCTGCGCACGACGTACGAACCGGTGACACCGCTGGTGAAACGGGGCGCCAAGGTCACGGCCGGCGACCCGGTGGCCACCCTCCAACTCCCCACGACCCACTGCCCGCCCAGGGCCCGCTCGTGCCTCCACTGGGGCCTGCGCCGAGCCACGACCTACCTGGACCCCTTGTCCTTGCTGAACGCCTCGGCCCTACACGGCCAACCGTCGAGACTGCTGCCGGTGTGGGGGTGGGAGTGGGAGTGGGAGGCGTCCTGGCCCATGTGACCCACCGACGGACAACCGTCACCGCCACCGCCTTCGGCGATCCGCCACCACCTCGCACCTTGGGCAATCTGCCGCCTTGGGCAGCAGGGTGGGCAAGGCGGCGCCCCGGTGCCGCGCAACGATCACGAGGGGCGCCGACCACGGCACCGCTACAGGAACCCCGATGCCGCGCACGACGACCACCGGGCCCGGACCGGGACGGGCTCAGCCCCGGACGCCCCGCAGGGCCATACCGACGGCCGCGTCCACGATCACGCCAGGCTCCTCCGCGGCCCCCAGCTCAATCCTGCGCACGGCCGCATCCACCACCCCTTGAAGCAACATCGCCGCGAGCCGCGGCTGCGCATGCCCCATCTGCTCGAGCGCCTCGACGATCATCGCCACGAGCCCCCCGTGCGCGGCCCGGATCTTCTCCCGCGCCCCGGCGTCCAGCTCACTCGCGGAGATGGCGACGACGGCCCGGTGCCGCCGGTCCCCCACCAGCGCCAACTGCTCCCGCACATACGCCTCGACCTTGCCCTCGGGCGTACCGGCCCGCGCCATCCCGGCCTCGACCTCGGCGGCCCACACCGGGAAGTCGACGGCGCACAGCTCCTCGACCACGGCCGCGCGCGACTTGAAGTACTCATAGACGGACGAGCGCGCGAGCCCCGTCCGCTCCGCGAGCGCGGGGAACGTCAGCGCGTCCGTCCCGCCCTCGGACAGCAGGGAACGCGCCGCGTCCAGAAGGGCGCCGCGCTGCATCGACCGGTGCTCGGCCACAGAGGCCGCTCGAATCCTAGGCACGTCTCCACTTTACGAAGATGCGGCCCGCGACGGGAGCCGCCGGGGCCTCCCGGACCGACCGGTGGCAGGCACGATTCGCCTCCCGACCCGGCCACACACCCCGTCAGCGCCCGAAACTCGCGAGCTTCGCCCGCAGCTGCAGCACGGACTTCGTGTGGATCTGGCTGACCCGGCTCTCGGTGACCCCGAGCACATTGCCGATCTCGGCCAGCGTCAGCCCCTCGTAGTAGTAGAGCGTGACGACGGTCTTCTCGCGCTCCGGCAGCGTATTGATCGCCCGCGCCAGGAACCGCCGCAGCTCCCGGTCCTCCGCGACCTCCACCGGGTTGTCCGCGGCATGGTCCTCGAGCGTGTCCAGGACACTGAGCCGGTCCCCGCCGCCCTCGCCCCCGACGTGCAGCAGTTCCTCCAGCGCCACCACGTTCGCCAGCGACAACGCGCTGAAGACCGCGTGCAGTTCCTCGAGCGCGACCCCCATCTCCGCGGCCACCTCGCTCTCCGAAGGAGTACGCCGCAGCTGGGCCTCGAGGGTGGCATAGGCCCGCTCCACGTTGCGCGCCTTCTGCCGCACGGAGCGGGGAATCCAGTCGAGCGCGCGCAGTTCGTCGATCATCGCGCCACGGATCCGGGTGATCGCGTACGTCTCGAACTTGATCTCCCGCTCGATGTCGAACTTCTCGATCGCGTCAATGAGCCCGAAGACCCCGGACGAGACGAAGTCCGCCTGCTCCACATTGGGCGGCAGCCCCACGCTGACCCGGCCCGCCACGTATTTCACCAGCGGGGAGTAGTGCAGGATCAGCTGCTCGCGCAGCCGCTCGTCGCCCGTCTCCTTGTACGACCTCCACAGCTCCTCGAGGGAGGAGGGAGCCGGAGGCCGCACGCTGGAGCCGCGCGCGGCGGGGGGTGCCGCCGCCCGGTCGGACCCGGAGGTGTGTTGTGGCATGCGCCGCCTTGTGCCGTTCTGCTGCTGCGTACCCAGGAACCCGAAGGTGCTTGACGTACTGGTCGCTGTGATCGCTCTGCCTGTGAAGATGCCGTGTTGCCCGTCTGGTGATGACTGGTACCGAGCTACCCACCTGATTCCGGATGGAGGGGACGAACCCGGATCCTGGTGAGCGTAGCGTGACTGGAGCGTCGCAGTGTGCGAAGGGTGGGAGATCACCGTTGCGCAGATACGTTCCCTTCGTCGACCCGCGTGGCCGGTTTCGTCGCCCCGGCCGACCGGGGTGGAGCGCCAACTGCCGGAATTGCCAAGGCCATCGGGGGGTCATCCGGACGGCGCAACGCACCGCGTCAGAGCACCTCCCCTCCGGGAAAGACCGATTCGATCGCCTGGCGTGTCAACTGCCAGCCGACGCCGTGTCGTTCGACAAACCCCAAAGAGCGCAGTTCGTACAGCCTCCCGATCGTCTCGTCCTCGGCCGTGCCCGCACCGCGGGCCGCCTCGGCGACACTGCACAACCCGCGTGCGGGAAGCGCGGCCAGCACCCGCGCCGCTTCGGGCGGCAGCAGATCGCGGGGCAGCACCGGTCCGCGCCGCTCGGGCGCGAGCTCTCCCATGTCCCCGACCAGCTCGACGACTTCCGCGGCGTCGGTCACCAGCACCGCCTCCTTGCGCAGCAGTTCATGCACGCCCGCGGAGACGCTGCTGGTCGCGGGCCCCGGTACGCCCATCGCGTGCCGCCCGAGGCGCTGCGCCCAACGGGCCGTTCCCAGCGCGCCGCTGCGATAGGCCGCCTCCACCACGACGGTTCCTCTGGTGAGCGCGGCAATCACCCGGTTCCGGAGGATGAACCGGCTGGGCGTCGGATGGTCCCCGGGCGGCAACTCGCCGATCACGAGTCCCTGTTCCGCGACCCGGTCGATCAACAGCGTGTTCCCCCGCGGATAGATCCGGTCGATGCCGCAGGCGAGCACGGCCACCGTCGCCCCGGCCGCCCCGAGCGCCCCACGATGCGCGGCCGCGTCGACCCCGTAGGCGCCGCCCGAGACGACGACCCAGCCGCGCTCCGCGAGCCCGGCCCCGAGGCTCGCGCCCATCCGCACCCCGTAGTCCGTGCAGGCCCGGGCGCCCACCACGGCCACCGAGCGCAGCGCCCACATCCGCAGGCTGGGCCCGCCCCGCACCCAGAGCCCCACCGGCCGCCCGTCCCCCAGGTCGTCCAGCTGTCCCGGCCACTCGGCGTCCCCCGGACACACGAACCGCGCACCGCCCGCCGCCGCCCGCGCCAGATCCCGCTCGGCCGGCGGCGCGTCCGCGGCCCGCGCGACAAGCCCCTCCCAGCGCTCGGCCCGCACCCCGGGCAGCGGCTCCTCGGTCCTGCCCGCCTCGATGCGCCGCACCGTCTCCACGGCCCCGAACTCCCGCAGCCACTGCCCGGCGACCTCCCAGCCCGGCTCCACGATCCGCGTGAGCCGCACCCGCGCGAGCCGCACCGCGTCGCCGCCTTCCACGCCCGTCGCGCCCCGATCTCCCTCGGCACCGCCCGGTCCCCCGGCCCGGAAGGCTCCGCCCCCGGTCACGAACCCGCCCCGATCGTCATCGGCACACCCCGCGAAATCCCGGTCCGCAGTTGCAGCGCGAGCGCCACGTCCTGGGCAAACGGGCGGTCCCGCCCGGCGAGATCGGCCACGGTCCAGGCCACCCGCAGCACCCGGTCGAGCCCCCGCGCCGTGAGGAAGCCGCGCTCCAGGTCGAGCTCCGCCTCGTCGAGGGCCCCGGGCGACGCGGGCCAGCGAGTGCGCAGGGCGTGGCCCGGCACCTCGCTGTTGGTCCGCCACGGGGTGTCCGCGAACCGGGCCGCCGCCCGCCCCCTGGCCTCCCGCACCCGGTCGGCGACGACCTTGGTGCACTCGCCCCGCGGCCCGTACCCCGCCAGTTCGTTGCGGGTGACGGCGTCGACCTCGACGCGCAGGTCTACCCGGTCGAGCAGCGGGCCCGAAAGCCTCGCCTGGTAGCGGCGGACCGTGGCCGGCGGGCAGTCGCACTCGCCGCCCAGCGCCCGGTACTGCCCGCAGGGGCAGGGGTTCGCGGCGAGCGCCATCAGGAACCGCGCGGGCAGCCGCACCACCCCGGCGCTGCGCGCGATGGTCACATGGCCCGCCTCCAGGGGCTGGCGCAGGGCGTCGAGTGCCTGCCCGCTGAACTCGGGGGCCTCGTCGAGGAACAGGACGCCCCGGTGCGACAGCGACACCGCTCCCGGCCGGGCCACTCCGGGCCCGCCCCCGACGAGGGACTGCATGGTCGCCGAGTGGTGCGGTGCGCAGTACGGCGCGGTATCGATCATCGATTTGCCCGGCGGCAGCATTCCCGCGACCGAGTGGATCGCCGTGACCTCCAGGGCCTCCTCACGGGTGAGCGGCGGCAGGACGGCGGGCAGCCGCTCGGCCAGCATCGTCTTGCCCGCGCCCGGCGGCCCGGACAGCATCACGTGGTGTCCGCCCGCCGCCGCGACCTCGATCGCCGTGCGCGCGGACAGCTGTCCGACGACCTCCGCGAGGTCGAGCCCCTGTCCGTCGTGCGCGGAGCCGCCGAGGCCCGTGCCGACGCCGCTGCCCGGCATGCTCAGTCCCGCGAGCAGCGGATCGGGCCGCCCCGACCCGTCCGCCTCCTCCTGCGGCACCGGCTCGTCCGTGAGCACGGCGATGAGCTGGCGCAGGCTGCGGACGCCGAGGACCGATACGCCCGGCACGAGGGCCGCCTCCCCCGCCGTGCACTCGGGGACCACCACCTGTTCGTAACCGGCGTCGGCCGCCGCGAGCACCGCCGGGAGCACGCCCCGCACCGGCCGCACCCGCCCGTCCAGGCCCAGCTCCCCGATCATCACGATGTCCGCGAGGATCTTCGGGTCGATCCGCTCGGCGGCACCGAGCACGGCGCACGCGACGGCGAGATCGAAGCCCGAACCGCCTTTGGGCACGGAAGCCGGGCTCAGCCCCACCGTGAGCTTCTTCTGCGGCCAGTCGCCCCCGGAGTTGACCACCGCCGCCCTGACCCGGTCCCGGCTCTCCACCAGGCTCTTGTCCGGCAGCCCGACCAGGGTGAACGCGGCGATGCCCGGCTCCAGGTCCGCCTGCACCTCGACGACGACGCCCTCGACTCCCACGAGGGCCACGGAACACGTACGCGCGAAGCCCATCAGGACACCCCTCGCACATGCTCGACGCGGGGCGCGCCGCGCTCCGGCAGCAGCACGCCGACGAGGTCGATGCGGACGCCGCCGGGCGGCGCTCCCCCATGCTCCTGCACCCAGCGCTCGGCGAGATCGCGCAGTCGCGCCGCCTTGACCGGTGTGATCGCGGCCATCGGGTGCTCGAAGGCCCCGGTCTCACCGCTCGGTCCGCTGCGGGTCTTGACCTCGCAGACAACGATCGCGTCGCCGTCCCGCGCGACGATGTCGATCTCACCGGACCTGCCCGCGCGCCAGTTGCGCGCGAGCACCGTCATCCCGGCCTCGGCCAGCCGCCTCGCGGCCAGATCCTCGCCGTACTTCCCCAGTGCTCCCCGTGCGTTCACGTCGGCACCACCTCCGGCACCCACGCTGACGCCCGGGCCGGAAAGAAGTGGATCTTGGTGAACTACCTACGGGTTGTGGAAAAGTCAGCCACTCGGAAGTTCGAGATCGCTCTTGTTCAGCTCCTCGATGTTCACGTCCTTGAACGTGAGCACCCGGACCTGCTTCACGAATCGAGCGGGCCTGTACATGTCCCAGACCCAGGCATCCGCCATCGACACCTCGAAGAAAACCTCGCCCTGGACCGAGTGCACCTGCATCTCGTAGTCATTGGTGAGGTAGAAACGCCGCTCGGTCTCGATCACGTATTTGAACAGACCGACGACATCGCGGTACTCCCGGTAGAGCTTCAGCTCCATCTCGGTCTCGTACTTCTCGAGGTCCTCGGCGCTCATGGCATGTTCCCCTTCAGCCGTGCGTCCCCCCATTGTGCGCCAGTCCCGTGCGCCTCTAGACGATTTCCGTGTCGAGGACCTCGGGCCGGCTCGGGGGACCTTCGTCGAGCAGCCGCTTCAGCAGCCCGGCGAGTCTGGTCGGATACACCGTCTCATGCGCCTCGGCCAGTTCCCGGCACGTCCACCAGCGTGCTCCCGCGACGCTGCGGCGCTCCAGGTCGGTCAGGCCCGTCCCGTGGAGCTCCCCGAGCTCGGCCGAGGCCTTCCTCGTACGGGCCAGGAAGTACCACTCGTCCTGATCCCAGCGCCGACCGGCGAACGGGAAGGAGCAGATCCGCTGCCACAGCACAGGCCCCAGTTCGACGTCGGTGATGCCGGTCTCCTCTGCCAGTTCCCGCAGGGCGGCGTCTTCACGCGTCTCGTCGCCCTCCAGGCCGCCGCCCGGCGTGAACCACCAGTCGTTCGCCATGTCGCCCGGCTCGTGACCGTGCAGGAGCAGGAGCCGCCCGTCCGGATCGAGCAGGACGACGCGGGCGACCTTGCGCAGTTCACCGCCGGGTTCAGGCACGGGCCGGCTCCGGGGAGGCGCCGCGCGAGCGCCGCGAGCGCTTCGCGATCGGACCGTACGCCGCCCCGCCGAGCACCAGCACCGCGCCCGCCACGATGGCCGCCAGCACCGTCTTCACCGGCCCCGGCTGCGAGATGCCGCCCGGCAGCGCCTCGAACCCGGTGGGCTTCTGCATCCCGGCCATGGGCCACGCCAGGGCGTCCACCCGGCCCTGCACGGCGCCGCGCTCCACCGAGCCGTTCTCGCTGTCGCCGATGTGCGCGCTGGAGTCCAGGGAGTCGGCGCGGTGGTCGCCGAGCAGGAAGAGCCGGCCCTGCGGGACGGTCGTGTTCCTGATGCCGGTGAGCGAGGCGCTCTCGCCCTTCGGGAGGTAGGGCTCGTCGATCTGCTCGCCGTTCACGGTCAGCTTGTTCTGCGTGCAGCAGGCGATCTTGTCACCGCCGACGCCGACCACCCGCTTGACCATCGGAACGTTTCCCCAGGAGTTCTCCTGGAAGACGACGACGTCGCCGCGCTTCACCTCGCTGCCGTCGATCCGCTCCGCGAGCACCCGGTCACCCGCCTTGATCGTCGGATCCATGGAGTCGGTGGGCACGGTGTACGGCTGGTACAGAATCGCTCCCCAGACGAACCCGCCGAGGAACAACACACAGCCGAGGGCCACGGCTATGCCGGACAGCGCGCTGCCGACCTTGCCGTGACCCTCATTCGTACGACGCGTCCTGCTCATCCCAGTTGCTCCCGCGGTTCGGAGAAGTCGATCTCGTCGAACCGGCCCCGGAACGGCGCGGACCACGGAAGATCGGCGATCTGGGACGGCACCCTACCGGGCGCCACCAGCCGCAGAAACCCTGGCGTTCCCCTCGGTAACGCGCTGATTGATCTTGCGCCTGCGCCACAGCACCAGGGGTGCCGCGCCCGCGAGGCCGAGCGCGCCCGGAGCCACGTTCGCCACCGCGTTGAGGCCGGACTGGTCGAAGGTGTCCGGCACCGGCAGCGTCGACCAGTGCGTGGGCGGCCAGGCTACGACGATGGCGCGGCCCACGACGTTGTCCACGGGGACGAAGCCGCCGTTCTTGTCGTTCTGGTGGTAGCGGGAGTCCATGGAGTCCTGGCGGTGGTCACCCATGACCCAAACTTTGCCCTCGGGAACCTTCACCTTGAACGTTCCACCGGCGTTGTCGTCGCTGCACGGGGTGTTGCCCGGGTAGACGTAGGGCTCGTTCAGCGCCTTGCCGTTGATCTTGAGCGGGCCCGTGCCGTTGCACTCGACGGTGTCGCCGCCGACTCCGACGACGCGCTTGATGAGGTCCTTCTCGTTGGCCGACGGCATCAGGCCGATCCAGCTGAGCACCGTCTGCACGGCGTTCGGCTCCGGCGTCGGCTCGCCCTCCAGCCAGCTCGCCGGGTCGTGGAAGACGATGACCTCGCCGCGCTCCGGCTCCGAACCGAACCACGGGGTGAGCTTGTCGACCAGGACCCGGTCGCCGATCTTCAGCGTGTTCTCCATCGACGCCGACGGGATCGAGAACGCCTGGACCAGGAACGTCTTGATGACAAGCGCCAGGATGAGCGCGATGCCGATCAGCAGCGGCAGTTCCTTCCAGAAGGAACGCTGCTTCTTGGAGCCGCCCGTCGACCCACCGCTCGACTCCTCCTCGCGCAAGGGGGGGGCCGTCGAGGCGTCACCCGCCTCCGTCGACCCCGGACCCGCCGCGTCGTCGGATCGCCCGGGCTCCTCTTCGGGACCATGCCCTGACCGTGCGCCGACCGCCAAGTCCCCCACATCCACTCCTCACTCCGTGCCGCCGCCTGATCCGTATCCGATGCAGGCCCACCACTCCCATAACGAGCGGGAGTTCCGCAGGGGTCGGGAGGGGGACAAATCCGTCCGAATCCGAAGCGTTCGAGCCCGGTCCGGCACCGTACGTGGAGGCCACCCTATGCGACGTTCCTGAGGCCGCGGTCGCCCCGTCTCCCTGCGCGTCGGCCACGGCGGCGAACGTCGGCGGCTCCGACAGCGAGGCCCAGTGGCCGATCGGCCACCCAATGAACCGGGCCCGGCCGACGACGGACTCCTCGGACACGGTCCCGTTGAAGGCTTCGGTGAGGTGATAGCGGGAATCCGCGGAGTTGGCGCGGTGGTCGCCCATCACGAACAGGCGCCCCTTGGGCACCTTCACCGAGAAGTCGAACTTCGAGGGGGCGTTGCCGGGGTGGATGTACGAGCGCTCTTCGAGCGGTGTTCCGTTGACCGTGACGTGGCCCGTCTTGTCACAGCACTTCACGGTGTCGCCGCCGACGCCCACGACCCGCTTGATGAGGTCGCGTTCGTTGTCGGACGGCAGCAGCCCGATCCAGGTCAGGCCTTCCTTGACCTGCTTCACACCGACCGGGGCCTCCTGCTTCGGGCCGGCCTCCTGCTCCAGCCACTTCCCCGGGTCGTTGAAGACGACGACGTCGCCGCGCTGCACCTGCGCGCCGAACCAGGGGGTGAGCTTGTCGACCAGGACCCGGTCGCCGATCCTGATCGTCTGTTCCATGGAGCCCGACGGGATGACGAACGCCTGCACCAGAAACGTCTTCAGGACGAGGGCGATGGCCAGGGCCACGCCTATGAGGAGGGGTATCTCCTTGAGCACGGAGCGCCTGCGGCGGCGCTTCACCTTGCGGGCGAGCTTGCGCCGCTCTGCCCTCCCGGGCTGCTCGGGGCCACTGGTGGGCCGACTGCCGGTGGGCAGTCGCTCGTCGCCGCGGTGGCTGCGCGTTTTGCCCCGCCTACCCATGGGCGCCGCCGGGTGCGGGCACGCGCGCGTAGACGTCCGTACGCGACAAGGAGTGCCAGTGTCCGCTCGGCCACGCGATCCACTCGGCCCTGCCGATCACCTGGTCCACGGGGACGAACCCGCCGCCGGGCGCGCCCAGGTAGTCGCGGGAGTCGCGGGAGTCGCTGCGATGGTCACCGAGCAGAAAGAGGGTGCCTTCGGGAACGACGATGTCGAAGCCCACCTGGGACGGCGCGTCCGTGGCGTGCAGCACGGCACGCTCGTCCACGGACTTCCCGTTCACCTCGAGCCTCCCCTTGCTGTCGCAGCAGGCCACCCGGTCTCCCCCCGTGCCCACGACGCGCTTGATGTAGTCGCCCTCGCCGAAGTACCCGCTGCCGTCGAAGACGACCACGTCGCCACGGGTCGGCTCGGCACCGAAACGGTACGCCAACTTATTTACGAGAACGCGGTCCCCGACCCTCAATGTGCTCTCCATGGAGCCGCTGGGGATCTGGAACGGCTGCATCACGAAGACGCTGAAGGCCAGCAGGAGCGCCAGGCACAGCAGCACGCTCAGGGTGATGCGGCCGCCCGGCAGCCAGGCGAGGACGTCGGACAGCAAAGAGGAGCGCGACCGGTCCTCCTCGCCCTGTGAGGTGTTCTCATGGGGCTCGGAGGAACGGTCGCGCTCCTCGTGCTGTGCTTCGGTGTCCATCGAGGCCAGATGCTATCCGGCCGCCCTGTGGACGCCGCAGGCGAGCTGGGCCGGCACCCCCTGGGGGCGCCGAGCGGCTCAGTTCTCGCGCTTCTCCTTGATCTTCGCGGCCTTGCCGCGCAGGTCACGGAGGTAGTACAGCTTGGCGCGGCGGACGTCGCCCTTGGTGACGAGCTCGATCTTCTCGACGATCGGCGTGTGCACCGGGAAGGTGCGCTCGACGCCGACGGAGAAGGAGACCTTGCGGACCGTGAAGGTCTCGCGGACGCCGGCGCCCTGGCGGCGGATGACTACGCCCTTGAACTGCTGCACACGGGAGCGGTTGCCCTCGATGACGCGGACGTGGACGTTGACGGTGTCGCCCGGGCGGAAGGCCGGGACGTCGTCGCGCAGCGACGCGGAGTCGACGGAGTCGAGCAGGTGAGACATGATCGTCTGCTTTCTTCGCCGATGCCACAGGTCATCGACGGGAGGTAAATGATGAGTTTCGGTAGCTGATCGCGTCGGGCCTTGCGTCGTTCCCCCTGTGGCAGGGGCGCAGGCTGGACGTACAGCAGCGGCCTATTCTTCCACGATCTCGGGCGTCGGCCCAAATCGTCCGTCGGGACGCGGCCCCCAGCCCAGGATCGAGAGCATTTCGCGGTCCTTCTTGTCGAAGGCCTTGGGGTCGGTGCGCTCGATCAGATCGGGCCGGTTGCGCGTGGTGCGGCGCAGGGCCTCGTCGCGGCGCCACCGCGCGATCTTGCTGTGATGGCCGCTCAGCAGCACGTCGGGGATGTCCCGGCCGCGCCACTCGGGGGGCTTGGTGTAGACGGGGCCCTCGAGGAGGTTGGCCATCGCGCCGGGCGCGAAGGAGTCGTCCTCGTGCGAGGCGGCGTTGCCGAGGACGCCGGGCAGCAGGCGCGCCACGGCCTCCGTGATCACGAGCACGGCGGCCTCTCCGCCCGCGAGCACGTAGTCGCCGATGGAGACCTCGTAGACGGGCATGCGGGTCGCGTACTCGTCGATGACGCGGCGGTCGATGCCCTCGTAGCGCGCGGGCGTGAAGACCAGCCAGGGGCGCTCGGAGAGCTCTACCGCGAGTTCCTGGGTGAAGGGGCGCCCGGAGGGCGTGGGGACGACCAGGACGGGCCCCTGGGCGCCGTTCTCGTACCCTTCGGCGAGCACGTCGTCGAGGCAGTCGCCCCACGGCTCGGTCTTCATGACCATGCCGGGGCCGCCGCCGTACGGGGTGTCGTCGACCGTGTTGTGCCGGTCGTGGGTCCACTGCCGCAAGTCGTGCGCGTGGACGTCGAGTTGCCCACGCGCGCGTGCCTTGCCGACGAGGGAGACGTTCAGCGGTTCCAGGTACTCGGGGAAGATCGTGACGACGTCGAGCCTCATGCGGACTCGCCCTCGGCGTCGTCGCGCGACGACGCGATCTCGGCGCGGTCGTCGATCAGGCCGGGCGGCGGGTCGATGACGGCCTTCTGCTCCTCGAGGTCGATCTCGGTGACGATCTCCTCGACGAACGGGATCATGACCTCGCTGCCGTCGGGGCGCTCCACGATGAACAGGTCCTGCGAGGGCAGGTGCGAGATCTCCGTGATCCGGCCGACCTCGGTGCCGTCGACCGTGACGACGTCGAGGTCCATGAGCTGGTGGTCGTAGAACTCGTCCTCTTCCTCGGGCAGTTCCTCGGGGTCCACCTCGGCGATCAGGAGGGTGTTGCGCAGCGCCTCGGCGCCGGTCCGGTCGCGTACGCCCTCGAAGCGCAGCAGCAGCCGGCCGCTGTGCACCCGGCCGGACTCGATGGTGAGCGGCCCCGTGGAGGCCGGGTCGGTGGCGAGTCGCGCGCCGGGGCCGAGCCGCAGCTCGGGCTCGTCGGTGCGCACCTCGATGGTGACCTCGCCCTTGATGCCGTGGGCGCGACCGATGCGCCCGACTACCAACTGCACGTCGGAAACTCTCCTGTCAGCCCACCAGGGGCACAAACGACTCGGGCCGGGGACGGCTCGTAAGCCCTCCCCGGCCCGAGCCGGTGTTCAACTGTTCTCAGCGAACCTGGTCGACGTCGACGAGGTCGACGCGGACACCACGGCCGCCGATGGCACCCACGACGGTACGCAGGGCGCGCGCGGTGCGGCCGTTGCGGCCGATCACCTTGCCGAGGTCGTCGGGGTGGACCCGGACCTCGAGGACGCGCCCCCGGCGCAGGTTGCGCGAGGCGACCTGCACGTCGTCGGGGTTGTCGACGATGCCCTTCACGAGGTGCTCAAGAGCCTCCTCGAGCATGCTCAGGCCTCGGTCGACTCGGACGCGGCCTCGGCCTCGTCCTTCTTCTCAGCCTTCTTCTTCTGGGTGATGGCCTCACCCTTGGGCTCGTCCTCGGTGGCCAGCGCCTCGAAGGAGGGGCGGGCGGCCTTCGGCTCGGCAACCTTCATCGGCGCCGGGGCCGGCAGACCCTTGAACTTCTGCCAGTCACCGGTGACCTTGAGGATGGCCGCGACCGGCTCGGTCGGCTGCGCGCCGACACCCAGCCAGTACTGGACACGCTCGGAGTCGACCTCGATGCGCGACGGGTTCTGCACCGGGTGGTACAGGCCGATCTCCTCGATGGCCCGGCCGTCACGGCGGGTACGGGAGTCGGCGACGATGATGCGGTAGTGAGGCGAACGGATCTTGCCCAGACGCTTCAGCTTGATCTTGACTGCCACGGGAGTGGTGTCTCCTGGTCTTGACGTGGGTGGGCACGGCGAGATTGCCGCGTGGGGTTGCGGTACCCGAGTGCCCGATGGACGCGTCAGCCGGAGGAGAGAGGGGTCCTGTGCGACTGTCGAGTACAGCTAGCCATTGTGCCACACGTCTCCGGAGCGGCCGAATCCCCCTCGGCCGCTCCACCGAGTCCCACCAGGAGCCCAGCACTCAGCCGGCCGCGACGCCGACGATCTCCGGGATGCGGAACGGCTTCCCGCAGCCGCCGCACATGATCGGGGCCTGTGCGAGCACCGACGGAACGACCCGGACGTTGCGCCCGCAGTCGCAGACCGCCTTGACGCGGACGCCGCCCCCGGAGGAGCCGTGCCGGGCCGCGGGGCCGCGGAAGCTGCGCTTGGTGTCCGCGGCGGTCGCCACGGTGTGCGCCTTCAGGGCGCGCTGGATCCGCTCGATCGTCTGCCGGTAGCGCTGCTTCGCCTCCGGGTTGAGCGTGACCAGTGAGAAGCCGCTGCTGGGGTGCGGCTCCTCGGGGTGGTCGAGGCCCAACTCCTCGGCGATGGCCAGGAATCTGCGGTTGTGATAGCGGCCGGCGCGCGATGTGTCGCGGATTCCGCGCGCGGCTGCGATGCCGTGGACTGCCTCGTGAAGGAGTCGCTCGAAGGAGAGCTCGCGTCCACAGGCGGACGACGACTCGCCGATCAGGGATTCGGGCGCGGCAAGATCCGGCAGCTCGGGGTGGTGCCGCTGAATGTCGGCCCACGCCCCTGCCAGCTCTGCGGCGAGAACAGGTGGTGTCGTGCTCACGTCGTGACAACGAGCCGGGGTGCCTCCGTGTTCCTATTCCAGGGCATCCCAAATAATTTGCACGTACCAGTCAGTTCCCGCTGATGCGTCCCGAGGAGGGCGGGTGCGCAGATGTACGGAGAAGGCGCACAGCTCACAACAAGGTGGCGCGTAGCGGCATGTACGCCTTTACGGACGTCCTCCCGTACGCGCCTAGTACGCGCGTGCCACGACCGCGACGTTACCGGCCGCGTCGTCGGCGTCCGGCACCGCCCCTTCGGGGGTGATCAGACACCGTACGGAGACGCCTTGCGCGGCGAGCTCGTTCTCGCCGGCCTCCCCGAGAGTGGCCCACGGGATGCGCGCCCAGCCGTCCACCGAGGTTGCCTCCAGCGCCTCGGCGACCGTGGTCACATCGGTCGTCCGCAGCTGCCGCCGCTGCCGGGACTGCGCGAGCAGCAGTGCCTGGTCCTCCTCCAGGATCTTGGGCAGCACCGCGACCAGCGCCTCGAGGGCGACCGGGGCCTTGCCGCCCGGGATCCGCCGGGCGAGCATCGCCGTGCCGTTCTCCAGGTCGCGGGGCCCGACCTCGACGCGTACGGGGACGCCCTTCAGCTCCCAGTCGACGGCGCGGCGCCCGAAGGGGGTGTCCGTGCGGTCGTCCACATGGACGCGGATTCCCGCCTTCTTAAGGATGTCGCCGATTTCGCGGACCTTGCGGACCACCGCCTCGTCGTCCTTGACGGCGAGCACGACCACCTGGGTGGCCGCGAGGCGGGGCGGGACGCGCAGCCCGTCGTCGTCGCCGTGCATCATCACCAGGGCGCCGATCATGCGGGTCGTGGAGCCCCAGGAGGTCTGCCAGACCAGTTCCTCCGCGCCGTCCTTGGACAGGTAGCGGGTGTTGAACGCCTTGGCGAAGTTCTGGCCGAGCTCGTGGCTCGTGCCCATCTGGAGGGCCTTGCCGTCGCCCATCATCCCTTCGAGGGTGAGGGTGTTGACGGCCCCGGCGAATCGCTCCTTGGGCGTCTTGCGGCCCAGGAGGACGTCCATCGCGAGGACGTTCTCCATGAAGTCCGCGTAGACGTGCCGGTGGATGCGCGCCGCGAAGTCGCGCGCCTCTTCGTAGGTCGCGTGCGCCGTGTGGCCCTCCTGCCAGAGGAACTCGGTCGTCCTCAGGAAGAGGCGGGGGCGCAGCTCCCAGCGGACCACGTTGGCCCACTGGTTGATGAGCAACGGGAGGTCCCGGTAGCTCTGCACCCACTTGGCGAAGGAGGCGTTGACGATCATCTCCGAGGTGGGGCGGACGACGGCGGGCTCCTCCAGCTCCTTGCCGCCGCCGTGCGTGACCACGGCCAGCTCGGGCGCGAAGCCCTCGACGTGGTCGGCCTCCTTGGTCAGGTACGACTGCGGGATCAGGAGCGGGAAGTACGCGTTCTGCGCGCCCGTCTCCTTGATGCGGTCGTCCATCTCCCGCTGCATCCGCTCCCACAGGCCGTAGCCGTACGGTCGGATGACCATGGTGCCGCGCACCGGACCGTTGTCGGCCAGTTCGGCCTTGGTGATCAGATCCTGGTACCAGCGCGGAAAGTCTTCCGTCCGGGGCGTGAGAACGCGAGGTTTGGCCATGGCGCGGATGCTACGGCGCGGGCCCTGGGGCATTCGAATCCTTTTCGCCCGTATGCCCGCGGCCTCCCGGGTGCGCCCGTCATATGACCCCTTGGGGGCGCACGACGGTGCACACGCGCATTGTCGCCACCCCTGCCAAACACCCCCTAGACGCGGCGGACATTGCGGAGTTGTCTGGCATACGGGGGGAGTGCGAGCAGCGCGCGAACACGGCCGGACGCCACGCGAACGGCCGGGCGGCACGACGACAACTCTCGGCATCTCTCGGTGGATTGGGGCACTTTCGATGACACCTACGCTCGTGCGGCGGCACCTCCCTCACGCGGCCACCGCGCCGCGGACGGACTTGTGCGCACGCGCGCGTGACTGGGCGGAGATTCAGGAGCGGATGCTGGTACCGCTCTACGAAGCGGTGTACGAGCGCCTGGAGGTCGGCCGGGGCACCCGGCTCCTCGGGCTCGACTGCGGCTCCGGGCTCGCTCTCTTGATGGCGGCATCGCGCGGCGCCGCCGTGACCGGCGTCGAGCCCTCCGACCCCGAACTCCTCGCCCTGGCGGAGGAGCGGCTGCTGCCCGACGGGGGACGGCCCCGGGAGGCCGCGGACGTCCGGCTCACGACGGCCGACGCCGCCGACCTCACCGCGACCGATCCCGGCGGAGCCCCGTACGACGTGATCACCGACTTCCAGCCGATCGGGTGTGTGGCCGGGGACTCCGAGGGGCTCTCCGCGCGCCTGGAGAGCGTGGCTCCGCTGGCGGGCCGGGGCGCCGCGGTGGTGCTGGTCGGCTGGGGTCCCCCGGAGCGCTGTGCCACGTCGTCCGTCCTACGGGTGGCCACGAAACTCGCCGAGCCGCTCCGTAGTACCGGGAGTTGGCGCCCAGCGCTCCGTGACGACCTGGAGGAGGTCGCCCAGCGGGCGGGGCTGCGGCCGGACGGTTCCGGCCGGGTGGCGTGCCCGTTCGGGTACGCGGACGCCGAGAGCGCGGTGCGGGGCCTGTTGTCGACGGGCCTGTTCGACGCCGCGGTGGGGGCGACGGATCCGGCGCAGGTCGACAAGGAGGTGTCCGAGGCGCTCCAGGCGCATGTGCGCGGCGACGGGACCGTGTGGATGCCCAATGTCTTCCGGTACCTGATAGCCCGCACGCCGTGACCGCGAACAGCCCGCACGCCGTGCGGCGTGCGGGCTGCATTCCCGTTGAGGTCGTGCCGTTCAGTCCTTGGTGAAGCGCGTGACGCCGGCGATCCGGTACGCGTCCGCCTCCTCCAGCGTCTCGTTCTCCATGAGAGCCCCGGCCAGCGCGTCGAGCTTGTCCCGGTTGTCGCGCAGCTTCTGGCACGCCTCCTCGTAGCACTCGTCCACGATGCGGCGCATCTCGCCGTCGATCGCGTTGACGGTGTCGGGGGCGGCGGCGAGGCCGTACGGCTGCTGGGAGTCGTTCGGGAGGGCGGACAGGCGGCCGACCTTCTCGCTCATGCCCCAGCGGGCGACCATGCCGCGGGCGATGTTGGTGACCTGCTCCAGGTCGTTCTCGGCGCCGGTCGTGATGACTCCGTAGACGACGTGCTCGGCCGCCATGCCGCCGAGGGCGCCGATGATGCGGCCGCGCAGGTACTCCTCCGTGTACGCGTACTTGTCGGAGTCGGGGGTGGAGAGCGTGACGCCGAGGGCGCGGCCGCGGGGCACGATCGTGATCTTGCGGACGGGGTCGGCGCCGGGCTGCAGCATGCCGAGGAGGGCGTGGCCGCTCTCGTGGAAGGCGGTGCGGCGGCGCTCCTCGTCGGGCATCACCAGCGGCCGCTCGGCGCCGAGCTGGACCTTTTCGAGCGCTTCGGAGAGGTCGGTCTGGTTGATCTCCTTCTGCTTGCGCTTGACTGCGAGCAGCGCGGCCTCGTTGGTCAGGTTGGCGAGTTCGGCGCCGGTCATTCCCGGTGTGGTGCGGGCGACCTGGGCGAGGTCGACATCGGAGGCCAGCGGCATGCCGCGGGTGTGGATCTTGAGGATGGCCTCGCGGCCGCCGCGGTCGGGCGGGGACACGTTGACGATCCGGTCGAAGCGTCCCGGGCGGGTCAGGGCCGGGTCCAGGACGTCCGCGCGATTGGTGGCGGCGATGACGATGACGCCCTCGGAGCCGCTGAAGCCGTCCATCTCCGTGAGGATCTGGTTGAGGGTCTGCTCGCGCTCGTCGTGGCCGCCCACGCCGCCGCCCCCGCCGCGGGCCCGGCCGATGGTGTCGATCTCGTCGATGAAGATGATCGACGGGGCGACCTTGCGGGCCTCGGCGAACAGCTCGCGCACGCGGGAGGCGCCGACGCCGACGATCATCTCGATGAACTCCGAGGCGGAGGCGGAGAAGAACGGCACCCCGGCCTCGCCCGCGACCGCCCGCGCGAGCAACGTCTTGCCGGTGCCGGGCGGGCCCGCGAGGAGTACACCGCGCGGCATCTTGGCGCCCATCGTGCGGTAGTCATCGGGGTTCTTGAGGAAGTCGACGACGTCGCCCAGCTCGCCCGCGACCTCGTCGATGCCGGCGACGTCCTCGAAGGTGGTGCGCTTCTTGCCGGGTTCGAGCTCGACCGGCTTGGGCGGCTGCTTGCGGCCGAGCATGCCGCCCGCGCCGCCGCCCATGCCCTGGCTCATCCGTCGCGCGATGAACAGCCACAGCACGACCAGGAGGACCATCGGGGCGAGCGAGATGAGCAGGTTGGACAGGAAGCTGCGCTCCTGGACGACGGGTTCGGCGGTCACCGTGACGTCGTGCTTTTCCAGGTTGGCCCAGAGGTCGTCGTCGGCGAAGGCCGGGCGCTGCGTCGTGAACTTGGTGTAGTTCTTGCGCTTGCTGTCGCTGTCCTTGGGGGTCGGCTTCTCCTTCTTGAGCTCCCCCTGGATGGCGTCGCCCTTGGAGTAGATCTTGGTGACGTTGTCGGCCTCGACCTGCTTGCTGAACTCGGTGTACGAGACCGTCGGCTCGTCGCCCTCATTGAAGAACGACAGCACCAGGTTGGCGATGAGGTAGACGATCAGGGCCGTCAGGATGAGGCCGCCCCAGCCGCCGGGCATCTTGCGCTTGGGCCCCGAGGGGGGCGGAGGGGGCGGCGCGCCCTCGGAACGCCAGGGCTGATCCGTCCGATCGCGCGGGGGTACCGGGTTCGCCACGCCTGTCTCTCCTCCTGCAGCCTGCCGTCCTCCGGGGCGGTCGCGGCCCCGAGGCCTTCCGCCCATGACCGCACAGTTGCCAGGGGGCCGCCACTCGTGGACATGCGTAAGGGGCGCCCGCCATGGCGGACGCCCCTTACCCGTACGGCTGCCTACCCGTACACCTGCCGATGTGTCAGCCCATGAACTTCTTGAACTCGTCGGGGAGCTCGAAGTCCTTCGGGTCCTGCTGGCCCGCGCCCGGCAGTCCGAGCGCGCCGCCCTGCTCGGCGGCGGCCGCGCGCCGGGCGGCCTCCTCCTGCTCCTGCTGCTTGCGCTTCATCGGGTTGCCGGAGCGCTGCTTGCCCTTGGCCTTCTTGGGCTGCTTCTTCTGCCGGCCGGGGCCGCCGCCGGTGCCGGGCATGCCCGGCATCCCGGGCATGCCGCCGCCCTGGGCCATGCGGGACATCATCTTGCGGGCCTCGAAGAACCGCTCGACCAGATTCTTGACCGCGCTGACCTCGACGCCGGAGCCCTTGGCGATACGGGCGCGGCGCGAGCCGTTGATGATCGTCGGCTCCGAGCGCTCGGCCGGGGTCATCGACTTGATGATGGCGGCCGTGCGGTCGACGTCGCGCTCGTCGAGGTTGGCGATCTGGTCCTTCATCTGCCCCATGCCCGGCAGCATGCCGAGCAGCTTGGACATGGAGCCCATCTTCCTGACCTGCTCCATCTGCGCCAGGAAGTCGTCGAGCGTGAAGTCCTGGCCCTTCTTGGAGGCCAGCTTGGAGGCCATCTTCTCGGCCTCTTGCTGCGAGAAGGTCTGCTCGGCCTTCTCGATCAGCGTGAGCATGTCGCCCATGCCGAGGATGCGGGACGCCATGCGGTCCGGGTGGAACGCGTCGAAGTCGTCCAGCTTCTCGCCGTTGGAGGCGAACATGATCTGCTTGCCGGTGACGTGCGCGATCGACAGGGCCGCACCACCGCGGGCGTCACCGTCGAGCTTGGAGAGCACCACGCCGTCGAAGCCGACGCCGTCGCGGAAGGCCTCGGCCGTGTTGACCGCGTCCTGACCGATCATGGCGTCGACGACGAAGAGGACCTCGTCGGGGCTGACGGCGTCGCGGATGTCCGCGGCCTGCTGCATCAGCTCCTGGTCGATGCCGAGGCGGCCGGCGGTGTCGACGATGACGACGTCGTAGACCTTCGCCTTGGCGTGCTCGATGGAGTCCTTGGCCACCTGCACCGGGTCGCCCACGCCGTTGCCCGGCTCCGGCGCGTAGATGCCGACGCCGGCGCGCTCGGCGACGACGCTCAGCTGGTTCACGGCGTTGGGACGCTGGAGGTCACAGGCGACGAGCAGCGGCGAGTGGCCCTGGGACTTGAGCCAGAGGCCGAGCTTGCCCGCGAGGGTCGTCTTACCGGCACCCTGCAGACCCGCGAGCATGATCACGGTGGGGCCGGTCTTGGCGAAGCGCAGCCGGCGGGTCTCGCCGCCGAGGATGCCGATGAGCTCCTCGTTGACGATCTTGATGACCTGCTGGGCGGGGTTCAGCGCCTGGGAGACCTCGGCGCCGGTCGCGCGCTCCTTGATCTGCTTGATGAAAGCGCGGACGACGGGCAGCGCCACGTCGGCTTCAAGGAGGGCGATCCGGATCTCGCGCGCCGTGGCGTCGATGTCCGCCTCGCTGAGGCGCCCCTTGCCGCGGAGGTTCTTGAATGTCGCTGCGAGGCGATCGGAGAGAGTGTCGAACACGGCGGTCGCGAATCCTCGGGTCGGGTGGCTTTACGGACAGGTCGCCCTCCAGGGTATCCGCCCGCGGTGCCGTGGTCAGTGGCCCGGTCCCGATGCGTCCCACCGGTCGTACCCACGTACGAAAAACCCGCACATACGCCTCGATATCCGCCGGAGCCGCCCCGCCGTGACCTGGGCGTTCGCCATAATTACGGCCCCGGCGGTTCCGTAAACCCGTGCACATCAGTGGCGCCCGACTGGGTAGGCGCCCTCAGGTTTCGACGCCACCCCTCTCCTCCGCCCCGCGCCGGGGCGTGCCCGGTCGTGCCCGGAACCGCCACCAGCAGCCGTACGGCGCACCGCCGTACACCCCTCTGACGTGAACTGGAGCTCACAGATGCCCTCCCTCGCTCCCTCGATGGACCGGCCGCCGCGGCCCGTGCGTAGGCCCCCGGCACCCCAAGGGAGGCCGGCGTGAACTTCTTCGACTACCTCCAGGGCAACTGGCCCGATGTGCTCGACGCCGCACTCGCGCACATCCTGCTGGTCCTCGAAGGCCTCGCCCTCGCGGTACTCATCGGGGTGCCAGTGGCGGTCCTGACGTACCGGACGAAGGCGCCGCGCGCCGCCGTGCTCGGGGCGGCCGGGCTGCTCCTGACGATTCCGTCCTACGCGCTGTTCGGCCTGCTCATCACGCCGCTCGGCCTCGGCACGGGGCCCTCGATCGTGGCCCTGACGCTGTACGCGCTGCTGCCCGTCATACGTAACACCGTGGTCGGCCTGCGCGAACTGGACCCGGCCGTCATCGAGTCCGCGAACGCGATGGGCATGACCCGCCTCAAGGTGCTCACCACCATCGAGTTCCCGCTGGCCTGGCCCGTGGTGATCACCGGCCTGCGGGTCGCGACGCAGATGCTGCTCGGCATCGCGGCCATCGCCGCCGCCGTGAACGGCCCCGGGCTCGGCAAGCTCATCCTCGACGGACTCGCCAGCGCGGGCACCCCGTTCGCCGTCTATCTGACGCTCGAGGGCGCGCTCGCCATCGTCGTCCTCGCGCTGCTCTTCGATCTGCTCTTCGCCCTGCTCAATCGCCTGACCACTCCGAAGGGGGTCACCCGATGATCCGGCTCGACCGGCTGACCAAGTCCTACGACGGCCAGAAGCGTCCGGCGGTGGACGATCTGACGCTGGAGATCCCCGAAGGGAAGATCGTGGTCTTCGTCGGGCCCTCGGGCTGTGGCAAGACGACGACGATGAAGCTGATCAACCGGCTGATCGAGCCGACGTCCGGCCGCATCCACCTGGCCGACGACGACGTCACGAAGATCCCGGTGCACGAGCTGCGCCGCCGCATCGGCTACGCGATCCAGCAGTCCGGGCTCTTCCCGCACCAGACGGTCGCCCAGAACATAGCCACCGTGCCCGGCCTGCTCGGCTGGGACAAGAAGCGTGTGCACGCGCGCGTGGACGAGCTGCTCGACATGGTGGGCCTGGACCCGGACACGTACCGCGGCCGCTACCCGAAGCAGCTCTCCGGCGGCCAGCAGCAGCGCGTCGGCGTCGCTCGCGCGCTCGGCGGCGACCCGCAGGTGATGCTCATGGACGAGCCGTTCGGCGCGATCGACCCGCTCAACCGCGAGGCGCTGCAGAACGAGTTCCTCAAGATCCAGGCCAAGCTGCGCAAGACGATCGTGTTCGTCACCCACGACATCGACGAGGCCGTGAAGATGGGCGACAAAATCGCCGTCTTCGCCGAGCACGGGAACGTCGTCCAGTACGACACCCCGGAGAAGATCCTCGCCGAGCCGGCGAACGAGTTCGTCACCGACTTCATCGGCGCCGGCGCCGCCGTGCGCCGCCTCTCGCTGACCCGGCTCGGGAACGTCGACGTACCGCTGTGGTCCACCGTCGCCGAATCGGCGAGCACCGAGGCGCAGCAGGACGCGGCCGCCGAGAGCGACCACGAGTTCGTGGTGGTCCTGGACGAAGACCGCCGCCCCGTCGGCTGGCTGCCCGCCGACGGTGGCACACGGCTCCCGCTGATCTCGCCGCTCGGCCCGGGCACGAGCCTGTACGACGCGCTCGACGAGATGCTCGCGGTGAACGCGTCGGCGCTGGCGGTCGTGGACGACCTGGGCCGCTACCGCGGTGTCGTCACCCTCGACACGCTGCGCACGCTGATCCACACCGAGAACGGCGCCGGTCTGCTGCAGGGGGCCCGGCCGTGACCCAGGCACTCGTCGACGAGCTCCCCGCCGCGGCAGAACCCGCGGAGCGCACCCGCGTCCTGCCGCCGCTGTGGCGCCTCGCCCTCACCCCGCTGGCCCTCGCCGTGGTCCTCGCGCTGCTCGCCTGGTACGTCTCGGGGCAGGACAAGGACCAGATCGAGCTGCGCAGCCTGAACGCGGACTACCTGCTCAGCCGGACCCTCACGCACATCGAACTGACCGCGGTCGCCACGGTCTTCATCCTGGTGATCGCCATCCCGCTCGGCGTGCTGCTGACCCGCCGCTGGGCCCGCCCCCTCGCCGGACCCGTTCTCGCGCTCGCCAGCATCGGGCAGGCGCTGCCCTCGCTCGGCCTGATCGTGCTGCTCGCGGTGGCCTTCGTCAGCCTCGGGGTGACGCAGATCGCGCTGATCGCGTTCGTCGCGTACGGGGTGCTGCCGGTGCTGCGCAACACCATCGCGGGCCTTCAGCAGGTCGATCCGTCGGTCCTGGAGTCCGCGCGGGGCATGGGCATGACCCGGTGGGAGGTGCTGCGCCGGATCGAACTGCCGCTCGCGGTGCCGGTGATGCTCGCCGGCATCCGTACGGCGCTGGTGATCACGGTGGGCACCGTCGCGCTCGCGACGTTCATCGGGGCCGGCGGCCTCGGCGACGTGATCTCCAACGGGATCAACTCCAGCCGGAACCTGGTCCTGATCACCGGAAGCGTGCTCGTGGCCGTCCTCGCGCTGCTCGTGGACTGGGTCGCCGGGATCGTCGAGAACCTGCTGCGCCCGCGCGGTCTGTGAGAAGGGGCCTGTGAAAGAAGTGACAACACGCATGCGATTCGGACCGGGCAGGGCCCTTCTGACGGATCAGGCTGGATCCGGACGACGTCCACCGACGGTGGAGTCGCCCCGCGACTCCAACAAGATCCGTCAGAAGGGCCCTGGGGCCCGCGGCAAGGTCGCCGCCGCCCTGTGCGCGGCCCTGCTCGGCGGCGCCGCAATGACCGGCTGCTCGGACACCGGCGCGAGCGGCGGTTCCTCCGGCGACCTGCCGCGTACGGCGAGCAAGAAGCAGCTCGACGGCGGCTCGCTCGCCAAGGACGTCGACCTGAAGGGCGCGCACTTCACGGTCGGCTCCAAGGAGTTCACCGAGCAGCAGATCCTCGGCAAGATCACGCTGTACGCGCTCGAGGCCGCCGGGGCGAAGACCAAGGACCAGACGGGCCTTCAGGGCACCACGATCGCGCGCAGCGCGCTGCAGAGCGGCGACATCGACATGTACTGGGACTACTCCGGCACCGGCTGGACCCAGTTCCTGCAGCACGACAAGCCCGTGCAGGGCAGCGCCGCGCAGTTCGGGGCGACCTCGCGGGAGGACCTGAAGAAGCACGGGATCAAGTGGCTGGGCCCGGCGAAGTTCGGCAACCAGTACGCGATGGCGCGCGCCGCCGACGCCACCGGCCGGGCCGGCGAGGTCGACTCGATCAGCGACCTCGCGAAGCTGGCGAAGGACCACCCGGAGGACGCCACGCTGTGCGGCGCCTCGGAGTTCCTGGACCGGGAGCTGTCGGCGCTGGAGCAGAGCCCGTACAAGCTGAAGTTCCAGGCGCCGCAGGTCTACCAGAACGCGTTCGCGCTGAACTTCGTGAACGTGGCGAAGGGCAGCCCCTGCAAGTTCGCCGAGGTGTTCACGACGGACGCCCGTCTGGAGTCCCTCGACCTGAATGTCCTCGACGACGACAAGGGGCACTTCACGACGGAGCTGGCCGCGCTGACCGTGCGCGACAAGACCGCCAAGAAGTACCCGCAGCTCGCGAAGCTGTCGAAGGAACTCGGTGACGCGCTCACCGAGAAGACGATCATCAAGCTCAACGGGCTCGTCGACCTGGAGGGCAAGAGCGCGGATCAGGCCGCGCTGTACTTCCTGCGGACGAACGGCTTCATCGGCAAGTGAGACCCGGCCGGGGCCCACGTCACCCGACGCGGACCCCGGCCCTCACCCCCGCAGCGCCTCCTCCACCCCCCGCGCCACGGACACCGCCTCTTGCGAGGGCAGCGGTCCCCCGTCACTCCCGGCCACGTAGAACGCGTCGACCGCGTTGGCGCCCAGCGTCGACACATGCGCCGAACGCACCCGCACCCCGGCCGTCTCAAGGGCCCGCCCGATGCGGTGCAACAGGCCCGGCGCGTCGTGCGCCCGCACCTCGATCACCGTCGCCCGGCGTGAGCCCGCCGAGGCCACCGTCACCCGGGCCGGCGGCGCCACCACGCCCCGCCTGCGCGGATACGCGGCGTCCCGCTCGGCGAGCCGCGCCGCGATGTCGAGCGAGCCGTCGAGGGCCCGTACGAGATCGGCGCGCAGCCGCGCGGCCTGCGGCAGTGAGCCGTACTCGGCGGCGACCCGCCAGTCGAGCAGCAGCGCGCCCCCCTCCACGCCGTCCGGTGGTGTCAGCGCCCGCAGTTCCGCCGTCCGTACGGTCAGCCGGTGCATCGCGAGCACCCCGGCGACGGCCGGAAGCACCCCGTCCTGCTCGGGCACCGCGATCAGCAACTCGACGCCGAGCGGCTCCGGTTCGCCGGCCCCACCGGTGTCCGTCGGCACCGCGTCCGTCTGCGCCCGCAGCGCGAGCACCGGCCCTCCCGTGCGCAGCGCCTCCACCGCGAGCCGCTCCTGCTCGGCCGTCGGCTCCGCGTCGGCGACGGTCTTCTCGGCGCCGGGATCGTCCCCCGCGAGCACCGCCGAGACCCGCTTGACCAGGTCGGCCACCAGCGAGCCGCGCCAGGACGACCAGGCGGCGGGGCCCGTGGCCAGCGCGTCCGCCTCGGTCAGCGCGTGCAGCAGTTCGAGCGTCCCTGCCGAGCCGACCGCGTCCGCGACGGACCGTACGGTCGCCGGGTCCTCCAGATCGCGCCGCGTGGCGGTCTCGACGAGCAGCAGATGGTGGCGGACGAGGGAGGCGAGCACGGCGACATCGGCCCGGTCGAAGCCGATCCGGGCGGCGACGTCCCGCGCGATGATCTCGCCGGCCACCGAGTGGTCACCCGGCCAGCCCTTGCCGATGTCGTGCAGCAGCGCCGCGACGAGCAGCAGGTCCGGGCGGTGCACGCGGCGCGTCAACTCGGAGGCACGCACGGCCGTTTCGACGAGATGCCGGTCGACGGTCCAGGTGTGCACGGCGTTGCGCTGCGGCCGGCACCGCACCCGCTCCCAGTCCGGGATCAGCCGCGTGATCAGCCCTTCCGCCTCCAATGCCTCCCACACCTCGACGGTCGGACGGCCCGCGCCGAGCAGTGTGACCAGCTGTTCGCGGGCCTCGGCGGGCCAGGGCGCGGGCAGCGGCCGGGCGGCGGCCGCGAGCCGGCGCACCGCGTGCAGCGACAGCGGAAGGCCCGCCTGGGCGGCAGCGGCGGCGGCCCGCAGCGGCAGCACCGGGTCCCGTTCGGGCTTGGCGGCGCGGGCGAGCACCACCTCCCCCTCCATCTCGACGACGCCCTCGGCGAGCGGCGACCGCTCGACCGGCGCCGCCTTCCCGCCGCCGAGCAGGGACCGCAAACGGGGCCTGGCGGACCGGGACTTGAGTACCCGGCCCACCTCGCGCCAGGTGACGTCACTGGCGTACGACACCGTGCGCGCGGCCTCGTACACCTGCCGCAGCAACGTATCGGCGTCCAACAGGCCCAGTTCCGCGGCGACTTGGTCCTGCTCCTGGAGCGCGAGCCGGTCGGTGGCGCGCCCGGTGGCCAGATGCAGGGCGTCGCGTACGTCGAGGAGCCGGCGGCGCGCGTCGGCGAGGCCCTCGCGGGGCGCGTCCGCGAGCCAGGAGGCGGCGACGGCGCGCAGCGCGGTGGCGTCCCGCAGCCCGCCCCGCGCCTCCTTCAGGTCGGGTTCGAGCAGGAACTGCAACTCGCCCTGGCGTTCGGCCCGTTCCTCGCACAGCTCCCGCAGTTCGGGCAGCCGCTTCAGCGCCTGGTTGCGCCAGTCCGCGAGCACGGCGGTGCGCAGGCCCGCCGTGAGCCCGAGGTCGCCCGCGAGGTGCCGGGCGTCGAGCAGGCCGAGCTGCACCTTGAGGTCGTCGCCCGCGGTCTTGCGCGCCTGCGCCGGTGTGCGCACGGAGTGGTCGAGGGCGAGACCGAGGTCCCACACCGGGTACCAGATGCGGTCGGCCAGCGCCGCGACCGCGTCGGCGTCCGCCGAGCCGTCGTGCAGCAGGAGCAGGTCGAGATCGCTGCGCGGGGAGAGCTCGCCGCGCCCGTAGCCGCCGACCGCGACGAGCGAGACGCCCGGCGCCCCGTCGCCGAACAGCCCGGTGAGCCAGTCGTCGGTCAGCTCCGCGAGGGCGGCACGGCGCGGCGGCCCGGACCGCGCCTCCCCCTGGAGAAGGCGCAGCCGGGCCGCCGCATAGCCGCCGGGGCCGGAATCCTCTGCTTCAGCACGTACGTCGTTCACGCTCGTCACCCGGCGACTCCCGCTTCCGTCCATCAATCCGTTACAGCGCGTCCGGGCCGCGTTCGCCGGTGCGCACCCGCACGGCCGTCTCGACGGGGACCGCCCAGACCTTGCCGTCGCCGATCTTGCCGGTCCGCGCGGCCTTCACCACGACATCGAGCAGTTCCTCGGCGTCGTCGTCCTCGACCAGGACCTCGATACGGATCTTGGGTACCAGGTCCACGGTGTACTCGGCGCCGCGGTAGACCTCGGTGTGTCCGCGCTGACGGCCGTATCCGCTGGCCTCGGTCACGGTCAGGCCCTGGACGCCGAAGGCCTGGAGGGCTTCCTTGATCTCGTCGAGCCGGTGCGGCTTGACGACGGCGGTGATCAGCTTCATGCGTCGACCTTCTTGTCCTGGGAAACCTGCGGGGTGGCCGGGGCGGGAGCCGCCTGGCGGGCGATGCTGCCGCCGCCCGCGCCGCTGTAGTCGTACGCGGTCTCGGCGTGCTCTGCCTGGTCGATGCCGGAGACCTCGTCGTCCTCGTCGACCCGCATGCCCATCGTCTTGTCGAGGGCGAAGGCGAGGACGGCGGAGACGATCAGCGAGTAGGCGAGGACGCCGCCGACGCCCGCGCACTGCTTCCAGAACTGGTCGAGGCCGCCGCCGTAGAACAGGCCCGCCGCGTCGGACTGGCCGCCGCCCGTGGCGAAGAAGCCGACGAGCAGGGAGCCGACGACGCCGCCGACCAGGTGGACGCCGACCACGTCGAGCGAGTCGTCGTAGCCGAACTTGTACTTGAGGCCCACGGCCATGGCGCAGAGCACACCGGCGATGGCGCCGATCGCGATGGCGCCGAGCGGCGAGCAGGAACCACCGGAAGGAGTGATGGCGACGAGGCCCGCGACCGCACCGGAGGCGGCGCCGAGCGAGGTGCACGCGCCGTGCCGGATCTTCTCGTAGGCCAGCCACGCCAGCATGGCGGCGGCGGTCGCGACCTGCGTGTTGATGAACATCAGGGCGCCGACGCCGTCGTCGTTGCCGAGCCACGAGCCGGCGTTGAAGCCGAACCAGCCGAACCACAGCAGACCGGCGCCGAGCATCGTCCACGGCAGCGAGTGCGGCCGCATCGGGTCCTTCTTGAAGCCGACGCGCTTGCCGATGACGAGGATCACGCCGAGCGCCGCGGCGCCCGCGTTGATGTGCACGGCCGTGCCGCCCGCGAAGTCGATCACGCCGAGCTCGAAGGCCCAGCCGCCGGTCCCCCAGACCCAGTGCGCGACCGGGAAGTACACGATCGTGGCCCACAGCGCGATGAACAGCGCCCAGGCGCTGAACTTCACGCGGTCCGCGAGCGCGCCGCTGATCAGCGCGGGCGTGAGCACGGCGAACATCAGCTGGAAGACGGCGAAGACATAGACCGGGATCGTGTAGCCGTCCCAGAGCTGGGTGAGGCCGATCCCGCTGAGCCCGACGAAGTCGCCGTCCCAGCCGAGGACCGAGCCCTTGTCGGTGCCGAACGCGACGGAGAAGCCGTACAGAACCCACAGGATCGTCACGATCCCGAGGCTGATGAAGCTCATCATCAGCATGTTCAGGGTGCTCTTGACGCGGACCATGCCTCCGTAGAAGAAGGCCAGGCCCGGTGTCATCAGCATCACCAGGGCGGAACAGATCAGCATGAAGCCTGTATTGGCGGGCGACAGTGTGGGTGCGTCTGCCGCCAGCGTGATGGCTGGAGCCATCGGCGTCTCCTCGTCATCGGGCCGGTTATGCGCCCTGACATTGGTGCAGCGCCGTTTCCGTTCGGGCCCCTTGATGTTTCGCCGCAGTGACGAAGAGCGTGCGGGTGTTACGGGTGAATGAAATGCCTGAAAACAGACCGGCCACGACCTCCGTCCGCGATGACCTGGCGTAGGGGAGCCGAGTCGGGCTGTTTCGGGACGGTGGCCGTGGCCGGGGTTCGTGGGGGTGCTCCCCCGCCGTCAGACCGCGGCTTCGGCGGTCTCCGGCAGATGGAGCGCGAGCTGTTCGGTGAGGTCGATGACCTCGGCGACGTCGCCGAAGTCCCGCGTCGCGTTGTCGACGGTCTTGCGGATCCGGGTGTTGACCCGCTCCGAGCGCACCTTCCTGGCGATCTCCAGGGCCTGCCCCGCGAGCACCGTGGACTGCTCGGGCTCCTTCTGCAACAGGTGCACCGTGGCCATGCCGATCAGGTTCAGCGCGTACGAACGCTGGTGCTCGGCGTCCTTCCCGAACAGCTCGACCGCGCGCTTCATGACGGGCTCGGCCATCGACGCGTACGTGGGGCTGCGACCGGCCACGTAGGCGAGATCCCGGTACGAGTGGCTGTTCTCGCCGTGCAGTTCGGCCTCGGAGAAGAAGCGGATCCAGTCGGGGTCCGGGTCGTCCCAGTCGTCGGCGTCGGTGAAGGTGTCCTCGGCCATCCGCACGGCGCGCTTGCACTTGCCGGGCTGCCCCATGTTCGCGTACGCGCGGGCCTCCATCGCATACAGCATGGCCTGGGTGCGGGGGCTGGCGCAGTCGCGGCTGCCGTACTGGGCGAGGTGGATGAGTTCGAGCGCGTCGTCGGGCCGGCCGAGGTGGATCATCTGCCGGCTCATGCTGGACAGCACGTACGAGCCGAGCGGCTTGTCGCCCGCTTCCTTCGAGGCGTGCAGGGCGAGCACAAAGTACTTCTGGGCGGTGGGCTGCAGGCCCACGTCGTAGCTCATCCAGCCGGCCAGCTCGGCCAGTTCGGCGGCGACCTTGAACAGGCGCCGCGTGGTCTCCTCGGGCTGCGGCTCCTGCAACAGGTCGGTCACCTCGTGCAACTGCCCGACGACGGCCTTGCGGCGCAGCCCGCCGCCGCACTGGGCGTCCCACTGGCGGAACATCACCGTGGTCGACTCCAGGAGGTCCAGCTCGGGCTTCGACAGCCGGTTCCCACGACGCTGCGTGGCCGACTCGGGCTCCGGCCGGGCCGAGGCCGCGCCGGGCGTCGGCACCAGCCAGCGCTGCATCGGTTCGATGAGCGAGGGGCCCGCGGCGAGCGCCAGCGAGCTGCCGAGGAAGCCGCGGCGCGCGAGCATCAGGTCGCTGCGCGAGAACTCTCCGATGAGCGCCACGGTCTGGGGGGCGGTCCAGGGCAGGTCGACGCCGGACACCGAGGGCGCCTGGTGCGCGGCGCGCAGACCGAGGTCCTCGACGGCGACGACGCAGCCGAAGCGCTCGGAGAACAGCTCACTGAGGATCCTGGGGATCGGCTCGCGCGGGTTCTCCCCGTCGAGCCATCGGCGCACGCGGGAGGTGTCCGTGGAGATGTGGTTCGCACCCAACTGCCGGGCCCGTCGGTTCACTTGGCGCGCCAGCTCGCCCTTGGACCAGCCACTGCGCACGAACCACGAACCGAGCAGCTCGTTGGGGCGCTTCTCGGCGTTCGTGACGCCACCGCCGCTGCCGCCCACTGGAACGCCCCCATTCCCTGAAGCCATCTAAGACGCTGTGTGCGAAGTCCCGTCGACCACTGTTCTCCACACTCTTGCCCGCAAGCCCTACCAGGATGCCGCCAAACCAGGCTTCCCGTCCGGCAGTTGTCACTCCTCGAACAGGAAACCGACTTGCCTCCGGCATACCCAAGGGTGCAGGCACCCTCAGAGCTCGTGCACTGAAAGTAATCCTACGATCACCCCTCCGGCGAGGGCGAACACGGAAACGCCACCATTCGCCACCCCTTCGAATGAACCCAGCGGCGGCCCCACACGATTCACTTGACATAGGACAGCCGGAAGTAGGCGGACCAGGGTGGACGGGGGCGCGCGACACCGGGCGCACCACCCCGAATGCGAATCGGCTCCGGTCCGACCGGAGCGGTGTGCGCATTGGGTAACGATCTGATTCCGTCACGTAACCACCGGCGCACGGGATGTGTTGGAGGGGGCATGGGCTTCACGATCGGCGGCATGCGCGAGATGCGCACCGGCTCACGTCGCCGCGGCCGCACGTCCGGCCGCGCTTCGGACTGCACCACGGTGGCCGAGTTCACCGGCCTCTGGGGCTGGGACGTGGTGCCCGGCGCCCGCGCCGCCGGCTCCGTGTGCTCCTGCGGAAAGGCGGACTGCCCGGCGCCCGGGGCGCATCCCCTGGATCCGGCAGCCGTGGTGAAGGCGGGGGCCACGCTCGACGAAGTCGCCGATTCCTGGGGCCGGTTCCCCGGCGCCGCGGTGCTGCTCCCGGTCGGCCGGGCCTTCGACGTGATCGACGTGCCGGAGCCGGCGGGCCGTCGTGCCCTGATCCGCCTGGAGCGCATGGGCCTGCCCCTCGGCCCGGTCGTCGCCACCCCCGAGGGCCGCGCCCACTTCTTCGTGGCACCGGGCGCCGCGGCCGAACTGCCCACGCTGCTCTACCGGATGGGCTGGGACGACGCGGCCCTCGACCTGCACGCGCTGGGCGCCGGCTCGTACGTCACGGCACCGCCCTCGGACCGCGGCGGCCGCGGCCCGACGACCTGGCTGCGCCCGCCGTCCCTGGACACGGCGACCCAGCCGCCGCAGGCACGACTGCTCCTGGGCACGCTGGCGTACGTGGCGCACCGGTCACCCTGCACCTGAGCCACCCCGCGCATGAGAGGGGCGGGGAACCAGGACCGGCCGGAGCCGGTCCGAGGTTCCCCGCCCCTCTCATGCGCGGAGACTCCCCGCTAATCCCCAATAAGCGCATCCACGAACGCCTCCGGCTCGAACGGCGCCAGGTCGTCCGGACCCTCGCCGAGACCGACGAGCTTGACCGGCACGCCCAGCTCGCGCTGCACGGCCACGACGATGCCGCCCTTGGCGGTGCCGTCCAGCTTGGTCAGCACGATGCCCGTGATGTCGACGACCTCGGCGAAGACACGGGCCTGGACCAGGCCGTTCTGCCCGGTCGTCGCGTCGAGGACGAGCAGCACCTCGTCGAGCGGCGCGTGCTTCTCCACGACCCGCTTGACCTTGCCGAGCTCGTCCATGAGACCGGTCTTGGTGTGCAGCCGCCCGGCGGTGTCGATGAGGACGACGTCGGCGCCCTCCTCGATGCCCTCCTTGACGGAGTCGAAGGCGATGGAGGCCGGGTCGCCGCCCTCGGGGCCGCGCACGGTGCGCGCACCGACCCGCTCGCCCCACGTCTGCAGCTGATCGGCGGCGGCGGCGCGGAAGGTGTCCGCGGCGCCTAGCAGCACGTTCTTGCCGTCGGCGACGAGCACGCGCGCGAGCTTGCCGGTGGTGGTGGTCTTTCCGGTGCCGTTGACGCCGACGACCATCACGATGCCGGGCGTCGTGCCCTCGGTGTTGAGGCTCTCCGTCTTCACGGTGCGGTCGAACTCGGGGACGAGCAGCTTGAGGAGCTCCTCGCGCAGCAGCGCGCGCAGCTCGTCCGGCGTGCGGGTGCCGAGCACCTTGACGCGCTCGCGGAGGTTCTCGACGAGTTCCTGGGTGGGCTGCACGCCGACGTCGGCGGTGAGCAGCGTGTCCTCGATCTCCTCCCACGTGTCCTCGTCGAGGTGCTCGCGGGACAGCAGGGTGAGCAGGCCCTTGCCGAGCGCGTTCTGCGACCGGGAAAGGCGGGCGCGCAGCCGCACGAGGCGGCCCGCGGTCGGCTCCGGAACCTCGACCTCGGGAGCGGCCGGCTCCTCGGCGGCCGGGGCCTCGGGTTCCTCCTCCACGGCCGGCTCGGCGGTGGGGAGATCGACCTCTTCGATCGTGCGCCGCGCTTCGTCGCGCGGCGTCTCGGCCTCTTCGCCGACGTGCGGCTCGGTGGGCGGGGCGGTGGTGATGTCGGGCGCCGACGGCGGGGGCGGGGGCAGCTGCTTCTTCTTGCGGCTGCCGATCACGAGCCCGCCGAGCGCGCCGATCACGACCACGGCGATGACTACAGCAAGGATGACGGTTTCCATAACCCGTCCAGTATCAGTCATGGGTCCGGCCGAAGCCTTGTTTGTGGCTTCCTCTAAAGGACAAAGGGCTCTGACGGGTCGGACTCGGACTAAAGTACGATGGCAGTCGTCGCATCAACGCGCGTAGAGTCCATCGCATTCACGACCCCACCCCCCACCGGCTCTCCGTCCCCCACGGCCGAGCCGAGCGAGAGGCACGGAACCCCACCGCATGAGCAAGACCGCCGAAGCCGAAGGCGCGCTGGAGACACGCGGCATCGAGCCCGTCCCCGACGCCGAGCGCACCGCCAAGACCCGCGAGCTCTTCCCGACCTGGGTCGCCGCCAACATCAGCGTGCTGCTGCTCACGATGGGCGCGAGCCTCGTCGTGAGTTACAAGCTGAACTTCTGGCAGGCCATCGTCGTCGCCATCGCGGCGCCCATCGTGTCGTACGGCCTGGTGGGCCTGATCGGCATCGCGGGCAAGCGGGGCGGTGCGCCCGGCATGGCGCTGTCCCGCGCGGTGTTCGGGCAGCGCGGCAATCTGCTGCCCGGTTCGCTGATCTGGGTCGCGCGCTGGGGCTGGGAGACGATCAACGCGGTGACCGGCGCGTACGCCGTGCTCACGGTCCTGGACATCCTGTTCGGCATCAAGCAGAACAACTCCCTGGTGATCCTCACCCTGCTGCTGTTCGTGTGCGTGACGTTCGCGATCTCGGGCCTCGGCATCAACGTCGTGCAGATGTGCAACAAGTACGCGACGTACCTCTTCGGCATCTTCTCGGTCCTGGTGCTGGTCTACCTGATCATCAACACCGACTGGTCCGAGGTCTTCGGGCAGCCCGCGGGCAAGACGTCCCTGATGGTCGCGGGCATCGGCATGATCGCCGCCGGTGGCGTCAGCTGGATCCCGTCCTCCCCCGACTTCACGCGCTACCTGCCGCGCACCGCCTCCGCCAAGGGCATCATCGGGAACTCGATCGGCGGCGCGGGCATCGTCGTGCTGCCGATGGTCCTGATGGGTTCCGTGATGGCGGTCTCCACCCCCGACCTGGCCTCCGCCCAGGACCCGGTCTCCTTCCTCGGCGAGATCCTGCCGATGTGGATCGCGGTGCCGTACCTGCTGATCGCCCTGGTCGGCATGCTGCTGATCAACGCCATGTCGATGTACTCGGCCGGCTTCACCGCGCAGACCCTCGGCTTCAAGGTGCCGCGACACTGGGCCGTCTCGATCAACGCGGTGATCTCGCTGGTCTTCGGCGCCATCCTGATGCTGGTGGCGACGAGCTTCATGAGCTCGTTCATCTCCTTCCTCTCACTGCTGGCCGTTGCCTTCTCCGCCTGGGTCGGCGTGTTCGGCGCGGACATGTTCAAGCGCAAGCACTACGACGGCGCGGCCCTGATCGACACGACCCGCACCAGCGCCTACTGGTACAAGGGCGGCTTCGCCCCCGCCGCGTGCGTCGCCTGGGCGGTCGGCCTGGTCGTCGGCCTGCTGTTCACGTCGTCGACCTGGTTCTCCGGGCCGCTCGCCACGAACAACTTCATCGGCGAGTACGGCCTCGGCTGGGTCGTCACGATCGTCGTCTCCGGTCTGCTGTACCTGGCGCCGCCCAAGCCGGCCGACACCACGAAGGCCCCGGGCGAGCCGGGCGAGCCCGAGGCTGCCGAAGCCATGGCTTCCTGACGCTCCGTCAGCTAGCGTCCCCCTCCACGAAACCGGCTCCACGCCTCGCGGAGGGGGACTTTTCCATGCCCGTGTCCGTCGTACGGTTCAACCTCGTCGACCCCGCCGGCACACCCGAAACGCTCGCCGCCCGCTACCAGGGGGCCGTCGAGATGGCCCGCTACGCGGACGAGCGGGGCATCGACACAGTGCAGACGGAGGAGCACCACGGCGTCGCCAACAACTGGCTGCCCTCGCCCTTCACCTTCGCGGGCGCGGTCCTCGGCGCCACGAAGCGCATCGCGGTCACCGTCTCCGCGATCATCGGCCCGCTGCACGACCCGCTCCGCCTCGCCGAGGACATCGCCGTACTGGACCTGGTCAGCGGCGGCCGCCTGGTGACGGTCTCCGGGATCGGCTACCGGCCCGAGGAGTACGCACAGTTCGACGTGGAGTGGAAGCGGCGCGGCAAGCTCCAGGACGAGCTGCTCGAAACGCTCCTCAAGGCCTGGACCGGCGAGGAGTTCACCTACCGCGGGCGCCGGGTCCGGGTCACCCCGCGCCCGTTCACCCAGCCGCACCCGCTGCTCCTGGTCGGCGGCTCCTCGCAGGCGGCCGCGCGCCGGGCGGCCCGGCTCGGCCTCCCGTTCTTCCCGAGCGCACATCTGCCGGAGCTGGAGACGTACTACAACGAGCGCCTTCAGGAGTACGGGACCGAGGGCTGGACCATGATGCCCGGGAAGGTCACCCCGCTCCTCCACCTGTCCGAGGACCCGGACCGCACCTGGGCCACGTACGGGAAGCACTTCCTGCACGAGGCTCGGACGTACGCGTCCTGGCAGTCCGGGGACATCAAGTCCGCGGTGAAGTCCGGCGCAGGGACCGTCGACGAGCTGCGCGCCGAGGGCGTCTACCGGATCCTCACGCCCGACGAGTGCGTGGCGCAGGGGCTCGACAACTACATCCTGCATCCGCTCTCCGGCGGCATGCCCCTGGACGAGGGCCGCCGCAGCCTCCAGCTGTACTGCGAAAACGTACTGCCCCGGCTGAAGGACCAGTCGTAGGTCCGTCGGCCGGGGCAGTGACGGCAGCGGGGAGATGGCAGCGGGGACTTGAATCCATCTCCCCGGGTTCTCGGGGAGGGGCCGGGGTCAGCCCATCTCCTCCAGCGCCTTGCCCTTCGTCTCCTTCACGAACTTGAGCACGAAGGGGATGGAGAGCGCGGCGAAGATCGTGTAGATCACGTAGGTCGCGGAGAGGTTCCAGTCGGACAACGACGGGAAGCTCGCGGTGATCGCCCAGTTGGCGATCCACTGGGCCGAGGCGGCCACACCGAGCGCGGCGGCGCGGATCTTGTTGGGGAACATCTCGCCGAGGAAGACCCAGACGACCACACCCCACGACAGAGCGAAGAAGAGGACGAAGAAGTGAGCCGCGACCAGGGCGACCCAGCCCTGCGTCGCCGGCAGCTTGCCGTCCACCAGGTCGTAGCTGAACGCCCAGGCCTCCAGGGCCAGACCGATCACCATGCCGACCGAACCGATCAGGGCCAGCGGCTTACGACCGATGCGGTCGACGAAGATCATCGCGATGACGGTACCGATGATGTTGATGATCGACGTCGTGAACGAGTAGAAGAACGAGTCCGTCGGGTCGACACCGACCGACTGCCACAGCGTCGAGGAGTAGTAGAACGCGACGTTGATGCCGACGAACTGCTGGAAGACCGAGAGGCCGATACCGATCCAGACGATCGGCTTGAAGAAGAAGCTGCCGCCGAGCAGGTCCTTGAAGGAGGACTTGTGCTCGCTGTGCATCGCGTGCTCGATCTCGGCGACACGGGCGTCGAGGTCGATCTCCTTGCCCTCGACCTCTTCGAGGACCTGCTTGGCGCGGTCGTGCCTGCCGACGGAGACCAGGAAGCGCGGCGACTCGGGGATCGCGAAGGAGAGCAGCCCGTAGATGACGGCCGGGATGACCATCACGCCGAGCATGACCTGCCAGACCTCGAGGCCCATCAGCGTGCCGCGCTGGTCGCCGCCCGCGGCCTGCAGCAGCGCGTAGTTGACCAGCTGCGAGATGGCGATGCCGATGACGATGGCGCCCTGCTGGAAGGAGCCGAGCCGGCCGCGGTACGCGGGCGGGGCGACCTCGGCGATGTACGCCGGGCCGATCACGGAGGCCATGCCGATGGCGAAGCCGCCGATGATCCGCCAGAAGGCGAGGTCCCAGATCGCGAAGGGCAGTGCCGAACCGACGGCACTGACGGTGAAGAGGACCGCCGCGATCTGCATGCAGCGGATGCGGCCGATGCGGTCGGCAATCCGGCCGGCGGTGGCGGCGCCGATGGCGCAGCCGATCAGGGCGATGGCGATGACCTGGGCGAGCGCGGCAGAGCCGATGTCGTACCGGTCGCGGATCGCCTCGACCGCGCCGTTGATCACGGAACTGTCGTAGCCGAAGAGGAAACCGCCCATCGCGGCCGCCGCCGCGATGAAGATGACATGGCTCAGATGCTCGGGCCTGGCCTCCCGGGCTCCGGACTTGGGTGCCGCACTACTGGTCACATGTACTCCTCGGGCCACCGGCCTCGCTGCCGGGGGTGGGGGCGAGCCCTTCAGATGCGATTCCAGTGGCGCACAACTTCACGCCGCCCACCACCTGAAGGTAAAAGCAACGTTGCAGAGACTATGCCTTCATGTTTTGAAGTCAATACTTCGGGTCCTGTGAATTTGAGGCACAGGCGTGTCGTCATGTGTTCAAGTCTTGAACACTGATAAGAGATGACCCGTCAGGGGATGTCAGGAACCCTGGCTCAGCCGCTGGCTGATGACCTTCGACACCCCGTCGCCCTGCATGGAGACGCCGTACAGCGCGTCGGCGACCTCCATCGTGCGCTTCTGGTGCGTGATCACGATGAGCTGGGAGGCCTCCTGCAGCTCCCGCATGATGCGGATGAGGCGTTGCAGGTTGGTGTCGTCGAGCGCCGCCTCCACCTCGTCCATCACATAGAACGGGCTGGGCCGCGCCTTGAAGATGGCGACCAGGAGGGCCACCGCGGTCAGGGACCGCTCGCCGCCCGAGAGCAGGCTGAGCCGCTTGACCTTCTTGCCCGGCGGGCGGGCCTCGACGTCGACACCCGTCGTGAGCATGTTCTCCGGATCGGTCAGGACGAGCCGTCCCTCGCCGCCGGGGAACAGCCGGCTGAAGACGCCCTCGAACTCGCGCGCGGTGTCCCGGTAGGCCTCGGTGAAGACCTGCTCGACCCGCTCGTCGACGTCCTTCACCACTTGAAGCAGGTCGGCGCGGGTCTTGCGCAGGTCCTCCAGCTGCTCACTGAGGAACTTGTGGCGCTCCTCCAGCGCCGCGAACTCCTCGAGAGCCAGCGGGTTGACCTTGCCGAGCTGTTGGTACGCGCGTTCCGCGGACTTCAGCCGCTTCTCCTGCTCCGAACGGACGAAGGGGCGCGGCTTGTTGCGCGGGTGCTCGGGGTCCTCCGGCAGCTCCTCGCCCTCGGCGGGGAGCGAGGGCGGCACGAGCTGGTCGGGACCGTAGTCCGCGACGAGTCCGGCCGGTTCGACACCGAGTTCCTCCAGCGCCTTGCTCTCCAGCTGCTCGATCCGCAGCCGCTTCTCGGCGCCGAGTACCTCGCCCTTGTGGACCGAATCCGTGAGTTTGTCGAGTTCTTCCTTGAGCTCGCGGCCACGGGCCCGCTCGGCGCCGAGCTCCTGCTCCCGCGCCGCCTTCGCCCGCTCGGCCAGCGTCCGCTCCTCGTCGGCCCGGGTGATGGACACCTCGACGTGCGCGAGCAGCTGCCGGGTCCCGGAGGCGACGGCCTCGGCGACGGCTGCCTCGTACTGACGGCGGGCGCGCTGCCGCTCGGCACGCGCGCGTGCGTCGCGCTCGGCGCGGGCGGCCCGGTCGAGCGATTCGGCGCGCCCCGCGAGGCCCTTGACGCGCTCCTCGTGGGTACGCACCTGGAGGCGCGCCTCCATCTCCGTCTGCCGCGCGTTGGCCCCGTCGGCGGAGAGGCGGTCGCGCACGGAGGTGTCGGGCTCCTCATCCCCTCCTTCCCCATGGGGGGATTGCTCCTCGGCCACGGCCAGCCGCTCGGCCAGTTCCTCCGCGTCCTGTACGGCCTTGTCCAGCGCGTCCTGCGCCTTCGCCGCGGCGGCGGCGCTGCGCTCGGCCTCGCCCGCGGCGCCGCGCGCCTGCCCGGCGAGCCGGCCGAGCTGCTGGGCCCGGCCCGAGCGCTCCCGCTCCATCGCCCGCTGCTGCTGCGCCAACTCCTCGACGAGCGCGGCGCACTCGGCGCGCCGCTCGGTCGCGGCATGCTGCGCCTCGGCCCACTGCTCGCACCGGGCCGCCAGCTCCTCCAGCTCGGCGGCGGCCTCGTCGACGGACGCCTGCACCTCCAGGAGGCTGGGCGCGCCCGCGGACCCGCCCTGCGCGAAGTGCGCCCCGAGCAGATCGCCTTCGGCGGTCACCGCGGTCAGCTCGGGCCGCGCGTACACCAGGTCCTCGGCGTCCTCGAGCGTCCCTACGACGACGATGTCACGCAGCAGCCGACCGACGGCGGGCAGCAACTCGGCGGGGCCGCGGACGAGTTCGGCGGCGTGTGGCGGGCCTGAGGTGGGCCGGGGTGCGCCCTGAGCCGCGGGGGCCTGATGGGCCGGGTCCGAGGTCAGCAGCAGCGCCGCCCGCCCCGCGTCCTGCTTGCGCAGCAGGCGAATCGCTTCGGCGGCCGCGGTGGGCGTGGTCACCGCGATGGCGTCGGCCGCCGCGCCGAAGGCCGCCGCGATCGGCACCTCGTAGCCCGGCGTCACGGACAGGAGTTCGGCGGCGGGGCCGAGGAGCCCCGTCAGGCGCTCCTTCGCGTCGAGCAGCGCGCCCGAACCGTCCTTGCGCCGCAGTCCGAGCGCGAGCGCCTCGTGCCGGGCCGCGAGCGCCGCGCGCCCCCGCTCCCCGGACGTGGCGGCCTCCCGCGCCGCGCTCAGCGCGGCCTCCGCCTCGGCGAGCGCGGCCCTGGCCGCCTCGTGCCGCGCGGACAGCTCCTCGTCCCCGGCGTCGAGCCCGTCGACCTCGGCCCGCAGCTGCTCGTACTCCTCCTGCGCGGCGGCCGCCCGCTGCTGCGCCTCGTCGCGCGAGGCGGCGAGCCGGTCGATCTCGGACTGCGCGGAAGCCGCCCGCGAACGCGCGGCGTTGACCTGTCCCTGAAGGCGGGCGAGCCCCTCGCGCCGGTCGGCGATGGCCCGCGCGACGTCCTTGAGGCGACGTTCCTCGACCGCCAGTTCCCGCTCGAGGTCGGCCCGGTGGGCGACCGTCTCGTCCAGGGCGATCTGCGCCGCCTCAAGGGCCGCTTCGAGCTCGGCCTCCTGCTCGCGCACCCGCGCGGCCTCGCGCTCCAGGTCCTCGGGGTCACGCCCGCGACGCTCCTCCGCGGGCGTGGACGTGGCGCTCTTGACCCGCGCGTCGGCCAGCGACACCGTGCCGCGCACCCGCTCGGCGAGCTGCGACAGCTCGTACCAGGACTGGTGTGCCCGCTGCAGTCGCGGCGTCAGTTGCCGGACCGCGTCCTCCAGATGTCCCTCGCGCAGCAGCGCCTTCTTCAGCTCGTCCTCGGCGCTCGCCTTGCGGCGCTTCAGCTCCGCCTCGTCGGCGACCTCGGCGCTGAGCGCTCCCCGCAGGCGTACGAGATCGTCCGCGAGCAGCCGCAGCCGCGCGTCGCGCAGGTCGGCCTGGATGACGGCGGCCCGACGCGCGACGGCGGCCTGTCTGCCCAGCGGCTTCAGCTGCCGCCTCAGCTCTTCGGTCAGATCCTGTACGCGCGAGAGGTTGGCCTGCATCGCGTCGAGCTTCCGCAGCGCCTTCTCCTTGCGCTTGCGGTGCTTGAGGACGCCCGCGGCCTCTTCGATGAAGGCCCTGCGGCCCATGGGGTCGGCGTGCAGTACGCCGTCGAGCTGGCCCTGGCCGACGATGACGTGCATCTCGCGGCCGATGCCGGAGTCCGACAACAGCTCCTGGATGTCGAGGAGTCGACAGGTGTCGCCGTTGATCTGATACTCGCTGCCGCCGTTGCGGAACATGATCCGCGTGATGGTGACCTCGGCGTACTCGATGGGCAGCGCGCCGTCGGAGTTGTCGATGGTGAGCGAGACCTCGGCGCGGCCGAGCGGCGGACGGCCCGTGGTGCCGGCGAAGATGACGTCCTCCATCTTGCCGCCGCGCAGCGACTTGGCGCCCTGCTCGCCCATGACCCAACTGAGCGCGTCCACGACATTGGACTTGCCGGAACCGTTGGGGCCCACGACGCAGGTGATGCCCGGCTCGAACCGCAGAGTGGTGGCCGAGGCGAACGATTTGAACCCGCGCAGGGTCAGGGCCTTGAGGTGCACGCCGTCGGACTCTACCGGGCGCCCCTGTCTCACTCCATGAACCCACGGTTTCACCCGTGAACGTGCAGGGCACATCAGACGTAAAGAACGTCAGGAAAACGGTGCGCGGGGGCGCCTGAAGGCACGGCCGGGAAGAAAGAAGGGACGCCGAAGCGTCCCTTGGGCAACTCTGTCGAGCGGCTGGTTACGGACGGCTGCCCGACCACCTACGTCGCTGGGGTGGTCAGGTGAGCGCAGGCTCCGCCTGGGGTACGTCGATACCCTCGATGAGAGAGTCGTGAGAAGCGGCAGCCGCCAGCTCGTCGTTCTCGGCCTGGATGCGGCCGAGCTCGGATTCAAGATCCTGGACGCGCTGCTGGAGCCGTCGCATCTCGGCGAGAAGTCGCGGGTCGCTGCCGCCGACGTAACCGAGAAGCGCCTTTGCCATGATGGATGGTCCTCCACAATGAGTGACCGACCGAAGCGGTGTGGGTCGTGAGGGAATCGCACCCGCGGTGCTTGGCACTTCTTGTATTGCTGCCGTTCTCACATGCCAAACAGCTAAGGTGCGCGGGGACTTCCAGAGTCTCACCAAAAAGTTTGACGGTCAACACGATCACGCCCCGTATTGGCGGGCAAACCGGGGGCTTCGCGCCGCAGAACCTGCGGTACGGCCTCACGTTCGGGGCCCGGGGGCGTAGAGATCATCCGTTCCCGCGGAGCTTGCCACGCGGTCCCCGTTCTTGGCAACCACCAGGGCGTTTCTGCCGCACGCAGGTGACATCTGCACCTCCGGGACCGCCCCACCCACCCCCGCCTGCGGTGACGACTCAGCGGATGGCAAACCCCTCGTAGCCACCACGGGGCGTGTCCCAGATCTCAGTCACACCGTCGACCCGGCCGGGTGTGTCGTCGCCATGGAGCCAGTCGAGCAGTTGCTGACATCCGCCGCGCGTCCCCTCGGCGACCACCTGGACACGCCCGTCGTCCAGATTGAGAGCAAAACCACTCAGGCCGCCGATCTCCAGCGCGCGGGCACGGGTGAACCACCGGAAACCCACACGTTGGACACGTCCTCGCACCCAGGCGGTGAGTCGTACTTCTTCGTTCATGGGTGCACGCTAACCGGCCAAAAGCACTCGGAGCACTTCGTCCACTGGGGAGTTGGGGTAGCGTCCCCGACCATCGAACCTCACTCGTACGGGTGAGGAGCACGCACCACAGTGACGACCACGGGGACCAGAGGCCCAGGAAGGCAAGGACATGGGACGCCACCGACGCTCCGCCGCCGGCCGCCCGCACGCGAGCGACTTCGCGCAGGGCTACGCGGAGTACCCGCCGCCCCTCTCGCCTCCCGCCCCGCCCGGCGCCTCCCACCACCGCAAGAAGCGCGACGGCGTCCCGCTGCGCACCGGTCTGCTCGGTGCCTCGGCCGCGGTCGCGATGGGCGCGGTCGCGGTGACCACGGGACTGATACCCGGGGGCGGCGCCTTCAAGTTCGGTGGCGGCGACGGCAGCAGGGTGCAGGCCGCCGACTCCCCCGACGTCACGGCGCAGGGCAGCACGGGCGGTGCGGTCGACGACCGGGCGCCGTCCGCGGCGAGCCGCGACACGGAACGCGCCACGCCGTCCGCGACGCCGTCACGGTCCGCTTCGAGCGCCGCGCCCCGCACCTCCCAGCCGTCGAAGCGCACACAGCCGTCCCGTACCACCGACGACGGCAGCGGCGGTGGTACGAAGACGAGGAGCGCGAACCCGTCGACCTCCGCCCCGTCCTCGCCGGCGCGGAGCAAGGCGCCCTCCGGTGCTGGCGGCGGATCGGCGACGTCGTCGGAGAAGGCGGCCTCTGCCCAGGTCCTCACCCTCGTCAACCAGGAGCGTTCCAAGGTGGGTTGCTCCCCGGTGACGGCGGACAGCGGCCTCGCCTCGCTCGCCACGGCGTTCAGCGACGACATGGCCTCGCGGGACTTCTTCGACCACACGGACCCGGACGGGGCGACCCCCTGGGACCGCGCCAAGGAAGCGGGCGTCACGGACCTCGGCGGCGAGAACATCGCCCGCGGCCAGGCCAACGCCCAGTCGGTCATGGACTCCTGGATGAACAGCCCCGGCCACAAGGCGAACATCCTGAACTGCGACTTCAAGACCTTGGGCGTCGGCGTGCACTTCGGCTCGGGCGGCCCGTGGTGGACGCAGGACTTCGGTTACTAGGACGACCTGCGCGGATCTACGCGGCGCGAGGCGGACGCTGGCAGCGCGGACAGTAGTAGCTGGACCGGTTCATCCAGGGACGGCGACGCATGGGCGTCCCGCACCGCCGGCACGGCAGCCCCTCACGCCCGTAGGCGTCGAGCGACCGGTCGAAGTAGCCGGACTCCCCGTTCACATTCACGTACAGGGCGTCGAAGCTCGTCCCGCCGACACTCAGCGCCGCGTTCATCACGTCCCTTACGTGGCCCAGGAGTTCGGCCGTGCGGGGGCGGGTGAACGTCGCCGTGGGGCGCTCGTAGTGCAGCCTCGCGCGCCACAGGGCCTCGTCCGCGTAGATGTTGCCGACGCCGCTGATGAGGGACTGGTCGAGCAGGGCCCGCTTGATGGTGCTGCGCTTCGCGCGCAGCGCGGTGTGGAACGCGGCGTCGTCGAAGAACGGGTCGAGCGGGTCGCGGGCGATGTGCGCGATGACGTCCGGGAGACCGTTGTCGTCGGTGTCGTGCAGGGAAAGCCCGCCGAAGGTGCGCTGGTCGACGAACCGCAGCTCGGTCGCCAGCTCGTCGTCGAAGCGGACGCGGATGCGCAGGTGCTTCTCGTCGGGGGCGTCGTGCGGCTGCACCAGGAGCTGGCCGCTCATGCCGAGGTGGGCGAGGACGGAGGTGTGCGTGCCCTCAAGGGGCAGCCACAGGTACTTGCCGCGGCGGCTCGGCCCGCCGATCGTCTGCCCCTTGAGCCGCGACGCGAAGTCCTCGCCGCCCGCGATGTGCCGGCGCACGGAGCGCGGGTGCAGCACCTCGGCCTCGGCGACGGTCCGCCGCGCCACCCACCGCTCCAGACCGCGCCGGACGACCTCCACTTCGGGCAACTCTGGCACGGGGTCCTCCGGACGGGAGCGGGTGGGTGTGATCCGGGGAGCGTATCGCGCACGCGGCCTGCGCCGCGGTGCGCCCTCGGGGCTCCGCCCCGTGGGCGGGGGAAATGCGAAGCCCGCCCTCACCGGGTGGGCCGATGGGGGCGGGCTCAGGAAGCGGAGCGGTTACGCTCCGGAAGCCGTATCGACCTCCGCAGCCTCCGCCCTCTCGTCCGCGGCAGCGCGAATCGCACGCCACGCGGACTCAGCGGCCTGCTGCTCCGCTTCCTTCTTGCTGCGGCCGGTGCCGGTGCCGTACGAGACGCCTCCGACGCGGGCGGCAGCAGTGAAGGTCTTCTCGTGATCCGGGCCGGTCTCGGAGACCAGGTACTCGGGCACGCCGAGTCCCTCCGTCGCCGTCAGCTCCTGGAGACTGGTCTTCCAGTCCAGGCCGGCACCGAGATTCGAGGACTTCTCGATGAGCGGGTCGAACAGCCGGTGGACGAGTTCGCCCGCCGCGTCCAGACCCTGGTCCAGGTAGACCGCACCGATCACCGCTTCAAGGGTGTCGGCGAGGATCGACGCCTTGTCCCGGCCGCCCGTGCCCTCTTCGCCCCGGCCGAGCCGGATGAAGGAGCCCAGGTCGAGCCCGCGGCTGACCTCCGCAAGTGCACGCGAGTTGACCACCGCGGCCCGCAGCTTGGCCAGTTGGCCTTCCGGCAGGTCGGGGTGGGTGCGGTAGAGAGTGTCGGTGACCACGAGGCCGAGGACCGAGTCGCCCAGGAACTCCAGGCGCTCGTTCGTCGGCAGGCCGCCGTTCTCGTACGCGTACGAACGGTGTGTCAGCGCACGCACCAGAAGGGCGGACTCGAGCTTGTACCCGAGCCGCCCTTCCAGAAGCGTATGGGACGAGGCTGTGGTGTCCACCTTTTTCTTGGCGTCATCCGCCTTCTTGGGGCTCGACACTGTGCCTCTCACCAGCCGCTCAGACCTCGAGGACCTGGCGCTTGTTGTAGGTGCCGCAAGCGGGGCACGCGATGTGCTGCTGCTTGGGCTCCTGGCAACGCTCACACGAAACCAGGGTGGGGACCGCAGCCTTCCACTGCGACCGGCGGTGGCGCGTGTTGCTGCGCGACATCTTCCGCTTCGGAACAGCCACGGCTACTTCTCCTGCTTCTCGTCGACGCCCGCTTCCGCTTCGGCGCCGCTCATCTCGTCCTTCTCGCCGTCCTGGATGGATTCAGCGAGTCCCTGCAATGCCGCCCAACGGATGTCGACGGCGTCGTGGTGGTGGCCCGGTTCGTCCGAGAGCCGCACTCCGCATTCGGAGCACAGACCCTCGCAGTCCTCCTGGCACACCGGCTGCATCGGCAGTGCGAGCACCACCGCATCACGCAGCACCGGCTCGAGGTCGAACAGGCCGTCCTCGAGAAAGAGCCTGTCCTCGTCGTCCTCGGCGTCGTCGCCGGCGTCGTCCTTGGGACGGCCCCGGTCGTCGGCGTCAGGGTACGAGAACATCTCCTGGAAGTCCGCGTCGACCTCTTGGACGACGGGCTCCAGACACCTTACGCACTCCCCCTTCGCCGATGCACGGGCGGTGCCTGTGACAAGCACACCTTCCATCACCGACTCCAGACGGAGCTCGAGCTCCACCGGGGCGCCTTCCGGCACCTCGATGACCCCCAGGAGACCGAACTCCTTGGGAGCGTCGATCGTGCGGGACAGCCGCTGCATGGCACCAGGACGCCGACCCAGCTCGTGCGTATCGAACACGAACGGGTTGCGGTGGTCGAGGTGGGTGTTCAGGGCTGGTCCTGCTTTCGTTCTTCGAAGCTCATGTGGGGGTTGCCGCCGCGAATTCCGGGCAGCTCGGAACGCACGTGCTACGCGCGACCGAAGAACCAGGGTACTGGACCTTTCGCTCACGGCCCAATCTGCCCCCGGGGCCCGGTACGGGCCCGGCTCAGCGCCCCTGCTCGTACTGCCGCATCTGCTCCAGGCTGATCATGCTCGTGTCGAAGAGACTCGTCTCGTCGAGCGCGCCGTCCTGGGGCTGGGAATGCTGCTGGGGGTCCTGCTGGTACGCGTACGGATCCTGCTGCTGGTGCTGCTGGTACGCGTACGGGTCCTGCTGGTAGGCCGCCGCGTACGGGTCCTGCTGGTACGTGCCGTAGGCGTCGGGCCGGCCGTAGGGCTGCTGGTAGGCGCCGTACGGGTCCTGGCCCTGCTGTGCGTACGCGGGCGCGGGCTCGGGGGCCTGGGCCGGGATCTGGGGGACCTGCGGGGGCTGCGGCATCTGCTGGGGCTGCTGGGGCTGCACCGCGGCCGGCTGCTGGGCCTGGGCGCCGCCGATCTCGGCGAGGCCCGCCAGGTAGTCGGCGTCGCTGGTGTGCGGCTGTCCCTCGCCGTCCACGGTCAGCGTGCCGAGGTCGTCGCTGGCGATGCGGCCGTGCAGCTTCTGGCGGCCCTTGCCGACGGCATCCAGGGTCTTGGCGAGCACCGCCTCGAAGGCGCCGAGCTTGGTGTCCACGTACGCGTCGGCGTCGCGGCGCAGCGTCTCCGGGTCGTGGCTGCGCTCGGGGGCGTCCTCGTCCTCGTAGCCCGCCTCGTCGACGCCGGGGCCGGTGCCGAGCAGCTTCTCGCGGCCGCGGCCGACCGAGCCGAGCGTCTTGTTGAGGACGACCTCGAAGTTGGCCAGCTTGGAGTCGACGTAGTCGTCGGCCTCCGCGCGGACCTCCTCGGCCTCCTGGCGGGCCTCGGCGAGGATCCGGTCGGCCTCGGCCTGGGCGCGGCGGGCGATCTCCGTGTCGGCGATCAGGGTGCCGCGCTCGGCGTGGGCGCCCTCGATGATCCGCTCGGCCTCGGCGTGGGCCTGCTCGACCATCTGCTCGCGGCCGCCGATGAGCTCCTGGGCCTGGGCGAGGGAGCCGGGCAGCGCCTGGCGCACCTCTTCGAGCATCGCCAGCAGGTCGGCGCGGTTGACCACGCACGAGGCCGACATGGGCATCGAGCGCGCGCCGCCGACCGTGCCGACGATGTCGTCGAGCTTCTTCTGCACGTCCACCGTGTGCTCGCCACTCTCTCGTCTAGACGCCGGTTTGGCTGGGGTGTTGGAGACGGACGAGACGACTGTAAGCCCAACGCGCGCGTGCGTGTCACTTCTTGGGAAGGCGCTCCACCAAAGCCTGGTTGACCAGCTCCGGAACCAGGTGCGAGACGTCGCCGCCCCAGGCCGCGACCTCCTTGACCAGGGAGGACGACAGGAAGCTGTACGTCGGGTTGGTGGGGACGAAGAGGGTCTCCACGCCGGACAGGCCGTTGTTCATCTGGGCCATCTGCAGCTCGTAGTCGAAGTCGCTGACGGCGCGCAGGCCCTTCACGATGGCCGGGATGTCGCGCTGCTTGCAGAAGTCGACGAGGAGGCCGTGGAAGGCCTCCACCTCCACGTTGCCGAACTCGGCCGTGACCTCGCGGATCAGTTCGATCCGCTCATCGACCTCGAACAGTCCCTTCTTGGACTGGTTGATCATCACCGCGACGTGCACGACGTCGTAGAGCTTGGAGGCTCGGGCGATGATGTCGAGGTGGCCGTTGGTGATGGGGTCGAACGACCCCGGACAGACTGCGCGGCGCACGGGAAGTCCCTCGCTCTCCGGTCCGGTCATCGTGCGTCGTCGCACGTGAGGGTGGTGTTCAAGGCGGCGCGACCGTACCAAAACGTGCCCTCGCCGTAGCGACGGGACCTCAGGCCCTCGAAGCCGTCCGGCCACCGGAATTCGCCGCCTCTGGTGCTGCGTTCCACGGTGACGAGCGCTTCGTCCGCGAGCCAGCCCCCGGTGCGGAGTGTGAGCAGTATCTCGCGAAGATCGTCGTCGGAGACGGCGTACGGCGGGTCGAGAAAGACCAGGTCGTAGGGGTTGGTTGGGGCCGGGCCCGCGATGATTTGCGCCGCTTTTCCGGTACGTGCCTCGGCGCCGGGGAGGCCGAGGGTGCGGATGTTCTCGCGGATCGTGCGGGCGGCGCGGGCGTCCGCCTCGACGAGCAGCGCGTGGGCGGCGCCGCGGGAGAGCGCCTCCAGGGCGACGGCGCCGGAGCCGGCGTACAGGTCGGCGACGCGGGTGCCGTCGAGGGTGCCGCCGAGCAGTGCCTGCCAGGTGGAGAAGAGGCCCTCGCGTGCCCGGTCGGAGGTGGGTCGGGTGCCGTTGCCTGGCGGCACGGCGAGGCGGCGTCCGCCGGCGGTGCCGCCGATCACGCGGGTCATCGCGCTGGTACGTCCTTGTCCTTGGGCGGGTTTCGGTGCGGCACCAGTTTGTCAGCCGCGCCCCGGGGGCCGCCTGTCGGCACCCGCCTTCCCCACGCCTCGGGGCTCCGTCCCGGACCCCGCTCCTCGATCGCCGGAGGGGCTTGAAGGATCGGGGCCGCGACGCCGGTCAGCCCTTGTCGAGGTACTGCTCCCGTTCCTCGTCCAGGAGCGCGTCCAACGCGATGCGCAGGGCCGGCAGGTGGTCGAGCTCGGGATCGGCCGTGACCACCTTCATGGCCTCCTCCCGCGCCGCCGCGATGATCTCCTCGTCCTCGATCACGGCGAGCATCCGCAGGGAGGAGCGCACCCCGGACTGGGCCTGGCCGAGGACGTCACCCTCGCGGCGCTGTTCCAGGTCGATCCGGGACAGCTCGAAGCCGTCGAGCGTCGAGGCGACGGCTCCGAGGCGGGTGCGCGCGGGCGCGGCCTCCGGCATCTCGGTGACCAGGAGGCACAGGCCCGCCGCCGAGCCACGTCCCACGCGACCACGCAGCTGGTGGAGCTGCGAGACGCCGAACCGGTCGGCGTCCATGATCACCATCGCCGTCGCGTTCGGCACGTTCACACCGACCTCGATGACCGTCGTCGCCACCAGGACGTCCGTCTCCCCCGCGGCGAAGCGGCGCATCACGGCGTCCTTGTCGTCGGGCTGCATGCGGCCGTGCAGGACTTCCACCTTGAGGCCCTGGAGCGGACCGCGCGCCAGCTCCTCCGCCACGTCGAGCACCGCCAGCGGCGGCCGCTTCTCCGCCTCGTCCTCGGCGGACTGCTTCTTGGCTGCGCCCTTCTTGGGCTTCTCGTCCTCGTCGTCGCCGATGCGGGGGCAGACGACGTACGCCTGATGCCCGTTGCCCACCTCCTCCCGTACGCGCTCCCACGCGCGCGCCAGGAAGTGCGGCTTGTCGGCGGCCGGTACGACATGGCTGGCGATCGGCGAGCGGCCGGCCGGGAGCTGGTCGAGGACGGACGTCTCCAGGTCGCCGAAGACCGTCATGGCGACCGTGCGCGGAATCGGCGTCGCCGTCATCACGAGGAGGTGCGGCGGCTGCTTGCCCTTGGAGCGCAGGGCGTCGCGCTGTTCCACGCCGAAGCGGTGCTGCTCGTCCACGACGACCAGGCCCAGGTCGTCGAAGAGCACCTTGTCCTCGATCAGCGCGTGCGTGCCGATGACGATGCCCGCCTCGGCCGTCGCCAGGTCGAGCAGGGCCTGGCGGCGCGCTGCCGTGCCCATGGAGCCGGTGAGCAGGACGACCTTGGTGGCGTGCTCGGACCCGCCCAGCATCCCGCCCTCCGCCAGCTCGCCCATCATCTCGGTGATGGAGCGGTGGTGCTGCTGGGCGAGGACCTCGGTGGGCGCGAGCATCGCGGCCTGTCCGCCCGCGTCGACGACGGCGAGCATGGCGCGCAGCGCCACCATCGTCTTGCCCGAACCGACCTCTCCTTGGAGCAGCCGGTGCATCGGGTGCTCGGTGGCCAGGTCGTCGAAGATCTCCTTGGAGACCTTCTGCTGGCCGTCGGTGAGCGTGAAGGGCAGCTTCGCGTCGAAGGCGGTCAGCAGGCCGTCCGGCTTGGGTACGCGCGCGACCGCCGTCAGCTGTGTCTCCGCGAAGCGGCGCCGGGCGAGGGCCACTTGGAGGACGAACGCCTCGTCCCACTTGAGACGGTCGCGGGCGTCGGCGATGTCGTCCTTCGTCTGCGGCCGGTGGATCTTGAGGAGCGCCTCGGGCAGCGGGACGAGGCCGCGGCCCTCGCGCAGCGACTCGGGCAGCGGGTCCTCGGCCTCCCGCGCGCTGGGCAGCACCAGATCGACGGCCTTGGCGATCTTCCAGGACTCCAGCTTGGCCGTGGCCGGGTAGATCGGCAGCAGGGCCCCGGCCCACGAGCCGACGGCTTCGGCGGCCTCGTCGGAGGAATCGGCGTTCAGCAACTGGTAGGCGGGGTGCGCCAGTTGCATCTTCCGGTTGAAGACCGACGCCTTGCCCGCGAACATCGCGCGCGTGCCGGGCAGCAGGTCCTTGTGCGGCTTGTGGATGCCGCGGCCGAAGAAGACGAGCTGGAGCTGGCCGCTGCCGTCGGTGATGGTGACTTCGAGGCGCTGGCCCCTGCCGCCGTTGAACTTCAGGATGCGGGCGGTCGCGACCTGCGCGACGACCGTCACGTGCTCGTCCAGCGGCAGGTCCGCGAGGCGGGTGAGCTCGCCCCGCTCCGCGTATCTGCGCGGGTAGTGGTGGATCAGGTCACCGACCGTGTGCAGGCCGAGATGCTCGGCCATCACCTTCGCGGTGGCGGGGCCGAGCACCTTCTTCAGTGGTTCTTCGAGCGCGGGCACGAGATCCATTGCACACCACGCCACTGACAATCCCCCACCTCCGCCCCCTGGACCGCCGGAAAGAGCATGTACTTGTATGGGCCCATGACGCTCACCGGCTATCTGATCATCGCGGGCGTCCTGACCCTTTCCGCCTGCCTGCAGGCCTCCATCGGCTTCGGCATGGCGATGCTCGCGGCACCGGTGGTCGCCGTGGTCGACCCCTCCCTGGTACCGGGAACGCTGATCATCCAGGCGGGCCTGCTGACCCTCTTCGTGACGGTGGCCGAGCGGCGGCACATCGATCTGCGGGGCACCGGCTGGGCGCTGGTCGGCCGGGTGCCCGGCACGGTCGCGGGGGCACTGCTCGTGGCGGCGCTGCCGCCGCGCGGTCTCGCCCTGATGCTGTCCGGCGTGGTGCTCCTGGGCGTCGTACTGACCTGCTTCGGCTGGACGCCCAGGCCGCACCGGCCGACCCTGGTCCTCGCCGGGTCCGCCTCGGGCCTCCTCGGCACCGCGACGTCCATCGGCGGGCCGCCGATGGCCCTGGTCTGGCAGGGCAAGGACGCCCCGGTACTGCGCGGCACCATGAGCGGTTTCTTCCTCATCGGCTCGGTGCTGTCCGTCGTGACGCTCGCGCCCACCGGCGCCATGGGCCCGCACACGCTCCTGACGTCCCTCCTGCTGGCCCCCGCACCGGCCCTCGGCTACGTACTGTCGCGCTACGTCAACCGTTTCTTGGACGCGCGGCGGTTGCGCTGGGCCGCGATCGGGGTGTCCACGCTGGGCGCCGTCCTGCTGATCGGCGCCCAACTGGCGTGAGGCCGAAGCCCGTTGCCGGTTCGGTGCGCCGCTCCCCCACTCACCACCTCGGCACCGCGGGGTCGAACTCCGGCCGGAAGCGGCGCATGTAAGCGGTGTCGTCGCGCTCGCGGAGACCGCAGTCGAGGTACTGCTCGTGCAGCCGGGCAAGCGCGTCGCGGTCGAGTTCGACGCCGAGTCCGGGGGCGGTGGGCACCGCGACCGCGCCGTCCTCGAACGTGAGCGCGCCCGGTACGACGACGTCCTCGGCCGGGTCCTTCCACGGCCAGTGCGTGTCGCAGGCGTAGTCGAGGTTCGGGGTGGCGGAGGCGAGGTGGGTCATGGCCGCGAGGCTGATGCCCAGATGCGAGTTGGAGTGCATGGAGAGCCCCATGCCGAACGTCTCGCAGATCGCGCCGAGCCGCTGGGACCGCCGGAGCCCGCCCCAGAAGTGGTGGTCGGAGAGCACCACCTGGACGGCGTCCTGGCGCACGGCGGGCGGCAGGTGCCTGAAGGCGACCACGCACATGTTGGTGGCGAGCGGCATCGACACCTCGCGCGCGACGCGTGCCATGCCCTCGATGCCGGGCGTCGGGTCCTCCAGATACTCGACGACTCCGTCGAGCTCCTGCCCCACCTTGACCGAACTGGCCACGCTCCAGGCCCCGTTGGGGTCGAGGCGGAGCGGCAGCTCCGGGAAGGCCGCGCGCAGCGCCCGGACCGCCTCGATCTCCTCCTCGGGCGGGAGGACGCCGCCCTTCAGCTTGATCGCGCCGAACCCGTACGCGTCGATGATGCGCCGCGCCTGGCGGACCAGGCCGTCGGGGTCGAGCGCGGCGCCCCACTCGTCGTCCTCCTGTCCGGGGTGGCCGGCCCACTTGTGGAACAGGTAGGCGCTGTAGGCGACGCGGTCGCGCACGGCGCCGCCCAGCAGGTCGCTCACCGGGCGGCCGACGACCTTGCCCTGGAGGTCGAGCGCGGCGACCTCGAAGGGCGAGACGACCCGGTCGGCGAGGGAGCTGTCGGTCACCATCCCGCTCATCCCGTGCCCGCCCACGCCGCTGTCGGCGGCCAGCGACGCGTTGACCGCGCGCCAGGCGCCGTTGAGGTCGAAGACGTCGGTGCCGACCAGGTGCCGCCCCGCCCGTTCCAGGCGGCGCAGATGCGGCAGGTCCCCGTAGGACTCGCCGAGCCCGCACAGGCCGCTGTCGGTCGTCACCTCGACGACCGAGCGCAGCGCGAACGGCTCGTGCACACCTACGGAGTTGAGCAGCGGAAGGTCACGGAAGGCCACCGGCGTCACGCGCACCTCGGTGATCCGGTGCTTCTCGGCGACTGGAGCAGTGTCAGGCATGGCGGGATCCTGACACGATCTACGTATGTAGACAAGGCTTGCGTATGTGACTCAGTGGTGACGCGGAGGAAACAGCGAGGGCCCGGCCTTTCGGCCGGGCCCTCCATGGGAGAACGGGTTACTCGACGCCGATCAGCATCAGCGCCGACTGCCGCCCACCGCGGTACACCACCGTGTCCACGGCCAGGTAGGACTCGCGCACATGCCGCTCGAGCCCGGCCGCGACCTCGTCGGAGACGTCCTCCCCGAGGACGAGCGTGACGAGTTCGCCGCCCGCCGCCAGCATCCGGTCGAGGACCGTGCGGGCCGTCGCCGGGACCTCGCCGCCGATGACCGCCACGTCGCCGTCGATCAGGCCGAGGACGTCACCGGCCTGACAGATGCCCGCCATGGTCCACGACTGCCGCTCGGCGACGGCCAGTTCGCCGTACCGGGTCGCCCCCGCGGCGGAGGTCATCGCCACGACGTCCTCGTCGAAGCGCCGGTCGGGCTCGTGGACGGCGAGCGCGGCGATGCCCTGGACCGCCGAGCGGGTCGGGATGAGCGCGATCCGGAGGCCCTCGGAACGGGCCTGCTCGGCCGCCGCGGCGGCGGTGTGCCGCAGCTCGGCGTCGTTCGGCAGCAGCACCACCTCGCGCGCGTGGGCCCGCCGTATCGCGTCGACGAGCTCCCCGCTGGCGGGCGGTTCGCCGGGCCGGTCGGGCACGGTCGTGGCACCCGCCTCCCGGTAGAGCCCCGCGAGCCCGTCCCCCGGCACGACCGCCACGACGGCCCGCTGCGCCCGCTCCCGCGGCGCCGCGGCGTGCGTCGCGTGCACGTCACCGAGCCCGAAGTGGGTGATGCGGATGCGGTACGGGCGCCCGGCCTCGACGCCCGCCTCCACGGCCGCGCCCGCGTCGTCCACGTGGACGTGGACGTTCCACAGGCCGTCCCCGCCGACGACGACGAGCGAGTCCCCGAGGGCGTCGAGCCGGGTCCGCAGCCGGGCCACCGCCCCGTCCTCCGCCTCGAGCAGATAGATGACCTCGAAGGCGGGGCCCGCCGCGCCTTCGTCCTCGGGGCATTCGAGCAGCACCCCGTCGGGAACGGCGTCCACGCGCGCGCGGGTGCCCGCTCCACGGCCGCGTACCGGCGCCGCCTCCCCCGAGACCGCCTCGCTCAGCGCCCCCAGGACGGCCACGAGCCCCCGCCCGCCCGCGTCCACGACCCCGGCGCTGCCCAGGGCCGCGAGCTGCCCCGGCGTCGCGTCGAGCGCCACGCAGGCGCCTTCGTAGGCGGCCCGGACGACCTCCCGACAGCCCCCGTCGGCCGCGGAGGCGGCCTCCGCCGCCGCCGTCGCCACGGTCAGCACGGTGCCCTCCACGGGGTGGGCGACCGCCTCGCGCGCGGCCTCGGCGGCCCGGCCCAGCGCGAGCCTCAGGGCGTCCGCGTCGGCGCCCCCGGCGTGATCTCCCTCACCGGCACCGTCCGCCGCGAGGACCTGCGCCATGCCCCGCAGCAACTGCGCGAGGATCGTCCCGGAGTTGCCCCGGGCGCCGATGAGGGCACCGTGCGCCATGGCGCGCATCACTTCGGGGAGCGCGGGAGCGGCCGGCTCGGGCCCCGCCTCAAGACCGGCGAAGACCGCCTCGACGGCCTGGTGCGCGGACTCGAGGGTCAGATAGAGGTTGGTGCCGGTGTCCCCGTCGGCGACCGGATACACGTTGATCGCGTCTATCTCGGCCCGGTCGCGGCCGAGCGCCTCCAGGGCGAGTGAGCACCAGGCGCGCACCGCGATCACGTCGAGCACCTGCGGCACCTGCGCCTCCTCGAGCAGCTGGACTGGCACCGCAGAGTAGACCGCGGAAGGTGAGAGTCCGGAAAGAGGGCCCGGCCCGAAAGCCGCTCCCGACCTGGTCCGGAGCCCGGGCGGGCCGTCCGACCAGCCATGGTAGTTTCGTTCTACCGACGCAGCCGTTGTATGCTGCTCGGGTTGCCCGATATCCGTCGGGCCATCCCCTGGCACCGCCACTCAGATCCTCCGATCCTGATCCCGGCATGCCGGGATCAACCGTAAGTGCATCTGAAGTCTTTGGAGTGACCCGTGGCTGCCAACTGCGACGTCTGCGGCAAGGGGCCGGGCTTCGGCAACAACATCTCGCACTCACACCGCCGTACGCCCCGTCGCTGGAACCCGAACATCCAGCGTGTGCGTGCAGTGGTGAGCGGGACGCCGAAGCGCCTCAACGCCTGCACCTCGTGCATCAAGGCCGGCAAGGTCTCGCGCTGACGTAACGCTTAGCGCGGCCACCTAGCTGGTTGCTTGAAAAGAGCCGGTCCCCTCGGGGACCGGCTCTTTTTCTTTGCTCATGCTGGTTCTCCGCTCATGCCTGGTGAGCACGCCCGGCGCGGGCGGGCGCCCGCACCCGCGCCTCACGACTCGATCTCGTACCCGTCCCCGAAGTGGTCCCAGCCGCCCTGGTTCGTCCAGGGCGCCCCGTCCACGGTCACCTGGGACAGCGCCGTGGGGCCCAGCACCTCGCCGATCACCTTCCAGCGGGCGGGCAGCTTCACGGACGGCGGGAAGGTGGCCACGATCGCGTGGTCCTCGCCGCCGCTCAGCACCCATTGCAGCGGGTCGACGCCGACGGCCTGGCCGATGTCGCTCATCTGCGAGGGCACGTCCACCTGCCCCGACTTGATGTCGATACGGACCTTGCTCGATTCGGCGATGTGCCCCAGGTCGGCGATGAGCCCGTCGCTGACGTCACACATGGCCGTCGCGCCGAGCCCGGCCGCCGCGGGACCCGCGTGGTACGGCGGCTCGGGGCGGCGGTGCGCCTCCACAAAGGCCCGCGGCGAGCGGAAGCCGCGGGAGAGCACCGCGTAGCCGGCGGCGGACCAGCCGAGCCAGCCGGTCACGGCCACGACGTCGCCGGGCTGCGCACCGGACCGCGTCACCGGCTCGTGGCCCTGCATGTCGCCGAGCGCGGTGATCGCCACAGTGATCGTGTCGCCGCGCACGACATCGCCGCCGACGACGGCTGCGCCCGCCACCTGGCACTCGTCCCGCAGCCCGTCCATCAGCTCCGAGGGCCAGGACGCGGGCAGTTCGGCGGGCACCACGAGGCCGAGCAGCAGCGCGGTGGGCACGGCGCCCATGGCCGCGATGTCGGCCAAGTTCTGCGCGGCGGCCTTGCGCCCGACGTCGTACGCGGTGGACCAGTCGCGCCTGAAGTGCCGGTTCTCCAGCAGGACGTCCGTGCTGGCGACGACCCTGCGGTCCGGCGCGGCGATCACGGCGGCGTCGTCGCCGGGACCGATGCGTACGGCCGGGGTGGTGGTGAGCCGCGAGGTCAGCTCCCGGATGAGGCCGAACTCCCCCAACTCGCCGACGGTGCCCTTCATGCGCGTGCTGCCCTTTCTGCCCCGGTTCGCTGCCGCCCGCCAGGGCCGTATGCCCCGGCCCGCTTGCGGTCGCGGGCCGTCTCTGTCATGGGTACGGTTCTTGTCACGGGCCTGCCTTCCACGTCCGTCGGACGCCACAGCCGCCACCGGGTCTCCCCGCGACGAGCGGTGACGCGATAACGTGGCGTCCCTTCTCCCCACATGATCCTCGTGGCTGCCCTGGAGGTTCCGTGGTACAGGCGTACATCCTGATCCAGACCGAAGTAGGCAAGGCGTCGACCGTCGCCGAGCTGATCGGGAAGATTCCAGGAGTGATCCAGGCCGAGGACGTCACCGGCCCCTACGACGTGATCGTGCGCGCGCAGGCCGACACGGTCGACGAACTCGGCCGCATGGTGGTCGCCAAGGTCCAGCAGGTGGACGGCATCACGCGCACTCTGACCTGCCCGGTCGTCCACCTGTAGCCCCCGTCTACGCTGTGCCGGTGAAGTCATATCGTCACCGGATCCGGCACGGCCGGCTCAGTCGCCTGTCCATCGCGGTGCCCTCGCTCTCCTTGCTGATCGCCACCGCGGGCTGCGCTTCGACGGACGAGGCGCCCAAGGCGACGGTTCCCACTCCGGACGCGAAGGCCGCCAAGCTGTGCCGGAACCTGGACGAGGTCCTGCCGGAGAAGCTCGACGGACTCGAGCGCAACGATCCCGAACCGGGCTCGAAGCTCACCGCGGCGTGGGGAAGCCCCGCGATCATACTGCGCTGCGGCGTGCCGTGGCCCGACGCGGCGTTGAAGACGAGCAGCAACACGGCGACGATCGACGGCGTCGGCTGGGTCGCGGACGAACTCGACGACGGCGCGCAGCGCATGACGACGGGCGGCCGCCTCGCCTACGTAGAGGTGACGATCCCCAAGGACGAGGTGGCCAAGAACGGGGCGGGCCCCCTGGTCGACCTCGCCGGGCCCATCAAGAAGGCGATCCCCAAGGGGATCGCCGACTAGAGGGTCTGTCATAAGGCGCGGTCTACCGCAGGCCGGTCGACCGCCGCAGCGCCGCCTGGATGAGCCGGTCCACCAGCTCCGGGTAGCTCACTCCGGTCTCCTGCCACATCCGCGGGTACATGGAGATCGGCGTGAAGCCCGGCAGGGTGTTGACCTCGTTGATGACGAACTCGCCGTCCTCGTCGAGGAAGAAGTCCGCGCGCACGATGCCCTCGCAGGACATGGCGTCGAAGGCGTCGACGGCGAGCCTGCGGACCTCGGCGGTCTGCTCCTCGCTCAGCGGAGCGGGCACGATGCCGGCAGCGGAGTCGATGTACTTCGCCTCGAAGTCGTAGAACGCGTGCGAGTCGGCCGGCGGGATCTCGGCCGGGACGGAGGCCCGCGGCCCGTCCTCGAACTCCAGGACCCCGCACTCGATCTCGCGCCCGACGATGCCCGCCTCGACGATCACCTTCGGGTCGTGCTCACGGGCGGTCTCGATCGCCTCGTCGAGGCCCTCGAAGGAGTCGACCTTCGTGATGCCGATCGACGAACCCGCGCGCGCGGGCTTGATGAACAGCGGCCACCCGTGGTCCCCGACGAAGTCGGCGACGCGGCGCCGGGCGCCGTCCTGGTCCTGCTCCCACTCACGCGGCCGGATCACGAGATAGGGACCGACCTTCAGCCCGAAGGACGTGAAGATCCGCTTCATGTACTCCTTGTCCTGGCCGACGGCCGAGGAGAGCACACCGCAGCCGACGTACGGGGTCCCGGAGAGGTCCAGGAGGCCCTGGATGGTGCCGTCCTCGCCGTACGGGCCGTGCAGCACGGGGAAGACCACGTCGACCTCGCCGAGGGCCTTGGGGACGGATCCCGGCTCGTTGTAGACGACTTCGCGGGAGCTCGGGTCGACCGGGAGGACCACGCCGCCCTCGGGCGACTCGGCGAGATCGGCGACGTCCGGCACCTGGCGGTCGGTGATGGCCATCCGCTCCGGGTCGTCCGCCGTCAGCGCCCAACGCCCCTCACGCGTGATGCCGACCGGCAGCACGTCGTACTTGGAGCGGTCGATGGCGCGCAGCACGGCGCCCGCCGTGACCACGGAGACGCCGTGCTCGGAGCTGCGGCCACCGAAGACGACGGCCACGCGCGGCTTGGGCCCACCCGCGGTGGACGCAGGGCTCTGGGGGAGGTTCTCGCTGCTCATATCGCGTTGAGCGTACCTGCTGGTAGTACGAGAGTCAGCGCCCGCAGAGCCTGGGGCCTGTCGTCAAACTCCCGTCGTCGCTCAGCGTCGTTCCGGCTTGGCGGAGCGCGACATGAGCTCCTTCACCGCGACGACCGGGGACTTGCCCTCGTGGACGATCGCGACGACGGTCTCCGTGATGGGCATGTCGACGTCGTGACGGCGCGCCAGATCGAGCACCGACTCGCAGGACTTGACGCCCTCCGCGGTCTGCTTGGTGACCGCGATCGTCTCCTGGAGGGTCATGCCCTTGCCGAGGTTCGTGCCGAAGGTGTGGTTGCGCGACAGCGGCGAGGAGCAGGTGGCCACCAGATCGCCGAGGCCGGCGAGACCGGAGAACGTCAGCGGGTCCGCGCCCATGGCGAGCCCGAGCCGCGTCGTCTCCGCGAGCCCGCGCGTGATGAGCGAGCCCTTCGTGTTGTCGCCGAGCCCCATGCCGTCCGCGATGCCGACGGCGAGCCCGATCACGTTCTTGACCGCGCCGCCGAGCTCGCAGCCGACCACGTCGGTGTTGGTGTACGGCCTGAAGTACGGGGTGTGGCAGGCGACTTGGAGCCGCTGCGCCACGGACTCGTCGCGGCAGGCGACGACCGCCGCGGCGGGCTGCCGGGCGGCGATCTCGCGCGCGAGGTTGGGCCCGGTGACGATCGCGATGCGGTCCTCGCCGACTTTCGTGACGTCCTCGATGACCTCGCTCATACGCATCGCCGAGCCGAGCTCGACGCCCTTCATGAGCGAGACGAGGACGGTGTCGGGGGCGAGCAGCGGCGCCCACTCCCCCAGGTTCTGGCGCAGCGTCTGGGAGGGCACGGCGAGCACGGTGAAGTCGGCATCCGCCGCGGCCTCGGCCGGGTCGCTGGTCGCCCGCACGTTCTCCGGGAGTTCCACACCGGGCAGGTAATCGGGGTTCGTACGCGTGGAGTTGACGGCCTCGGCGAGTTCCGCGCGGCGGGCCCAGAGGGTGACGTCGCAGCCCGCGTCCGCGAGCACCATCGCGAAGGCGGTGCCCCAGGAACCGGTGCCGAAGACGGCGGCCTTCACGGGTCGGGTCACTTGCTGCTCTCCTCGCTCGTACCGCCGGCGGTGGCCGAACTGCCGTTGTCGCCCTGCAACTTGCGGCGCTGCTCGATGCGCGCCTCACGCGGGTCGTAACGCTTCTGCGGCGCCTTCTCGCCGCGCAGCACCTCCACCTCGGCAGTGATCGCGGCCATGATGACCTCGGTCACCTCCTTCAGGAGGTCCGGCGTGATCTCCCTGTCGTAGTACGCGGACAGGTCGACGGGCGCACCGGCGAGCACGTGATGCGTCTTGCGCGGAAAGAAGTCCGGCTTCTTGGAGTACGGCGCGAGCGCTTCGGTGGCGCCCCACTGGCCGACCGGAATCACCGGGCATTTCGTCTGCAGGGCCACGCGGGCGACGCCGGTCTTGCCGGTCATCGGCCACAGTTGAGGATCGCGAGTGAGCGTTCCTTCCGGATAGAAGGCGACGCACTCGCCGCGCTCCACCGCGTCGATCGCGGCCCGGAAGGCACTCAGCGCGTTCGTGGACTCGCGATAGACGGGAATCTGTCCGGTGCCGCGCATCGCGGCGCCCACGAACCCCTTCCGGAAGAGGCCGTGCTTGGCGAGGAAACGCGGGACCCGTCCCGTGTTGTACTGAAAGTGGGCGTAGAGGAACGGGTCCAGATGCGAATTGTGGTTGACCGCGGTGATAAAGCCTCCGTCGGCCGGAATGTTCTCCATTCCACGCCAGTCCCGCTTGAACAGAACCACCAGCGGTGGTTTGCAGAGGACCGCGGCGAAGCGGTACCAGAAGCCGATTCTGCGGCGGGACACTCGGACACCTTCCTCTAAGGGGGCCTACGGGCGCACAAGTGTCGCCCCCGACCACCGGTCTGTCGAGAACACCGTACGCCCGCACCGACGGCCGCACCTCATGCACAGGTCACAATGGGCGCGTGCAGTGGACCCTGGTGATACCGCTGAAACCGCTGGTGCGGGCGAAGAGCAGGCTGGCCCCGACGGCGGGAGACGCCCTGCGCCCAAGCCTCGCCCTGGCGTTCGCCCAGGACACCGTGGCCGCCGCGGGGGCCTGTGCGGCGGTGCGGGATGTGGTGGTCGTCACGGACGATTCCCGCGCGGAGCGCGAACTGGCGGCCCTGGGCGCCCACGTGCTCCCCGACAGCCCGCAGGCGGGACTCAACGCCGCTCTCGCGCACGGGGCGGCCTCGGTGCGCGCCCGGCGCCCGGCCGCCGCCATAGCCGCCCTGAACGCCGATCTGCCGGCGCTGCGCCCGGCGGAATTGGCCCGTGTTCTGACGACGGCCGCCGCATTTCCCCGCGCATTTCTGCCCGATGCCGCCGGAATCGGCACAACGCTCTTGTCCGCGGGCCCCGGCACGGAATTGCTGCCCGCATTCGGCGGGCCGTCGCGCGCCCGGCACACGGCGTCCGGCGCCGCGGAACTCCCCCTCGAAGGCGTCCACTCCGTACGCCAGGACGTCGACACCGGCGAGGATCTGCGGACGGCGCTCGCCCTGGGCGTGGGCCCGCACACCGCGAGGGCCGCGGCGGGGCTCCTGATCCCCGACCGACCGGGCACTGAGTACGCTGCCCGTATGCAGGCCACCGCGTACACGTACGACTCCGAGACCCGTGCCGGCAGCGTCCTTCTGGACGACGGCACGCCCGTGTCCTTCGACGCCGCCGCCTTCGACGCGGGCGGCCTGCGGCTGCTGCGCCCCGGGCAGCGGGTGCGCATCGAGGTACAGGACACCGAAAACGCGGCCGACGCCCTGCGGATCACCCTGGTGACCCTGCAGACCTTCTGAAAACCCCTGTGGGGCCCGGTGGGGCCCCCGAACACACCGCGGGCCGGTCTCCCCGGAGGGAGCCCGGCCCGACGCGTGAGCAACCTTGTGGCGTACGCCCGAGAAGCGACTTACTTCTTGCGGGCGGTGGCCTTCTTGGCGGTGGTCTTGCGCGCCGTCGACTTCTTGGCGGGCGCCTTCTTGGCCGTGGCCTTCGTGGCGGGCGCCGTCTTCTTCGCGGTGGCCTTCTTGGCCGGGGCGGCCTTCTTGGCGGTGGTCTTCTTCGCCGTGGCCTTCTTGGCGGCGGTGGCCTTCTTGGCCGGGGCCGCCTTCTTGGCCGGAGTCGCCTTCTTGGCCGTGGTCTTCTTCGCCGTGGCCTTCTTGGCGGCGGTGGTCTTCTTCGCCGTCGTCTTCTTGGCGGTGGTCTTCTTGGCCGTGGCCTTCTTGGCCGCCGCCTTCTTGACCGTCGCCGAAGCGCCGCCGCTCAGGCTGCCCTTGGGCGCCTTCTTGACCGCGACGTCGTTCTTCGGGAGCTTCTTCGAACCCGCGACGAGGTCCTTGAAGCCCTGGCCCGCGCGGAACCGCGGCACCGAGGTCTTCTTGACCCGGACGCGCTCGCCGGTCTGCGGGTTGCGGGCGTAGCGGGCCGGGCGGTCGACCTTCTCGAACGAGCCGAAGCCCGTCACCGAGACGCGGTCACCGCTGACCACGGAACGCACGATGGCGTCGAGTACGGCGTCGACGGCGTCAGCGGCCTGCTGACGGCCGCCAACCTTGTCGGCAATGGCTTCTACGAGCTGCGCCTTGTTCACGTCTTCCCCTTCGGAGACATTGCCGGAACGAATCTCTTTCGCACCGGCTTTTTCGCACGTTAGGCAGATATATACCGCAAATCAAACGCGAAACGGGCTAATCACCCTTGTGCCGCAACGAACTGGGCAGTCTCAGAGTTCCTCTTCAGTGATGGAGCCCTCTTCGAAGTCGTCGAGGTCCGCCATGAATCGCTCCAGACGCCTTGCCGCACCGGCGAGATCGTGTTTGGCCGCGGCCGTGACGGCCAGCAGCTTCCGGGTCAGCGCCATCCGTACGCCCTCCGGGACTTGCAGTGTGCGCACTCTGGCGTGCGCTTCCTTGAGTTGGTCCGCGACCGCCGCGTACAGCTGGAGTTGGCCGTCGTGTTCCATGCACAGATTGTGCCATCTGGGGCGAGTTGTCGCCTCCGCAGGGTGCAACTCCCGCCCCAGAAGGCCCACCTGGAGCCTTTCACGACGTGCCCGCCGCGAGCGGCGCCGAAGCACGCGTACCCCTGGAACACCCTTGGTATTCAAGGGAGTTGGGAGGCCCCGGCGGGCCCGCGCGAGGGCCCGGGGAGGCGCTTTGGGCCCGGACACAGAAGTACCCCCAACCGGTGCACGATTGGGGGTACGGGGCCCTGTGGATGTGGCCTGAATAAGCCTTGCCCGGCTACGGATCCCTTAGGGAGCCGTAGGAACTGGTCGGCTCAGACCTGGACCGTCTGCGGCTTGAAGGACGGGCGCTTCGCCTCGTAGGCGGCGATGTCGTCCTCGTTCCGCAGTGTGATGCTGATGTCGTCGAGGCCGTTCAGCAGCCGCCAGCGGGAGTTCTCGTCCAGCTCGAAGGAGGCGGTGACGCCCTCGGCGCGAACTTCGCGCTCCTGCAGGTCGACCGTGATCTCGGCCTGCGGGTCGTTCTCCACCAGCTCCCACAGCTGGTCCACGACCTTCTGGTCGAGAACCACGGTCAGCAGACCGTTCTTGAGGGAGTTGCCCCGGAAGATGTCCGCGAAGCGGGAGGAGATGACGGTCTTGAACCCGTAGTTCTGCAGCGCCCAGACGGCGTGCTCACGGGAGGAACCGGTGCCGAAGTCGGGGCCGGCCACCAGGACGGTGGCACCCTCGCGCTCGGGCTTGTTGAGCACGAACTCGGAGTCCTTGCGCCAGGCCTCGAAAAGACCGTCCTCGAACCCGTCCCGCGTCACCTTCTTGAGCCAGTGGGCGGGGATGATCTGGTCGGTGTCGACGTTGCTGCGACGCAGCGGGACGGCCCGGCCGGTGTGCGTGGTGAATGCTTCCATGACTCTCAGACTCCAGCGGCGACAGGGGTGTCGGACAGGTCGGCGGGCGAGGCCAGGTGGCCGAGCACCGCGGTGGCCGCGGCGACCTGGGGCGAGACCAGGTGGGTACGGCCCCCCTTGCCCTGCCGGCCCTCGAAGTTGCGGTTGGAGGTGGACGCGGAGCGCTCGCCGGGAGCGAGTTGGTCCGGGTTCATGCCCAGGCACATGGAGCAGCCCGCGTAGCGCCACTCGGCGCCGGCCTCCTTGAAGACCTTGTCCAGGCCCTCGTCGACGGCCTGCAGGCCCACCCGCGCGGAGCCGGGGACGACCAGCATCCGTACGCCGTCGGCGATTTTGCGGCCCTTGAGGATCTCGGCGACGGCGCGCAGGTCCTCCATGCGGCCGTTGGTGCAGGAGCCTACGAAGACGGTGTCGACCTTGACGTCGCGCAGCGCCTGCCCCGCCTCCAACCCCATGTACTCCAGGGCCTTTTCGGCGGCGAACCGCTCCGAAGCGTCTTCGTACGAAGCCGGGTCGGGGATGTTCGCCGAAAGGGGCGCTCCCTGACCGGGGTTGGTGCCCCAGGTGACGAACGGGGACAGCTCGTCGGCCTTGATGAAGACCTCGGCGTCGAAGACCGCGTCGTCGTCCGTCTTCAGCGTCTTCCAGTACGCGACGGCCTCGTCCCACTCGGTGCCCTTGGGGGCGTGCGGACGGCCCTCCAGGTACGCGAACGTGGTCTCGTCCGGGGCGACCATGCCCGCGCGGGCACCGGCCTCGATGGACATGTTGCAGATGGTCATCCGCGCTTCCATCGACAGCTTCTCGATGGCCGAGCCGCGGTACTCCAGGATGTAGCCCTGGCCGCCGCCGGTGCCGATCTTCGCGATGATGGCGAGGATCAGGTCCTTGGCGGTGACGCCCTCGGGCAGTTCGCCGTCGACGGTGATGGCCATCGTCTTCGGGCGGGCCATCGGCAACGTCTGCGTGGCCAGCACGTGCTCGACCTGCGAGGTGCCGATACCGAACGCCAGGCCGCCGAAGGCGCCGTGCGTCGAGGTGTGCGAGTCGCCGCAGACGACGGTGGTGCCCGGCTGCGTCAGGCCCAGCTGCGGGCCCACGACGTGCACGACGCCCTGCTCGACGTCGCCCAGCGAGTGCAGGCGGACCCCGAACTCGGCGGCGTTCTTGCGCAGCGTCTCCAGCTGCACGCGCGAGACCGGGTCGGCGATCGGCTTGTCGATGTCGAGGGTCGGGGTGTTGTGGTCCTCGGTGGCGATGGTGAGGTCGGTGCGCCGCACCTGGCGGCCCGCCTGCCGGAGGCCGTCGAAGGCCTGCGGGCTGGTCACCTCGTGCAGCAGGTGCAGATCGATGAAGAGGAGGTCGGGCTCGCCCTCGGCGCGCCGGACGACGTGGTCGTCCCAGACCTTCTCCGCGAGTGTCCTACCCATCGCTTTCCCTCCGGCCGGCTTGAGGTGCGCCGGCCCAACTAGAGATTCGGATCGCCATCGCCCGTACCCCTCGTGCCGGACGTCGGCGGCCGGGCCCGTTTGGTCCACGGGCCGGTGTGACGTACAGGGTGGCAAGTTCCACGGAAAATTGAACTTGCGTTTCACAGAGTGAGACGGGAGTATCGACGCATGGACAACAGTAGCGGCGTCGGCGTTCTGGACAAGGCAGCCCTTGTCCTGGGCGCCCTGGAGTCCGGACCCGCGACCCTCGCAGGCCTTGTCGCGGCCACCGGACTGGCAAGACCCACAGCCCACCGCCTGGCGGTGGCCCTGGAGCACCACCGCATGGTGGCGCGCGACATGCAGGGCCGTTTCATTCTCGGCCCGCGCCTCGCGGAACTCTCGGCGGCGGCCGGCGAGGACCGCCTGCTCGCGACGGCGGGCCCGGTGCTCACGCACCTGCGCGACGTCACGGGCGAGAGTGCCCAGCTCTACCGCCGGCAGGGCGACATGCGCATCTGTGTCGCCGCGGCGGAGCGGCTCTCCGGGCTGCGGGACACGGTTCCGGTGGGCTCGACCCTCACGATGAAGGCGGGCTCCTCCGCGCAGATCCTGATGGCCTGGGAGGAGCCGGAGCGCCTGCACCGGGGCCTCCAGGGCGCCCGCTTCACGGCGACGGCCCTGTCGGGCGTCAGGCGCCGCGGCTGGGCCCAGTCGATCGGCGAGCGGGAGCCGGGCGTCGCGTCCGTCTCCGCGCCCGTGCGCGGCCCCTCGAACCGCGTCGTGGCCGCCGTCTCGGTCTCCGGGCCGATCGAGCGCCTCACGCGCCACCCGGGCCGGATGCACGCCCAGGCGGTCATCGACGCCGCGGGTCGCCTCTCCGAGGCCCTGCGTCGTACCGGTTGAGCCGCTCGCCCCAACTCCCCTTACATTTCCCGCCCGTTCCCGGCCGGTCGCTTCAACGCCGCAGCGACCGGCCGGAGTTGTCTTTGCCGGGCCTCAACTCCCGTACGTACACCGGGCACACGAAAAGGCCCTTCCCGCATTCGGGAAGGGCCTTGATCGTTCGCGTACCCCCGACCGGATTCGAACCGGCGCTACCGCCTTGAGAGGGCGGCGTGCTAGGCCGCTACACAACGGGGGCCTTGACCACTTGCGTGATCGAGCTGGTCTACCAGGACTCGAACCTAGAATGACGGTACCAGAAACCGTAGTGTTGCCAATTACACCATAGACCACTGAAGTTCAAGCCTCGCGGCCTGCGAACTCAATGCGTACCCCCGACCGGATTCGAACCGGCGCTACCGCCTTGAGAGGGCGGCGTGCTAGGCCGCTACACAACGGGGGCCCTAGCGATCCTGCATCAGGGTCGGTGGGAGCTACCCAGGCCGTCCCCGCGGGAAGGATCTGTACCCCCGACCGGATTCGAACCGGCGCTACCGCCTTGAGAGGGCGGCGTGCTAGGCCGCTACACAACGGGGGCTTTGTGGATGCCATATCCACGTTGCAGATGAGCTCTGCGAGCTGGCCTACCAGGACTCGAACCTAGACTAACGGAACCAGAAACCGTCGTGCTGCCAATTACACCATAGGCCACCGAAGCGCAACCCCTGAGGGGGATCTTGCTTGGCTTGCGCTTCCGGGACCCGGGCTTTTCGGCCCGCTCCCCTTGGCGCAGAAAGAACATTACCCGAAGGTGGACTGCGCTCCAAAACGGGTATCCCCCGCCAACAGCGCAGGCAGTTGATCGAGCCCTGTGATGCGTACGAGTTCGGGCCTGCCGCCCAGTTCCGCGCGGTCGAGCCAGATTCCGCTCAGGCCCGCGTCGACGGCTCCGCGGGCATCCGTGTCCGGCTGGTCACCGACGTACGCGATCTCGTGCGGCTCCAGGGAGAGCTCCTCGCACACGGCGTGGAAGGCGGCCGCTTCGGGCTTGGCGACGCCGAGTTCGGCGGCGCACAGGACGGCCTCGAAGCGGTCGCGCACGCCGAGGACGCGCAGCTTGCGGTCCTGGTTGTGCAGCGAGGAGTTGGAGAGCACCGCGTGCCGGTAGCCGGCGGCGAGGGCGTCGAGGGCCGGGACCGAGTCGGGGAAGAGGCTCCACGCGGCCTCGTAGTGACCGAGATAACGGGCGAACCAGCCGTCGGCCTCCTCGGTCCCCATGGCGCGCCCCACAAAGCTGCGCACCCGGTCCCTGCGCTGCCTCTCCCAGTCGGCCTCCCCCGCCTCGAACCGGGCCCAGTGCTCCCGCGTGACGGCCCGCCACCGCACGAGCGCCTCCTCGACGGTGCCGTACCCGTCGAGCAGCCCCTCGGCGGCGAGGTGCTCCCGCATTCCGACGGTGTCGGCGGTCGCGTAGTCGAAGAGGGTGTCGTCGATGTCCCAGACGATGGCGCGAATAGACATACGACGACCGTAATGGCGAGAGACCCGGAAGCGGATCGCTTCCGGGTCTCTCAGGGCTACGCGCGCGGGGGCACGGTCACGCGGTGAGCTTCGTCAGGGCCGCGTCGATGCGGGCGAAGGTCGTCTCCTTGCCCAGGATCTCCAGGGACTCGAAGAGGGGCAGGCCGATCGTGCGGCCGGTGACGGCCACGCGGACCGGGGCCTGGGCCTTGCCGAGCTTGAGGCCGTGGGCCTCGCCGGCGGCCAGGACGGCCTCCTTGAGGGACTCGGGGGAGCTCCAGTCGGCCGCGTCGAGCTTCTCGCGGGCCGTCCGCAGGAGGGCGTCGGAGCCCTCCTTCATGGCCTTCGTCCAGCTCGCCTCGTCGAAGACCGGCTCCGGGAGGAAGAGGAAGTCCACGTTGTCCGTGATCTCCGAGAGGACCTTCAGACGGGTCTGGGCGTGCGGGGCGATCGCCGCCCACTTCGCCTCGTCGAAGTCCTCCGGGGCCCACGGCGCGAACGGGGCCTTGAGCCACGGGGCGCAGCGCTCGGCGAAGTCCTTCGGGTCGAGCAGGCGGATGTGGTCGCCGTTGATCGACTCGCACTTCTTGAGGTCGAAGCGGGCCGGGTTCGGCTGGACGTCCTTGACGTCGAAGGCCGCCACCATCTCCTCGACGGAGAAGATGTCGCGGTCGGCGGAGAGCGACCAGCCGAGGAGGGAGAGGTAGTTGAGCAGGCCCTCGGGGAGGAAGCCGCGCTCACGGTAGAGGTTCAGCGAGGACTGCGGGTCGCGCTTGCTGAGCTTCTTGTTGCCCTCGCCCATGACGTACGGCAGGTGGCCGAACTCGGGCACCAGCTTGGCGAGGCCCAGGTCCTTCAGCGCCCAGTAGAGCGCGATCTGGCGCGGGGTGGAGGAGAGCAGGTCCTCGCCGCGCAGGACGTGGGTGATCTCCATCAGCGCGTCGTCGACCGGATTGACGAGCGTGTAGAGCGGAGCGCCGTTGGCGCGGACGATGCCGTAGTCCGGCACGTTCTCCGGCTCGTACGAGATCTCGCCGCGGACCAGGTCGTTGAACGTGATCTTCGTGTCGGGCATGCGGAAGCGGGTGATGGGCTTGCGGCCCTCCGCCTCGTACGCGGCCTTCTGCTCGGCGGTGAGGTCACGGCAGTGGCCGTCGTAGCCGGAGGGCTTGCCGGCGGCGCGGGCCGCCTCGCGGCGCTCGTCCAGCTCCTCGGTGGAGCAATAGCAGGGGTACGCCTTGCCGGCCTCGACGAGCTTGTCGGCGACGTCCTTGTAGATGTCCATCCGCTGGGACTGCCGGTACGGGGCGTGCGGACCGCCGACCTCGGGGCCCTCGTCCCAGTCGAAGCCGAGCCAGCGCATCGCCTCGAGGAGCTGGTTGTACGACTCCTCGCTGTCGCGGGCCGCGTCGGTGTCCTCGATGCGGAAGACCAGGGTGCCCTGGTTGTGGCGCGCGAAGGCCCAGTTGAACAGGGCGGTGCGGACCAGGCCCACGTGGGGGTTACCGGTGGGCGAGGGGCAGAAACGGACACGGACTGTTGGGGCGGATGCGCTAGCCACGCTTGACAACCTTGTTGGTGAGAGTGCCGATGCCTTCGATGCTGACGGCGACCTCGTCGCCGACGGCGAGCGGGCCGACCCCTTCCGGGGTGCCCGTGAGGATGACGTCGCCGGGGAGCAGCGTCATGGCCTCGGAGATGTTGACGATCAGGTCCTCGATGGACGTGATCATCTGCGACGTGCGGCCGAGCTGTCGCTGCTGGCCGTTGACCGTGCACTGGATCGTGAGGTCGGAGGCCTGCTCCAGGGAGAGGTCGGTCTCGACCCACGGGCCCAGCGGGCAGGACGTGTCGAAGCCCTTCGCCCGCGCCCACTGCTTCTCGCGCTTCTGCACGTCGCGGGCGGTGACGTCGTTGGCGGCCGTGTAGCCGAAGATGACGTCCTTGACGCGCTCGCGCGGGACCTCGCGGCACATGCGGCCGATGACGACGGCGAGCTCCGCCTCGTGGTGCAGCTCCTCGGAGAAGCCGGGGTACTGGATCTCGGCGTCCGGGCCGATCACCGACGTCGACGGCTTGAAGAAGGCGAAGGGGGTGTCCGGGACCTCGTTGCCCAGTTCCTTCGCGTGCTCCGCGTAGTTGCGGCCGAAGGCGATCACCTTGTTCGGGAGCACCGGGGGCAGCAGCCGGACCTTGCCGACCGGCACCTTCGTACCGGAGAGTTCGAAGTCCGCGAACGGGATGCCCTTGATGATGTCGAGGACGAGCTCGTCTGGCTTGTCGCCCTCGACCGCGCCGAAGGCGACGTTCCCGTCGATGGAGAATCTGGCGATGCGCACGGTCTGCTGCGCCCCTTTTTTATGCGTTGGCCCGGGTGGGATGTGACAGAGCCAGGCTAACGCGGCGGGGCCTGCGCCGTCGGACCGGTTGTTACGCCGCCGGGGCGGTCTGCGGTGCCACCATCAGGATGGTGCGCTTGGGGTTCGCCGTGTTCGAGGGCAGGGCGGCCGAATGCTCCGGGACGGCGGGCGCGGCCTGGATCTCGTCGGCGTCCGCGAGGTGCGCCAGCGTCGTGCGCCGCGGGTTGGCAATGTTCTGGAACATCATCGTCTTCGTCATGACTGCGCTCGGGAACCTTCTCCGTAGTCTGATGGGCCATCCCTGTAAAACGTCAGGCTAAACATCTGATTCCCGCCGAAAGCCGGGAAGTTGCGATCCACCGCGTGTGAGTTTGCTCACGGAGTACCTCGCAAATGGGGCATCCCGGGCCGTCAACTCCCGCGCCGGAAAAGGACATTACGCGACTGAAGCCACTATTCCGCTCCCGATCATGGCGACTGGGGCACCCCCCAGGTGTACACGGAAAGTCCCGCAATGGCCGGGTTGGAGCAGGTCGAATTGCACGTCCCGTGACTCTCCTCTTACGTCGCGTCACACTGGGTGCGGCTGCCACCACGGGCCTTGTTGGAGATCCTGCACTGTGCTGGAATCGCGTGGACCGCCGCAGGTACAGAACCGGCGCGCACGGGCGCAACGCAGCGCCGAGCAGCGGCGGAGAGGGGGAACCAGCGCCGGTCACTTCACGACCACAGGGGGACGTTTCAGGTCGCCCCCCGAACGACGCCGACACCGTCTTGTCCGTGCATACGGGCGGGGCGCCTGGTCCAGAGGTTGCGACGCTAGTGCAGGGACGTAAGAACAGGGATGGCAGCGCTGCGGCGGAGCCGGAGCCGCGCGGCGGGACCGGCCCGATAGCCGGCGGTACCCGGCCCCCGCACGCCCAGAACCCGGGACGCACCGCGTCCGTCGACACCTCGGAGGCCGACGGCAGGAGCGGCGCCCCCGGCTCGGCGACGCCGCCTTCGGCGAAGCCCAAGGGTCCCACCGGGCCCGGTTCGCGGATGGCGCTGCGCAACTGGCGCATCTCGACGCGTCTCGTCTCGCTGCTCGCGCTGCCCGTGGTCGCCGCGACCTCGCTGGGCGCGCTGCGCATCGCCGAGTCCCTGAACGACATCCAGCAGCTCGACAACATGAAGCTGCTGACGGAGATGACCAAGCAGGCCACCGAGCTGGCCTCGGCGCTCCAGGAAGAGCGCGACCAGGCGGCGGGCCCGCTGTCCAGCGGCGGTTCGGCGAGCGACTTCAGCGTCAAGTCGACGCGGGAGAAGACCACCCGGGCCAAGTCCGCGTTCCTGCAGAGCACCACGGACATCAAGGCGGACGGCGAGGCCGGCAGCCTGAACGGTGTGCGTGAGCACGCGGTGCAGATCGCCAGCGAGCTGATCAAGCTCAGCAAGATCCGGCAGGAGGCGTACGGCGACAAGTCGAACGCCTCGCAGACCGTCGACTCCTACAGCCGCATCATCAACGAGCTGCTCTCCCTGTCCACGGACATGGCGCAGGCCACCAGCAGCCCCGAGATGATCCAGCGCACGCGCGCCCTCGCGGCCTTCTCCTCCGCCAAGGAGTACGCCTCCGAGCAGCGCGCCATCATCGCGGCCGCCCTGCCGCCCAACAGCTCCCGGTTCGGCCGGCTCTCGGAGACCGACCGGCAGTACGGCCTCGCGGCGTCCGAGAACCAGAAGTCGCAGATCCAGTCGTTCAAGGCCGTCTACGGCGCCGTTCCCGCGCAGGAGCTGCTGAAGCCGATCGAGGAGAACAACTCCACGATCAAGGCCGCGGACACCTACGCGAACCGTGTGCTGCAGAAGACCGACGGCATCAAGTCCCAGGACAAGCGCTCGTACAAGGACTGGGTCGACGCGGACACCGCGCGCATCCAGGAAATGTCCAAGATCGAGCTGACGCTGCTCAACCAGATGGAGCAGCAGGCCCGCGAGCTGCGCAACGCCTCCGAGCGCTCGGCCATCATCAACGGTGCGCTGATCCTGCTCGTGCTCGGCGTCTCGCTCGTCGGCGCCTTCGTCGTGGCCCGCTCCATGATCCGCTCGCTGCGCCGGCTCCAGGACACCGCGACCAAGGTCGCCCAGGACCGCCTGCCCGAGCTGGTCAAGGAGCTGTCCGAGTCCGACCCGCAGGACATCGACACGTCCGTCGAGTCCGTCGGCGTGCACTCGCGCGACGAGATCGGCAAGGTGGCCGCGGCCTTCGACGACGTGCACCGCGAGGCCGTGCGTCTCGCCGCCGAGCAGGCCCTTCTGCGGGGCAACGTCAACGCGATGTTCACCAACCTCTCGCGCCGTTCCCAGGGCCTCATCCAGCGCCAGCTCTCGCTCATCTCCGAGCTGGAGTCCCGCGAGGCCGACCCGGACCAGCTGTCCTCGCTGTTCAAGCTCGACCACCTCGCCACGCGTATGCGTCGTAACGGTGAGAACCTCCTCGTCCTCGCCGGTGAGGAGCCCGGTCGTCGCTGGACGCGGCCCGTGCCGCTCGTCGACGTGCTGCGTGCCGCCGCGTCCGAGGTGGAGCAGTACGAGCGCATCGAACTGGCGGCCGTGCCCGCCACGGACGTCGCCGGTCGCGTCGTCAACGACCTCGTGCACCTGCTCGCCGAGCTGCTCGAGAACGCGACCTCGTTCTCCTCGCCGCAGACCAAGGTCAAGGTCACCGGTCACGCGCTGCCCGACGGCCGTGTGCTGATCGAGATCCACGACACCGGCATCGGCCTCTCCCCCGAGGACCTCGCCGCGATCAACGAGCGGCTCGCGTCGCCGCCCACCGTGGACGTCTCGGTCTCCCGCCGCATGGGTCTGTTCGTGGTCGGCCGCCTGTCGCAGCGCCACGGCATCCGCATCCAGCTCCGCCCCTCCGACTCCGGTGGTACGACCGCGCTGGTCATGCTCCCCGTGGACGTCGCGCAGGGCGGCAAGAAGCCTTCCGGCAAGGGCGGCCCCGGTGGTTCCGGCGGCGGTCCGGCCGCCGCGCAGGCCGCGGCCGGTGTCGCCGCCGCGCGCCGCAGTCAGGCGCCCGGCAACGCCGGTGGCCCGGCCGGTCTCCTCGGTGGCGGCTCCGGTGCGCCCGGTGGCGGGCGGCCGCAGGTCGGCGCCGGTACGGGCGGGCCGCGTGCGGCGCTGCCCGGGCGTGGCGGTGGCCCGCAGGCGCCGGTCGGTTCCGGTGCGGGCGGTCCTTCGGGCCCGGTCGGTCCCTCCGCTTCTTCCGGTCCCGCGGGGCCTTCGGGTCCCTCCGGTCCCGACATGTTCGGCAAGGGGCAGGCTCCCGGCGGTCCCGTGCCGCCGCAGCAGCGCACCCACAGCGACCCGAACGAGCCGCAGGGCCGGCGCCCGGTGCTGCCCCCGCGCGGTGGTCCGCGCGCCGAGCTGCCGGGCGGCAACCCCCAGCCCCGTACGCCGAGTTGGAGCGACGAGAACGCGCAGCCGAACCTGGACGCGCCGCGCGGCCACGACGAGCCGGACTCCACGGCCCGCTTCCCGCGCGTCCGCGACGACCGCCAGGGCCCGCCCCAGCAGGGCGGCCGCGGCGGCCAGGCCCAGGACTCCGGCCAGTTCGTCCGCTCGGACGTCTTCGGCCCGCGCGGCGGCGACGCCGGCGGCCCCGACACGACGGCGAACGGCTTCCGGGACGGCGGCCTCACGGACCGTCAGGACCCGTCCGGCGCGGGCCGGTTCGCGCAGCCGCAGGGCGACCCGTCGGCCACGGGCCGGTTCGCGCAGCCGCAGGGCCCCTCGGACGGCGGCGGCTTCCCGCGCAGGGGCTCCGGCCAGTACAACCGTCCGCCGAGCGACCCGGCCAACACCGGGCAGTACACGCAGCAGCAGGGCGACCCGTCGGCCACCGGTCAGTTCCAGAACCCGCAGGAGCCGTCGAGCACCGCTCAGTTCCCGCGTGTGCAGGACCCGTCCGCCACCGGCGGCCGGTTCAACCCGCCGCAGGGCGCTTCGTCCGACACGGGCCAGTACAACCGCCCGCCGAGCGACCCGGCCAACACCGGCCAGTACGCGCAGCCGCAGGGCCGCTCGGCCACCGGTCAGTTCGAGTTCACGCCCCCGAAGCCGCCGCAGCGCAACGGCGCTCAGGACCAGGGCATCCCGGCGCAGCCCTCGCAGGAGGACTTCCTGCCGCCCGGCGACGCGTCGGGCGGGGACGGCCGGACACCGCTGTACGACACGCTGGAAACGAACTGGTTCCACGGCCAGAACGCTCAGAACGCCCAGAGCCGGCGTGCCCCCGGCCAGGGCCAGGGTCAGGGCCAGAGCCCTCAGGGTCAGCACGCCCAGGGCCGCAACGGCCGGAACCAGAACGGTCAGGGCCGCGGCCAGGGCATGCAGTCGCCGGGCGGACGCCCCGACCAGGGCCTCCCGCAGCGGCCGCAGGCACAGGCCCCGTCGGCCGCCCCGTCGCGCCCCGCCGCGTCCCCGGACCCGGCCGAGGCCAACTGGCGGCAGTCCCCCAACGACGACCTGATGCGTCAGGCCGAGCGGGTGCGCAAGCCCGCCGCGGGCGGCGTCACCCACTCCGGTCTGCCGCGCCGTGTGCCGAGGGCGAACCTTGTGGCGGGAACCGCCCAGGAGCAGCAGACTCAGACCGGTCCTCAGGTCTCGCGCGCGCCCGACGAGGTGCGCGGTCGGCTGACCAATCTCCGTCGGGGCATCCAGCAGGGGCGGCAGGCCGGCAACACCGGCAGCTACCCCCGCCCCACTCACCAGCAGGAGCGTTAGTTGAGCCAGATGAGCCAGGCGGCACAGAACCTGAACTGGTTGATCACGAACTTCGTGGACAACACGCCGGGTGTCTCGCACACGGTCGTGGTGTCCGCGGACGGGCTGTTGCTCGCGATGTCCGAGGGGTTCCCGCGCGACCGCGCGGACCAGCTGGCGGCCGTGGCGTCGGGTCTCACCTCGCTCACGGCCGGCGCGTCCCGGATCTTCGAGGGCGGCCCGGTGAATCAGACGGTGGTGGAGATGGAGCGCGGCTTTCTCTTCATCATGTCCATCTCGGACGGCTCGTCGCTCGCCGTACTGGCGCACCCGGACTGCGACATCGGCCTCGTCGGCTACGAGATGGCGCTGATGGTCGACCGGGCGGGCTCCGTGCTCACCCCCGACCTGCGCGCAGAACTCCAGGGCAGCCTGTTGCACTGAGGCGGGTAACGGCCGGTAACCCCGGCCGCCCCCGCAGTCTGCTGCATCGGCAGCCCCGGAATCCAGTCAGCGCACGCAATCCGCACACCCGTTGTTCCGCCGTCACAATCCCCCCACCGGCCCACCCTCAGACGGCAGGCCCCCGCACTTGTCGTCCCGCCCGGAGGATCCATGACCCCGCCCACCGACTCATACGACCCGTACGGCGCCACCGCCCACGCCGCGTACGGTCCTGAGGGCGACCAGCCCCTGGTCCGCCCCTACGCGATGACCGGTGGCCGGACCCGCCCGCGCTACCAGCTCGCCATCGAGGCGCTGGTGAGCACGACGGCCGACCCCGCTGCCCTCGTGACGCTGCTGCCGGAGCACCAGCGGATCTGCCACCTGTGCCGCGAGGTGAAGTCGGTGGCCGAGGTCTCGGCGCTGCTCTCGATGCCGCTCGGCGTGGCCCGGATCCTCGTCGCGGACCTGGCCGAGGCCGGGCTCGTCGCCATTCACCAGCCGGGCGGCGACGAGGCCAACGGCGGTGCGCCGGACGTGACTCTGCTCGAAAGGGTGCTCAGTGGACTTCGCAAGCTCTGACGGCTCCGTGGGAACCGCCCGCGCGACCACCTCGGCGAAGATCGTGGTGGCGGGCGGCTTCGGCGTCGGCAAGACCACGTTCGTCGGGGCCGTCTCCGAGATCAACCCGCTGCGCACCGAGGCCGTGATGACCTCGGCGAGCGCCGGGATCGACGACCTGACGCACACCGGGGACAAGACGACGACCACCGTCGCCATGGACTTCGGCCGCATCACGCTCGACGACGACCTGATCCTGTACCTCTTCGGTACGCCGGGTCAGGACCGTTTCTGGTTCATGTGGGACGACCTGGTGCGCGGCGCGATCGGCGCCGTGGTGCTGGTGGACACGCGCCGGCTCGCGGACTGCTTCCCGGCCGTGGACTACTTCGAGAACTCGGGCCTGCCCTTCGTCATCGCCCTCAACGGCTTCGACGGGCACCAGCCCTACACCCCCGAAGAGGTCCGCGAGGCGCTGCAGATCGGCCCGGACACCCCGATCATCACGACGGACGCCCGGCACCGCGCCGACGCGAAGAGCGGCCTGATCACGCTGGTGGAGCACGCCCTCATGGCTCGCCTGAAGTAGCCGGCCCCGGTCAGGAACGGTCGGATCTCGGTCACCAAGTGGCTGGTTCCGTACGGCAGTTGTCGTAGCCCCTGCGGCGGCCTCTGTGGCCTTTGACACGCCGGGCCGTGGTGTTCATAACGTTTCGAAAGAGAATTCCCAGGGCACCGACACACGTCGCGCACAGCCGGTTCCACTGCGCTCACAAGAGCCCCGCCTTTTGGCGGGGCTCGCTCTTTATGACCGTTTTATCTGGGGTGTGCGTCACGCGGAGCTTCCGCTTCCGACTGTTTGGAAGTGCGCCTCCTGACGTGCTGGAATGCGCTGAACTGCCCAGTAGCAATGGGCCTGGAGACATACAGCGGCACAACGTAGGTGCCGACGCCGAGAGGTTGTTGGTCGAGTGAGGCGAAGCAAGAACAGTCCCGAGCCGGTCTCGGCGCGGGGCAACTTCACCCCGCCCCCGCGCGACGCGGCGCGGCCCGCGGCGGCGGCCGAGGCCACCGCGCCGGCGTCGTCGGGCGGTCGCATGTCGCCCCGAAATTGGCGTGTACCCACCAAGCTGAACGCCATCCTCCTCATACCCGTGGTCGTCGGTCTCGTCATGGGTGGCTTCCAGGTGTCGAACTCGATCGACACCTGGCAGGAGGCCGAGGACGCCGAGAACACCGCACGCCTCGTGCAGGCCTCACTGACGTACGGCAACCGCCTCATCGAGGAGCGCGACATCTCCGCCGCGCCCCTCCTCCAGGGCAAGACGGACGACCCCAAGGTCACCGCGGTCCGCGAGGCCACGGACGCCGCCGCCGAGAAGTTCCACGCCGCGGCCGAGAACATGCCGCAGAAGGAAGGCCTCGAGCGCCGGATGGCGCAGTTCACCGAGGTCGAGCCCCAGCTGAAGAAGCTGCGCGCGGCCGCCTACACCTCCAAGCTGCCCGGCGTGCAGACCGAAGAGGGCTACGTCGCCATCCAGCACCCGCTGATGGAGTTCGCCAACGAGCTCGGTCTCGGCACCGGCAACATCACCAGCTACGGCCGCACCGTCTACGCGATCTCGCTGACCAAGGCCGCGCTCTCCCTCGAGCGGTCCATCGGCATGCACCTCCTGGTGAAGCCGGGCCCCGGCGCCACGAACCTGAACCGCCAGCGCACCGCGCTCGGCAGCTACGCCTACCTCGAGAACATCGCCATCGAGGAGTACAAGGGCGGGGGTACGGCCCAGGACCTCCAGAAGCTCCAGGACACGATCAAGAAGCTGAAGTCCGACGGCGCCAAGCAGGCCGCCGCGGCCAAGGCCAAGAACCCGTCGTACGTCCCGCCGCCCGAGAACACCAAGATGGTGGCCGCCGTGGTGGCCCTGCCGAGCACTCAGCCGAGCGCCCGGCTCGCGCTCGCCCAGAAGGGCGTCACGCCGCAGAACTGGTGGGCGGTCAACACCGCGAAGTTCGACGCCTATCGCACGATCGAGTCGAATCTGGCGGACAAGGCCGTGAACGAGGCCTCCGCCATCGCCGCCGACGCGAAGCGCGAAGCCATCATCATCGGTGTCGCCGTCGTCGTCGCGCTGCTCGCCGCCTTCCTGCTCGCAGGACAGATGGCCCGGCAGATGTCCCGCTCGATGCGCCGGCTGCGCTCCGCCGCCTTCGACGTGGCCGAGCAGCGGCTGCCGATGCTCGTCGACCAGCTCTCGCGCACCGAACCGGGCCGGGTGGACACCCGTATCCAGCCGATCCCGATCGTCACGACCGACGAGATCGGCGAGGTCGCCCGCGCCTTCGACCAGGTGCACCGCGAGGCCGTCCGGCTCGCCGCCGAACAGGCGCTGCTCCGCGGCAACATCAACGCGATCTTCACCAACCTGTCGCGCCGCAACCAGTCGCTGATCGAGGGCCAGCTGACCCTCATCACCGACCTGGAGAACAACGAGGCCGACCCGGACCAGCTGGAGAACCTCTTCCGCCTGGACCACCTCGCGACCCGTATGCGCCGCAACGGCGAGAACCTCCTGGTCCTCGCCGGCGAGGAGCCCGGCCGCCGCTGGGACCAGCCGGTCCCGCTGGTCGACGTGCTCCGCGCCGCGACCTCCGAGGTCGAGCAGTACGAGCGCATCGAACTGGCCGGCGTCCCCGAGGCCGAGATCCACGGCCGCGCGGTCACCGACCTCGTGCACCTGCTCGCCGAGCTCCTGGAGAACGCGACGACGTTCTCCTCCCCGCAGACCAAGGTCCGCGTCACCGCGACCCGTCTCCCCGACGGCCGCGTCATGATCGAGATCCACGACAAGGGCATCGGCCTGACCGCCGAGGACTTCGCGGACATCAACCACAGGCTGGCCAACCCGCCGACCGTGGACGCCGCGATCTCCCAGCGCATGGGCCTGTTCGTGGTCGGTCGTCTGTCGGACCGGCACGGCATCCGCGTGCAGCTGCGCCCCTCGGGCGAACAGGCGGGCACCACCTCGCTCGTCATGCTGCCCGAGGTCATCACCCACGGTGGCGGTGGCGGGATCCAGGAGGATTCCGAGTTCACCGTCTCGACGATGATCCCGAAGCAGGCCGCGTTCGAGCACACCCCGCTGCGCACGGCCGCCGAGCTCGGCTTCGACGACAGCCGTTACGACGTCCCGGACGACGCCCGCGAACTGGACCCGGTCGGCCGCTCCCTCATGCGTGAGGAGCGCCGTGCGGCCCTGGAGGCGCAGCAGCAGGACCCCGCCCAGGAGGACCAGCGGCCCCCGCAGGACCGTCCGCTCTTCCGCGACGAGTTCCAGCCACAGCAGCCGCAGCAGGACCGTCCGACCTTCGCGGAGCAGAACGCGTACGACACCCGCCAGGCCCCGTACGACAACCGCCAGCAGCTCGCCTACGACGATCCGCAGCAGGGCGTCTACGACGAGCACCAGGGTGGCTACGACGGCCGGCAGCAGGGCGGTTTCGACGGCTTCGTCCCCGTGCAGCCCAGCCACGACAACGGGCAGCCGGACGCGTTCGGCGCCGGGTACGCGCCGCAGGACGGTTATCCGGAAGCGCCGCGGGAGTCGTACAACGCGTTCGAGCCGTCCGCGCAGCGGGCCGACTGGCAGGCGCAGGACGCCTACCGGGAGCCCTACCAGTCCGATTTCCAGAGCCCGTTCGGACCCGAAGCGGAATCCGCTCCGGACACTGCCGCGGCGGACCGGGAACGCGTAGGCTTCGACGGACACGGCATCGCCCCCTCGGCAGATCCGACCGGACCGGCCCCTTCCGCGCCCCACGCGCTGACCGACGCAGGTCTGCCGCGGCGCGGTGGCGGTGCCCCGCAGGAGCCCGCTCCGAACCCCCAGCAGGCCCCCGAGACCCGCTCCGACGAGGACACCACCTGGCGCTCGGCCAACGACGCCCGGTGGGAGCGCGCGGAGCAGCTCAGGAAGCCGAAGGCGGGCGGGGTCACGGCGTCCGGACTGCCGCGCCGGGTGCCCAAGGCCAACCTGGTCGAAGGCACGGCGGAGTCGACGCCGCAGGGCGGCCCCCAGGTCTCCCGCGCGCCCGAGGACGTCCGGGGCAGGCTCAGCAACCTGCGTCGCGGCGTACAGCGGGGACGCAGCGAGGGCAGCAGTGATACGAACGGCCAGGGCTTCGGCCCTGACAGCACCTACAACCAGGAGCGTTAGTGTGAGCCCGATGAGCCAGGCGGCACAGAACCTGAACTGGTTGATCACCAACTTCGTGGACAACACCCCCGGTGTGTCCCACACGGTGGTGGTCTCCGCCGACGGACTCCTTCTGGCGATGTCCGAAGGGTTCCCCCGCGACCGCGCCGACCAGCTGGCGGCCGTCGCCTCGGGTCTGACCTCGTTGACCGCGGGCGCCTCCCGCATCTTCGAAGGCGGCCCGGTGAACCAGACAGTTGTGGAGATGGAGCGAGGATTCCTCTTCATCATGTCCATCTCGGACGGCTCTTCTCTCGCCGTCCTTGCACACCCCGAGGCGGACATTGGCCTCGTTGGGTACGAGATGGCCCTTCTTGTCGACCGTGCGGGCTCGGTTCTCACACCGGACCTGCGGGCGGAGCTTCAGGGAAGCCTTCTCAACTAACAGACAGGCGGTGCGTATTCGCGTCCCGGGGCCGTAAGGTTTCGGGACGCGGCTCCACAGTGATGGTGCCCAGCGCAGTCGGAGGAGGAAGTTCGTGTCTGGTTCAGCAACACCCCCGAGCGGTTCGTCGGCCCAGTGGCCGCCCTACGGCCACGGCCAGGGGCGGGGCCAGGCGGGCATGGGTGACGACGGATCCCAGAACCGGTACAACTTCCCGTCTTCCCCGTCGTCGGCGAACCACGCCCGACCGACCCGGCAGCCCGGTCCCTACGACCAGCCGCCCGCGCCGCGCATCCAGCCCGTGCAGCCGCAGCCGCGTCCCGACGCGAATCCCGCACCCGCCGCGAAGAACAACCCGCTGGTTCGCCCGTACGCCATGACGGGCGGCCGCACAAGGCCGCGGTACCAGCTCGCCATCGAGGCGCTGGTGCACACCACCGCGCAGCCGCACCAGTTGCAGGGCCAACTGCCCGAGCACCAGCGGATCTGCAATCTTTGCCGGGAGATCAAGTCGGTGGCCGAGATCTCGGCCCTGCTCCAGATCCCTCTCGGTGTGGCCAGGATTCTCGTCGCCGACCTCGCGGAGGCGGGACTGGTCGCCATTCATCAGCCCGGCGGCGACGAGAGCGCCGGCGGCCAGCCAGACGTGACATTGCTCGAAAGGGTGCTCAGTGGACTTCGCAACCTCTAGCGGAGGGCCGGCTGCTCCAAGCCGCTCCACCACATCGGCGAAGATCGTGGTGGCGGGTGGATTCGGCGTCGGCAAGACGACGTTCGTGGGCGCCGTCTCCGAGATCAACCCGCTGCGCACCGAGGCCGTCATGACGTCCGCGTCGGCGGGCATCGACGACCTCACCCACACCGGTGACAAGACGACCACGACGGTCGCCATGGACTTCGGCCGCATCACGCTCGACCAGGACCTGATCCTGTACCTCTTCGGTACGCCCGGTCAGGACCGCTTCTGGTTCATGTGGGACGACCTGGTGCGCGGCGCGATCGGCGCCGTCGTCCTCGTCGACACCCGCCGCCTCGCCGACTGCTTCCCCGCGGTCGACTACTTCGAGAACTCGGGCCTGCCCTTCGTCATCGCCCTCAACGGGTTCGACGGCGCGCAGCCCTACAACCCGGACGAGGTCCGCGAGGCCCTGCAGATCGGCCCTGACACCCCGATCATCACGACGGACGCCCGCCACCGCGCGGACGCGAAGTCGACGCTGATCACGTTGGTGGAGCACGCCCTGATGGCGCGGCTCCGGTAGCAGCTCACCGTTCCACGCGAGCCGGGACCCCTGTGGGGGATCCCGGCTTTCGCGTTGTCCGGGCGCCTGCGGCCGACCACGCGCCACACTGCAGCTCTGTACTGTCGGTGCCGGGGGGCGACGAGTGTGGAGGCGGCGGCGATCGGGGTGGGCCGGGTGGTGGTCACCCGTGCCCTGGGAATGTGGCTGACGCCCCGGCGGCGCGAGCGGGAGAGCTGAGCGAACTGGTCCGCGCCCGGATTCCGGGGATGCGCGCCCAGCGCGCCGTGGACCGGCAGTTCGAGCAGATGGCGGACGCGGTCGCCGCGCGCCTGGAACCCCTGCTCGACCACGAGTTCCGCGATCTGACGGAGGTCGGGCGGCAAGCGGCGCTGGACGCGGTGACGGACGCCTTCGCCCACGCCGATCTCTCCGACGCGGCCATCATCGGCTCCGACGCGGACCCCGTTCGCCTCACCCGCGCCGTACGCGCCGCGCACCCTGCCCCGGCCGGTCTGGACGAGGCCGCCGCCCGCTTTCACGACCTGGTGTTCGCCGAGTGCTGCGACTGCTACGTGCGAATCCTGCGGCGGCTGCCGGTGGACACGGAGCGGGCGGTCACGGAACTGCTCGCGCGCACCACGTCGCTCGGCGCCGAAGTGAACCGGGTGCTGGAGCGACTGCCCGCCCGTTCCCTGTACGCGCCCGAGGGTTCGGACCAGGACGAGGCCTTCCTGCGGGAGTACCGGGAGCTTGTGGCGGCGTCCCTGGACGAGATGGAGCTGTTCGGCTTCTCCGCCGAGGCGATGCCCCGCGCACGTCTCTCGGTGGCGTACGTCAGTCTGCGCTCCGGTGACGGGGCGGGCCCCGCCCCGGAGCGCCTCGGCCGTTCGGTACGTACGGGTGCCGGGGCCTGGATCGAGGGCGAACTGGTCCGGGCTGCCGCCGCTGGAGCGCATCCCGGTGGCGGACGGGCTGACCTGTCTGGGCCTCGGCCGGTTCGCGCGGGGCACGGACCTGGGGGCGCTTCCTCTGCCGCACGGCCTTGACCTGCTGATCCTTCAGGGCGACGGTCCGCTGCTGGGCCTCGACGGCCTGGGCTCGACGCGTCCGGACCTCCGCTATCTGCATCTCCACGGCTTCGACCTGCGGTCCTGGCTCCGTGTCGAGGGTGCGCTCCCCCTCTTCTTGCCTTCCTGAACCTCTCCGGGCGCGCTCTCCCAAGGGACCTGGGCTCTCTCGCGGCGCTCCCCCCTGCGCGAGCTTTTACTGCACGACTGTCGAACGTCCCCGGCATCCGCATCAAGCGCCGTTGAACGCCGAAGGACCGGCATCCCCTGCGGGATGCCGGTCCTTCGAGACGGTCTCAGCGCCAGCTGTGCGGCGCGCGGAAGCCGGGCTCGCGCTCCAGGCGGCGCCATCCGGCGCGCGGCTGACGCACCCGGTGTGCCGGCGCGGCAGCGGCGGGCTGCGCGGAGGCGCGCGCCAGCAGGATCGCGGTGATGGCCGCGACCTCCTCGGGCTCGGCGTGGCCCTTCTCGACACGGATGTCAGGCATGGACATGTGGCAGGTCTCCTACGAGTTGTGCCGGTTACTGCGGCGGGTTGCCGTGCTTGCGGGACGGCAGGTCGGCGTGCTTGGTGCGCAGCATCGCCAGGGACTTGACCAGCACCTCGCGCGTTTCCGCGGGGTCGATCACGTCGTCGACCAGACCGCGCTCCGCCGCGTAGTACGGGTGCATCAGCTCGGCCTTGTACTCCTTGACCATCTTCTGGCGCATCGCCTCGGGGTCCTCCGCCTCGGCGATCTGCCGACGGAAGATCACGTTGGCCGCGCCCTCGGCTCCCATCACCGCGATCTCGTTGGTCGGCCAGGCGTAGGTGAGGTCGGCGCCGATGGACTGCGAGTCCATGACGATGTACGCACCTCCGTACGCCTTGCGCAGGATCAGCGAGATCCGCGGCACGGTGGCGTTGCAGTACGCGTACAGCAGCTTGGCGCCGTGCCGGATGATCCCGCCGTGCTCCTGATCGACACCCGGCAGGAAGCCGGGCACGTCGAGCAGGGTCACGATGGGGATATTGAAAGCGTCGCACATCTGGACGAAGCGGGCAGCTTTTTCGCTCGCCTCGATGTCCAGGACGCCCGCGAGGGCCTGCGGCTGGTTGGCGACGATGCCGACGACCTGGCCGTCGAGCCGGGCCAGGGCGCAGATGATGTTGCGCGCCCAGCGCTCGTGGACCTCCAGGTAGTCGCCGTCGTCGACGAGCTCCTCGATGACCTTGGTCATGTCGTAGGGGCGGTTGCCGTCGGCCGGCACGAGGTCGAGGAGGACGTCGCCACGGCGGTCCGCCGGGTCGTCGGACTCGACGGTCGGCGGGTTCTCCCGGTTGTTCTGCGGGAGGAGCGAGAGCAGGTAGCGAACCTCGGCGAGGCAGGTCTCCTCGTCGTCGTACGCGAAGTGCGAGACACCGCTCGTCTCGGCGTGCACGTCGGCGCCGCCGAGCCCGTTCTGCGTGATGTTCTCGCCCGTGACCGCCTTCACCACGTCCGGGCCGGTGATGAACATCTGCGAGGTGTCCCGGACCATGAACACGAAGTCGGTGAGGGCGGGGCTGTAGGCCGCGCCGCCCGCGCACGGGCCCAGCATCACGCTGATCTGCGGGATGACACCGGACGCCCTGGTGTTGCGCTGGAAGATGCCGCCGTACCCGGCGAGCGCCGAAACACCCTCCTGAATACGGGCACCCGCACCGTCGTTCAGCGAGACCAGCGGCGCACCGGCCGCGATGGCCATGTCCATGATCTTGTGGATCTTCGTCGCGTGCGCCTCACCCAGCGCCCCGCCGAAGATCCGGAAGTCGTGCGCGTAGACGAAGACCGTGCGGCCCTCGACCGTGCCCCAGCCGGTGATGACACCGTCCGTGTGCGGCTTCTTGGCCTCCAGACCAAAGCCCGTCGCCCGGTGCCGGCGCAACTGCTCGACCTCGTTGAACGAACCCTCGTCGAGGAGCAGCGCGATGCGCTCACGCGCCGTCAGCTTGCCCTTCGCGTGCTGGGCCGCGGTCGCCTTCTCACTGGGCCCCGCCAGCGCCTGCGCACGGATCGCGTGCAGCTCGGCCACGCGTCCGCGTGCGTCAGTGGGCTCGTCCCCCGGGTTCGAGGCGGTGTCGTCCAAAACGGTCATGTAGTGACCTTACGAAGTGCGCACCGGAAAACGGGCCGTCGACTCCGTACAGTCTCCGGCCCGTTTTCCTGGTAGCCCTGAACAGAACCCTGCCGCGGGGAGGTCGAAGTGACTGCTCAGGGCGGGTCCGCCTTGTAGACGTCACACAAACCGGCGCCCTGAGACCCGCCTCACACCGCGGTCTGGGCAGCGCGTCCCGTGCACGCCCGAAAGGGCGACGTGGCTCATATCGGGCTGTAACCGAAGAAGCACGCAGCGCTTGATGTTGAACATTGAACATCGTCGCGCTACAGTCGGAACCAGTTGATGGTTCAACGTTCAACATCAGTGCGTCAATCCACTTGGCACCACCCGTGCCGCCCGTCCCCAAGGAGCACGTCATGGGCATCTTCGGCCGCAAGAACGAGTCCACCGCCACCCCCGACGCCGCCGCCGCGCCGGCCAATCCGGACCTCGCCGCCGTCACCGGCGACTACACCGTCGACCCCGCTCACACCACGCTCGGCTTCGTCGCCCGGCACGCCATGGTGACCAACGTGAAGGGCGGCTTCAGCGACTTCACCGGCTCGCTGCACCTGGACGGCTCGGATCCGGCCAAGTCCACGGCCTCCTTCGACGTGCAGATGGCGAGCATCTCCACGGGCAACGACGACCGTGACGGCCACCTGAAGAGCGCCGACTTCTTCAAGATCGACGAGTTCCCGACGATGACGTTCCGGTCGACCTCCGCCGAGTCCCTGGGCGGCGACGACTACCGCATCACGGGCGACCTGACGATCCTCGGCACCACCAGGCCGCTCAGCATCGACCTGGAGTTCAACGGCGTCGCGAAGGACCCGTTCGGCAACGAGCGCGTGGGCTTCGAGGGCAAGACGGAGATCCTCCGCTCGGACTGGGGCCTCACCTGGAACGCCGCGCTGGAGACCGGTGGCGTCCTGATCTCGGACAAGATCAAGCTGAACTTCGACATCTCGGCCATCAAGGAGGCCTGAGGTTCAGCCACGAGTTGCGGCGGTCACGAGTTGCGTGGCCGCCAACTCGGCGTAGCGGGCATCCCGTTCGAGCAGTTCGACGTGGGTGCCCTGGGCGCGTACGCGCCCGCTTTCCAGCACCACGATCGTGTCCGCGTCGACGACGGTCGAGAGCCGGTGCGCGATCACCAGGACCGTGGTGTGCCCGGAGAGGTCGCGGACGACCTCGCGCAGGTGCTGTTCGTTGACCGCGTCGAGGTGCGAGGTCACCTCGTCGAGCAGGAGCAGCCGGGGCCGGCGCAGCAGCGCTCTCGCGATGGCCACGCGCTGGCGTTCGCCGCCCGAGAGCAGCACGCCGCGGTGCCCGACCGGGGTGTCGAGCCCGTCGGGCAGCCGGTCCACGAGTTCGTCGAGCCGGGTGCGGGTCAGCGCCTCGCGCACCTCGTCCGCGCTCGCGTCGGGGGCCGCGTACCGCAGGTTCTCGCGCAGGGTTCCGGCCAGGACGGGCGCGTCCTGCTCCACGTAGCCGATGGCGGCGCGCAGTTCGGTGGGCGGCCAGGCGCGGATGTCGCGGCCGTCGACCGCGACGAGCCCGGAGTCGTGGTCGTAGAAGCGCTCCAGAAGCGCGAACACCGTGGACTTGCCCGCGCCCGAGGGGCCGACGAGGGCGGTGAGGCCGTGCGGCGGGGCCGCGAAGGTGACGCCGTCGTGGGCCGGGAGCCGGTCGTCGGCGTAGCGGAGGACGACGTCGGTGAAGGTGACACCGAATCCGCCGGGCGGCGCGGGACTCGCTCGTTCCGCCGGCAGGTCGCTCTCCCCCGGCAGTTGCTCGATCTCCGCCAGGCGGGCCACCGCCGCCATGCCGCCGGTCAGGCCGGTCCAGCCCTCCGTCAGCTGCCCCAACGGGCCGACCAGGTAGAAGAGATACAGCAGGAACGCGATCAGTGAGGCGACGTCGAGGGCGCCCGACGCGACGCGCGCGCCGCCCACGCCGAGCACACACAGGAACGCGAGCTGCACGGACACGCTCGTCGAGACCTCGGACGCGGAGGTCCAGCGGGCGACGGTGAGCCCCTTGTCGCGGGCGCGGCGGGCGGCCCCGGTGACGGCGGCGCGCTCGCGGTCCTCCGCGCCGTTCGCCTTGACCGTACGGAAGGACTGCAGCGCCCGGTCGAGCCGCGCGCCCATCTCCCCGACGGCCTCCTGGGCCTCGGTCTGCGCGCGGCGGATGCGGGGCATGAGCAGGGCGAGCGCGGCGGCCGTCGCGGCGAGGGCCAGTACCGTGACGACCAGCAGCACCCCGTCCATGGCCCCCATGAGGACGACCGTCCCCGCCAGGGTGAGCGCGCCGCTCACGGAGTCGACGAGACCGCGGGACAAGGCGGTGCGCAGCAGGGTCGTGTCGCCGGTCGCGCGCGTCAGGAGGTCACCGGGGCTCAGCCGGTCGACGGACGCGACGTCGAGGCGGAGCAGCCGGGCCACGAGGCGTTCGCGGGCGCCGAGGACGACGGCTTCTCCGGTGCGGCACATGAGGTACGTGCCGGTCGCGGTGAGCGCGGCGCCCGCGAGCACGATCACCGTGAGCAGCAGGAGGGCCGGGGCGGGCGAGCGGTGCTCGGCGAAGTCCCGCACCGCGTGCTGCGCCATGACCGGCATCGCGAGCGCGGCCCCCGACCCGGCGACCGCGAGCAGTCCCCCGAGGACGAGCGGAGGCGCGTGGGGCCGGCCGTGGACCAGCAGACGACGGAGCCGATCCGGACGGGCCGCACCCGGCGCCTTCGCGGACCCCGGACGGGGTGCACCCGACACGGCCGACCCCCCGGCGGACACCGCGCGACGCTCACCCGGCACGGCCGACACCCCCGCAGACACCGGACCGGGGTCACCCGACACGGCCGGAGCCCCCGCGAACCCCGGGCGGTGCTCACCCGACACGGCCGACGCCCCCGCCCCTGCCGGGTGTCACCGACATCAGCGGGCGGTAGTCCTGCTGGGACGCCCGCTCGCCCACCATCCGGCCCTGCGCGGTCACCCATGCGTGTGGGGCGAACGGGGGTGTCGCGCGGACGCCCGCGTGCCAGGTGGGCCAGGTTCCGGTCAGGCGGCACAGCAGGGCGACGGCGAGCGAGCGCGGGAGGCAGCCGTACCAGCCGGCGCAGCGGCGGCTCGTGGCGACGACCGACGCGTACGCGGTGAGCGCCGTCTCGTACGGGGCCGGGCGGGCGCCGCGGGCGAGCACCCCGAGGACGCGGCGCAGGCGGTCGGGGCGCAGACGTGCGAGGGGGAGGGCGAGCGCGACCGCCAGGCGTACGCGGATCCCCCGCGCCCCGCCGTCCGGCATGGTCATCTCGGTGCTCACGGCGTTGCCAGCCGCGCGGCGACGAACTGGCGGGTCAGCTCGGTGACGTCCGCCTCGGCCTGGTCGCGGTCCACGTCGAAGGCGGCGACGAGCCGGTCGACGGCGGTGCGCGGGCCGCGCCCCTGCGCCGCGGCGATGGCGACGACCGTCGCCGTCTCGTTCAACTGCCAGTAGGTACCGGCCCGTTGGTCGAGGAGTACGCCGCCGTAGTCCGTCGTCGTGACCGCGATGCCGTCGTTGAGCTTCACCGGGTGAGGGCCTCTCTCGGGGAGGGTCTGGGGGCGCGCAGCCACATTTCGCAGGCGAGCGCCGCGTCGATGGAGTGCCGGGTGTGCAGGGGCGAGTACGGGTCGGCGGCCAGGGCGTCGAGGGCGCGGGCGTCGACCAGGCCGAGGGCGGCGAGCCGGGAGCCGTGCCACAGCTCCCGGATGTCGTCGGCGTGCCGGACCAGGCCCTGGGCGCTGTCGCCGTTCATGTGGTCCTTCGTGGTGCGGGCGAGCAGCGGCGCGGGCACGACGCCGCGTACGGCCCCGGCAAGCAGCGGTTTGTAGCGCGCCGGGTCGACGCGGTCGGCGAGGCGCACGGCGAGCGTCGCCTCGATGACGTGGTCGGCGTACATGGGCGCGGCGACCGGGAGTCCGAGGCCGAGCCCGTACGCCTCCATGGCCTGGAAGTGCCGGGCGCCGATGCGGATGGTGTCGAGGTCGAGGTGGCGGCCGGGGCGGGGCGCGAGCGGTTCGGCGTGCGCGGCGGCCTCGCGGAAGGTGTCGCGGATCAGGGTGCGGGCCCCGGGCGTCAGCCAGGGCGGCAGGGTCTGCCGCACCCCCCAGGACAGCTGGGGCGTACGGGCGGTGGGCGGGGCGGCGCCGGTCACGGCGTCCGCCAGCCACGCGCCGAAGGACGGGCGGGTCAGCAGGGCGCGCGCGGTCGCCGTCAGCGGCCAGCCGAGCTGGTGCCGCACGGCGCCGATCCGGTGCAGGGCCGCGCGCGGCTGCCGCGGGAACAGGTCGCCCGCGACGGCCGGCAGCGCCATGAACAGTTCGTCGCCGCCGTACCCGGTGAGATGACAGTCGGAGCCGGTGGCCGCCGCGCGAGCGAGGAGCATCCGGGCGCGGGCGCGGGCGGGCGCGACGGGCAGCGGTTCGTCGGTGGGTACGTCGCCGGGGGCGGGCGCGTCGCCGACTCCCGCGTAGAACAAGGGCACTTGGGCGGCATCGACGACCTCGTGGGACGCCTCGGGGGCGAGGGCGGCGGCGCGGCGGGCCCACGTCTCGTCCTCGGCGTACGGCTCTCGGGAGGCGACGGTGAGCAGGGCGAGCCGCTCGGGTTCGGCGCGCCGGGTGAGGAACGCGAGGGAGGTGGAGTCGAGGCCGCCGGAGAGCTCGCAGCTGACGCGGGGGCGGTCGGCGAGGTGGGCGCGGACGGAGCGGTCGAGCGCGTCGTGGAGGCGCAACACGCCGTCCGTGAGCGGGAGTTCGGCGTCGGGGGCGTGCCACCAGCGATGGGTGCGGTGTCCGGAACCATCGAGGGCGAACGCGAGGGCCTGGGCCGGGTCGATCTCGGTGACGCCTCGCCAGACGGGCCGCCCGCCGAGCGGGTGCGGCACGAAGTCGAGGAGGCGCAGGGCGAGCGCGGCCTCGTCGACTCCGGCCCCGGTGAGCGCGGCGAGGACGGCGGGCCGGTCGGAGGCGAGCCGAGGTCCTGGCCCGGTGGTGACGTACACGCGACGCAGCCCGGAGGCGGTGCCGCGCACCCAACTCACGCCCTCGACACGGGAGATGACGTGATGCACGCCGGGCAGGCGGCGGGCGAGGCGGGCGTGCAGTCCGGCGTTGTCGCGAGCGGCACGGAGGTCGACGTCGAGGCCGTCGACCCCGCTCGGGCCGATGACGACGACGGCGTCCGCGCCGCGCACGGCGCCGCGCACGCCGCGCAGTGGGGCGCGGACGACCATCCACGGCCGACCCGAGGGGTACCGGAACACCCGACCTCCGTCGAGGAGTTGGGCCGCGCGCTCACCCGCCGGGGTGTCCGGCAGGACGACGAAGCAGTCACGGGCGGCGGGCGACTTCATTCCTGGGCACTCCCGGGTCGGCGGCACGGTTCGATCAGGTGAAGCGGCGGACGATCCACTCCTTGTAGGCGCCGTAGAAATAGCCGCCCGTCGTCTTGGTGAAATCGCCCTGCCGGCACATCGCCGGCTTCGCGTAGGCCTTGCGTCCGACCTCTCCTTGAGGTTGCAACTGCGACTGATATCTCGACTGCTTCCGCGACTGCTGCGTCATGACCTCTCCACCTCACCTGTGCGAAACGGATGTGATTGGTGTGCAGCACGTGAACACCGGTGCCATCATGGCCCGTTCACACCGGAAACCGCGCGCCAGTTCACGCCATTCAATACTGGCCGTGCGCGCGGTGATTTGCTTTCGCGTGCAATCAGATGGGCGCCCGGGGCCGGCCGCCGAGGTCGCGCGCCCGCTGCCCCGAGAACCGGCGTGCGACACTGCCGCCCATGGCGCCCACCCTTGAGCGGAGTGCTGACGCCGAGGGCGTCGGACGGGAGATCCTCGACGAGGGCGCGGGCTCCGCGCCGTACGTCCTGCGCGACACCCGCGTCACGGGCGTGCTGCGGCTCGACGGGGCGGAGATCCGGCGGGCCGTGCGCTTCGAGGCGTGCCGGTTCGACGAGGCGGTGAGCCTGGAGGGCGCGAGCACGCTCGGCATCGCGTTCACGGACTGCGTGCTGCCGGGACTGCGGGCGTCGACGGCCCGGTTCGGCGGGCGGGTCGACCTGCGGCGGTCGACGATCGGCGAGCGCGACGGGGCGGACAGCGCCGTCGACCTGGTGCACGCCGACGCCGCGGGCGGCATCCGGCTCGACGGGGCGCACCTGGTGGCGCCGGGGCGGATCGCCCTGGAGGGCGGCGGAGCTCTGGTGCGGGGCGGCGTGTTCTGCGAGAACGGGTTCGTCGCGGAGGGCGAAGTCGGCTTTCCCGGCGCCGAGTTGCCGGGCGGCCTGTGGCTGCGCGGCGCCCGGATACGCGTGGGGGCGGCGGACGCGTACGCGTTCCAGGGCGACGGCCTCAGCGCGTCGAACGTCCGGTGCCAGGGCCTGCGGGCGGACGGGCGGGTCCGGCTGCGCGGGGCGAATGTGACCGACCTCGTCTCCTTCCAGGACGCCGAACTCGGCGGCACCGGCTCGTCGTTGATGTGCGTGGGCATGCGCGCCGAGGCCCTCGACCTCGCGTTCGCGCGGGCGCCCGCGGGCGGCGTGAACCTGCGCAACGCGTACGTGGCGAGACTCCAGGACGCCCCGCGGACCTGGCCCGCGACGCTGGGCCTCGACGGACTGACGTACGACTGGCTGGGCGACGTCGCCCCCACGCGCCGCGAGGACGTCACCTGCCGCCTCGACTGGCTGCGCCGCCACCCCGGCTACGCGCCGCAGCCGTACGAGCAACTCGCCGCGCACTACCGGCGATCCGGCCACGAGGACGAGGCGCGCCGGGTCCTCCTCGTACGGGAGCGCAGACGGCGCGGCACGCTCGGCCCGGCCGGGAAGGCGTGGGGGCGGCTGCTCGACGCGACCGTCGGATACGGCTACCGGCCCTGGATCGCCGGGATCTGGCTCGCCCTGCTCACCCTCCTCGGCTCGCTCGTCTTCCACGCGTACAAGCCGGTGCCGAACAAGCCGGGCGAGGGCGCTCCGTTCAACCCGGTCGCGTACACCCTCGATCTGCTGATCCCGGTCGGCGGGCTCGGCCAGCGCGAGGGCTGGCACTGGGCCGAGGCGGGCGTGCAGGGGCTGTCGTACACGCTGATCGGGGTCGGCTGGATCCTGACGACGACGCTGCTCGCCGGGGTGACCCGCACGCTCAGCCGGGGCTAGCGCCCCCCCCCGGCCCGTGCGTGACGCGCACCACATCACCGCGTCGCCGTGTCACAACCCGCGCGCCCCGATCCGTCTCCTCCGTGAGCAGTCACGGGAGGAACCGGATGTCCGCACGCACGGAACGCAACACGCCCGTCCCCGCCGCAGGTGAACGCCTCGCCGACTGGGCCGACGGCCGGCTCGGGATCTACGGCCTCGGCCGCAGCTATCTGCGCAAGGTGTTTCCCGACCACTGGTCGTTCATGCTGGGCGAGATCTGCCTCTACACCTTCCTCATCCTGATCCTCACAGGTGTCTATCTCACCCTCTTCTTCCATCCGTCGATGAACGAGGTGGTCTACGACGGGAGTTACGTGCCGCTGAAGGGCATCCGGATGTCGGAGGCGTACTCCTCCACGCTCGACATCAGCTTCGACGTGCGTGGCGGGCTGCTCATCCGGCAGATCCACCACTGGTCGGCGCTGATCTTCGTCGCGGCGATGTTCGTGCACATGATGCGGCACTTCTTCACCGGCTCGTTCCGCAAGCCCCGCGAGCTGAACTGGCTGTTCGGCTGGCTGTTGCTGTTCCTCGCGCTCTTCGAGGGGCTGCTCGGCTACTCGCTCCCCGACGACATGCTCTCCGGCGCGGGCATGCGCCTCATCGAGGGCATGACGCTCGCCGTCCCGATCGTCGGCACGTATCTGTCGTTCTTCCTGTTCGGCGGCGAGTTCCCGGGCCACGACATCGTGGCGCGCTTCTACTCGATCCACGTCCTGCTGCTGCCCGGCATCATGGCGGTGCTCGTGGTCACCCACCTGATCCTGGTCTTCTACCACAAGCACACGCAGTACCCGGGCCCCGGAAAGACCGAACGGACCGTCGTGGGCGAGCCGTTCTTCCCGAACTACGTCGCCAAGGCGGGCGGCTTCTTCTTCCTCGTGTTCGGCGTGGTCACGCTCGTCTCGGCGGTCGCGTCCATCAACCCGGTCTGGGTGTACGGACCCTACCGCCCGGACCATGTCTCGACCGGGGCGCAGCCGGACTGGTACCTGGGGTTCGCGGAGGGGCTCGTGCGCGTGATGCCGGGCTGGGAGGTGATACTTGGCGGCCACACCCTGGCGCTCGGCGTCTTCATCCCGTTCCTCGCGTTCCCGCTGTGGCTGGTGCTGATCGGGGTGTACCCGTATCTGGAGGCGTGGATCACCGGCGACAAGCGGGAGCACCACATCCTGGACCGCCCCCGCAACCGCCCGGTGCGCACGGCCCTCGGGGTGGCCTGGCTGACCGGCTTCCTCGTGGCGATGGCGGCCGGCGGCAACGACCTGTGGGCCACGCACTTCCACCTCTCGGTGAACGCCATCACGTGGTTCGCGCGGGTGGCGCTGTTCGCGGGCCCGGTCCTCGCGTTCATCGTGACGAAGCGGCTGTGCCTCGGCCTCCAGCGCCGCGACCAGGAGAAGGTCCTGCACGGCCGCGAGACGGGCCGCATCAAGCGCCTCCCGCACGGCGAGTACGTCGAGATCCACGAACCCCTGAACCAGGCCGAGTCCTACCATCTCACCCAACACGAACAGCCCGCTGCCCTGGACCCCCTGCCCACCGAGGACGAGCACGACGTACGCCGCCGGGTGCGAGCGGCGCAGCGGCTGCGGGTGGCCCTGTCGCGGTGGATGTTCGGCGAAGGCGCACAGATACCAAAGGCCCGGCCATCCCTCCGAGCCCCTGCGGCAACCGATCAAGCCCCTACGGCGACCGATCCAGCGAGGGACCGGTGATTCAAGCCCCTACGGCGACCGATCCAGCGAGGGACCGGTGATTCAAGCCCCTGCGGCGATTGAGCAGCGGGGTCCGGGGCAGAGCCCCGAGACGTCAACCCCGCTAGAACCCGCCACCGAAATCGCCGCCACCACCACCGAAGTCGCCCCCGCCCCCACCGTCGCCGAAGCCACCACCGAAGTCGCCCGGGTCGAAGTCGGAGCCGGAGATGTCGCCGCCGTCGAATCCGCCGCCGCCGAAGTCACCACCCCCGTAATCCGCCGCATACGCGGGGCTCGCCAGCATGGAGCCGAGGACCGTGCCGACCAGCAGGCCCGGCAGCATGCCGCCGCCGAAGTAGCCGCCGGCCCACGGGCCGTACGCCGGACCCGCGTCGTAGTACGGGCGGCGCTCCCCCGCCCCAGCGTCGACCGTGCGCACGTCCGGGTCCTCGCCGTCCCGCAGCCGCGTCGCGTCCGCCGCGCACACCGGGACCTCGCGGGACGAGCCGCCGGGCGGCGTCCACCAGGCGTCCTCGACGGAGGGCCCGTGGCGCGGGTCGAAGAAGCAGGGCGCCCTGCGCTCGGGCAGCGGACGGCCCTCACGGCGCGCGGCGAGCACCGCGAGGGAGAACCGGCCGTCCTCCAGGGCCTGCGTCACGCCGCGGACGTCGTCCGGCCGCTGCGCGTCGTTCATGTACTGCTTGGCCTTCTCGTACGCGTCGAGCGCCCGCTCGAAGTCCGCGCGCATCGCGTCGTCGGCCCCGGCCTCCGCCGGGTGGAAGTCGAGCCGGTCCAGCTCCTCGCCGAACGCCGTGATGTCCTCGTCCACCACGACCCGCAGCTTGTCGAGGGCCTCGCGCTGCTCCTCCTCGCGCTTGCGGCGGCTGCGCCGGTTCAGGGCGTACACGCCCGCGCCGCCCGCCACGACGACCGCGCCGACGCCGATCAGCGCGCCGGCCGAGACGCCGTCGTCGCCGCCCGCGCCCCAGGACGAGGGCGCCGAGCCCTTCGCCGTACTGAGCGACGTGCTGACGAAATCGTCGAGCTGGCTCTTGGCGGACTGGCCCTGCACGCTGTTCACCGCGTTCTTGACGGCCTGCTGCGACATCACCTGGTCGTCCGCGCCCGCGTTGAACTGGGTGCCGAGGCGGACCCCGTAGACGCCGACGACCCCCGTCTTCGCGCGGAGATTCTTGAGCAGGTCCTGCGTCGGGAAATCGGCGGGCAGCACCGCCACCATCACCGGTTTGTCCGCGTCCTTGATCTTGTTCTCGAGCGCGTCGACATCGTCGGAGGTCAGCCCGCCGGACGCACCGGGGGCCACGTAGACCGGACTCTCCTCCAGCGCGTCGGCCACGGTGGACACGTCCGTCGCGGCCGAGGCGGGTGGCGCCACCGCGAAGGTGGCGCCCAGCACGAGGAACGGGGCGGCGAGGGCGGCGATGAGGGGCCTCATACGTCGACGCTAACTCAGCGCGCGCGGGAACGGCGCCCCGAGGCGCTGGTCTACTCGACCGGTTCCACGCCCGCGCGCAGCAGACCGTACGTGTACGCGTCCTCGAGCGCGCCCCAGGACGCCGCGATCACGTTCTCGGCGACGCCGACCGTGGACCACTCGCCGGAACCGTCGGTCGTGGAGATCAACACGCGGGTCGTGGAGGACGTGCCGTGCTTGCCCTCCAGGATGCGGACCTTGTAGTCCACCAGCTCCAGCTTCGCGAGCTGCGGGTAGATCCGCTCCAGGCCGACGCGCAGCGCGCTGTCGAGGGCGTGGACCGGACCGTTGCCCTCGGCCGTGGCGACGATGCGCTCGCCCTTGGCCCACAGCTTCACGGTGGCCTCGTTGGCGTGCGAGCCGTCGGGGCGGTCCTCGACGATCGCGCGCCAGGACTCGACGCGGAAGTACTTGCGCTCCCGGCCCTCGACCTCGGCGCGCATCAGCAGCTCGAAGGAGGCGTCCGCGGCCTCGTACGTGTAGCCCTTGAGCTCGCGCTCCTTGACCCGCTCGACGACGCGGCCGATCAGCTCGCGGTCGCCGCCGAGGTCGACGCCGAGCTCCTTGCCCTTGAGCTCGATGGAGGCGCGGCCCGCCATGTCGGAGACCAGCATCCGGATGTGGTTGCCGACGAGGTCGGGGTCGATGTGCTGGTACAGGTCCGGGTCGACCTTGATCGCGGAGGCGTGCAGGCCCGCCTTGTGCGCGAACGCCGAGACACCCACGTACGGCTGGTGCGTGGAGGGGGTCAGGTTCACGACCTCGGCGATGGCGTGCGAGATGCGGGTCATCTCGCGCAGCGCGCCCTCGGGCAGGACCCGCTTGCCGTACTTGAGCTCCAGGGCGGCGACGACCGGGAAGAGGTTGGAGTTGCCGACGCGCTCGCCGTACCCGTTCGCCGTGCACTGGACGTGGGTCGCGCCCGCGTCCACGGCGGCAAGCGTGTTGGCGACGGCGCAGCCCGTGTCGTCCTGGGCGTGGATGCCGAGCCGGGCGCCGGTGTCGGCGAGGACGGTGGCGGTGACGGCCTGGACCTGGGCGGGCAGGAAGCCGCCGTTGGTGTCGCACAGGACGACGACGGAGGCGCCGGCCTCGTGCGCCGCCCGCACGACGGACTTCGCGTACTCGGCGTTGGCGCGGTAGCCGTCGAAGAAGTGCTCGCAGTCGACGAAGACCCGGCGGCCCTGGGCGACCAGGTGGGAGACGGTGTCGCGGACCATCTCCAGGTTCTCTTCGAGGGTCGTGCGCAGGGCCAGCTCGACGTGCCGGTCGTGCGACTTGGCGACGAGCGTGACTACCGGGGCGCCGGAGTCGAGGAGGGCCTTGACCTGCGGGTCCTCGCTCGCCTTGGCGTTCGCGCGGCGGGTGGCGCCGAAGGCGACGAGCTGCGCGTGCTTGAAGTCGATCTCTTCCTGCGCGCGGGCGAAGAACTCGGTGTCCCGGGGGTTGGCGCCCGGCCAGCCGCCCTCGATGAAGCCCACGCCGAAGTCGTCCAGGTGCCGGGCAATGGTCAGCTTGTCCGCGACGGTGAGGTTGATGCCCTCGCGCTGTGCGCCGTCGCGCAGCGTGGTGTCGAAGACGTGGAAGGAATCGTCGAGTTCACTGTGCTGTGCACTGGGACGTTCACTGAGGCTGCTGCTCATGCTGATCTGGCTCCTGATGGGGATTCTCGGTCTACCGGAATGACCGGCTCCACCGTCCATCTATGATCCCTCGCGCTCTCCGCCTGGCTGTGGGTGGGCCAGAAACAGAAAAACCCCTCGCGGGTGCGAGAGGTCTGCGCGCGGGTCGAGGACGACGGTGTCCACCTGTACCGGGTCGTACGAGGCGGTCACTGCGGACCGGCGCGCCTGCTGCCAATAATCATGGCGAACGAGAGCACGGCGGCAGTCTGCCACAGCCCGGGCCGGCCCCGGACCGTGGTCTCACGATGCGGTCAAGCGGAGCGGCACCTCCCGTACGAGGCGGGCCGCCGCGAACGCCGCCGCGCACAGCAGCGCCGTCCCGATCGCCACCCCGTGCAGCCCGGCGACGATGCCCGCCGGGCCGGGGTCGCCGTGCGCCCGCTGCGCGAACACGGCCCCGAGCACCGCCACGCCGAGCGATCCCCCGACCGCCCGCAGCAACGTCTGTGTGCCGCTCGCCGCTCCGATGTCGCGCGGCTCGGCACTGTTCATGGTGATCAGCATCGCGGGTTGCAGGAGGCAGCCGAGGCCGACGCCCAGGGCGAGCGTCAGGGCGGAGGCCGCCCAGGGCGGCGTTCCCGTTCCCAGCAGGAGCAGGGACAGGGCGCCCGCCGTCGCCAGGGCGCCGCCCGCGAGCGGGTAGTGCCGGTAGCGGCCGCCGCCGCCCACCCGCCGCCCAATGGCCAGCTGGGCGCCCATCATGCCGAGCATCAGCGGGAGCAGCAGCAGTCCGCTCCCGGTCGACGACATGCCGCGGACGTGCTGCATGTACTGCGGCAGATAGGTGGCGGCGCCGAGCATCGCCGCCCCCGCGATGAAGCTCAGCACCTGCGCGACGCCGAAGTTGCGGTCGCGGAACAGGCGGGGCGGGATCACCGGCTCGGCCGCTCGCCGCTCCACCGCGACGAATCCCGCGAGGGCCGCGACCGACACCAGCGCGAGCACCCCGACCTGCGGCGACGTCCAGGCGTACGTCGTCCCGGCCCAGGTCGACAGCAGCGTCAGGGCGAGGATCGCGGTGGTGAGCAGCGCCGCGCCCGCGAGGTCGACCGGGGCCTTCACGCGTTCGGTGCGCACCCGCACCCCGAGCCCGACGACGGCGAGGGCGACGGCCCCGACGGGCACGTTGACGTAGAACACCCACCGCCAGTCCAACTGGTCCGTGAGGAAGCCGCCGAGCAGGGGGCCGCCGATCATCGCGGCGGGCAGCAGGACGCCGATGAGGGACTGCGCGCGGCCCGCCCCGGCCGGGCCGAGCAGTGTGCCCACGAGCGAGAGCGCCCCCACGAACAGGCCGCCCGCGCCGATGCCCTGGGCGGCCCGGAACGCGATCAACTGCCCCATGTCCTGGGCCAGTCCGCACAGGACGGAGCCGGCGAGGAAGACGACGATCGAGGCGAGGTAGCCGCCCTTGCGGCCGTAGAGGTCGCCGATCTTTCCCCAGAGCGGGGTGGTGACGGCCGTGGCCAGCAGATAGGCGGTCACCACCCAGGACAGGTGGTTCATGCCGCCGAGGTCGTCGACGATGACGGGCAGGGCCGTGCCGACGATCGTGCCGTCCAGCGTGGCGATCACGATGCCGAGCAGCAGACCCGCGATCACGAGCCGGGAGGGTGCCCGCGCCTCGGCTCTCTCCGTGAGTGTCGTCATGACTCAGGCCGCGTACGGGCGGACGGACTTGGCGTCGCGCAGCGCGTGCGCCCACCAGGTCAGCTGGTCGAGCATGGCCTTCGCCGCAGCGTCCACGGCGGGATCGTCGACGCGCCCCTCCGCGTCGAAGGCGCCGAACGCGTTGTGGAAGCTGACCGTGTTGCGCACGGTCGTGGCGTTCAACTCGGCCATCACGACCCGGAGTTGCTCGACCGCGCGCAGACCGCCGGCCAGGCCGCCGTACGAGACGAAGGCGACCGGCTTGCCGTGCCATTCCTGGTTGTGCCAGTCGATCGCGTTCTTCAGGGCCGCGGGGAAGCTGTGGTTGTACTCGGGTGTGACGAAGACGAACGCGTCAGCGGCGGCCAGGCGCGGCGAGACCGCGGCGAGCGCCTTGGCGGCACCGGGCGGCGGCGCTTCACCGAAAGCGGGCAGCACGGTCGGCAGCGGGGTCTCGGCGAGGTCGACGAGATCGGTGCGCAGATCGCCGCACTGCCCCAACTGCCCGGCGAGCCAGCGCGACGAAGGCGAGGAGGGCGGCCCGGTCGAGCCCTCGCTCTGGGAACGCCTTGAGCGGCCCGCGCCCGCGCGGCGTGCCTCACTGACCCTCGACCGGATCGCCGAGGCGGCCGTGGAACTGGCCGACGAGGAGGGCGGCGCCGCCGTCACCATGCGCCGCCTGGCCACCAAGCTCGGTGTCGCACCCATGGCCGCGTACCGGCACGTCTCCGGCAAGGAGGACCTGTGGGCGCTGATGTTCGACCGGGTGTCGGCCGCCCTGACCGTGCCCGACGACGTGACCGACTGGCGTGAGGTGCTGCGCTCCTTCGCGTTGCAGACGCGGGAGTTGATGCTCCAGCACCCCTGGCTCGGACAGACGCCGCTGCCGGTCATCCAGCTCACGCCCGCGCGGATGGCGGTGGCGGAGCGGCAGTTGGCGGCGCTGTCCGGCAAGAAGATCGACGTGGACGCCATGGTGGCCGCCCACCGCGCGGTCGGTGCGTTCGTGCACGGCACGACGCAGACCGAGATCGCGCTGCGCGACTACCGTGAGCGGCACGGCTGGAAGAGCGGCGACGAGACACGGCAGGCGCTCGCCCCGCAGATGAAGTACCTGATGGACAGCGGCCGTTACCCGATCTACAAGGAGTACGCGCTGTCGGCGACCCGCAAGGACGACCCGGCCTGGGAGTTCGAGTTCGGGCTCGACTGCGTGCTCGACGGGATCGCGCGGCGACTCGACATCTGAGGCGGCCCGGCGCCCGCACCGGCCGCCCCGCGCACGAAGACGCCCCGGCCCCTCCTGAACGGCGGAGGGGCCGGGGCGTCGGCGCGGGTCAGACGGTCTGCTTCACGGGGTCGCCGGCAGCGCCTTCCGCCGCCTTGACCTGGTTCAGGTCGATGTCGCGGGTCTCGCGCATCGTCAGGTAGACGATCAGCGAGACGGCCGCGCAGCCCGCGACGTACCAGTAGAAGCCGGACTCGATGCCCGCCTCCTTGAACCAGAGCGCCACGTACTCGGCGGTGCCGCCGAACAGGGCGTTGCCGATGGCGTACGGGAGGGCGACGCCGAGGGCGCGGATGCCCGTCGGGAACAGTTCGGCCTTCACGCAGGCGTTGATGGACGTGTAGCCCGTGACGATGACGAGGGCGAGCAGCGAGAGGCCGAGGGCCGGCCAGAACGAGCCCGCGTGCTGGAGCAGCGTCATGATCGGGACCGTCAGGAAGGTCGAGCCGATCGCGAAGGTGATCAGCAGCGGGCGGCGGCCGATCCGGTCGGAGAGCGCGCCCGCGAGCGGCTGCAGACAGGCGAAGACGACGAGCGCGCAGAACGAGACGAGCGTCGCCGTCTCCTTGCTCAGGCCCGCGGAGTTGGAGAGGTACTTCGTCAGATACGTCGTGTACGTGTAGTAGGCGACGGTGCCGCCCATGGTCAGCGCGATGACCAGGAACGCCTCGCGCTTGTGCGCCCACAGCGCCTTGAGGGTGCCCTTGTCGTCGCCGCCCACGGTGGCGTCGGCGTCGGCGGACTCCTCGTAGACGTCGGTCTCCAGCATGTTGCGGCGCAGGTAGAAGATGACCGCCGCGCCGAGGGCGCCGATGATGAACGGGATGCGCCAGCCCCAGCTGTGCAGGGCGTCGTCGGACATCGTGCGCTGGAGCAGGATCTGCAGGCCGAGGCCGATGATCTGGCCCACCGTCATCGACACGTACTGGAAGCTGGAGGCGAAGCCGCGCTTCTGCGGGGACGAGGCCTCGGTGAGGTACGTGGCGCTGGCCGCGTACTCGCCGCCGACCGAGAGGCCCTGGAGCAGCCGCGCGATCAGCAGCACCGCGGCGCCGCCGTAGCCGGCCACCGCGTAGGTCGGCGCCACGGCGATGAGGATCGCCGACGCGGACATCAGGGTGACCGTCAGCGTCAGCGCCGCCTTGCGGCCCTTGCGGTCACCGACCCGGCCGAGCAGCCAGCCGCCCACGGGGCGCATGAAGAAGCCGACGGCGAAGATGCCGGCGGTGTTCATCAGCTGTGCGTTCGGGTTGTCGCTCGGGAAGAAGGATCCCGCGAAGTACGTCGCGAAGCTCGCGTACACAAACCAGTCGAACCACTCGACCATGTTCCCGGCCGATCCGACCAGGACCTTCTTCCATTGTTCTCGTCCCATGAGCGGCACGATGCGGGAACGATCACGCCCAGGGCAAGGTGTACCGGGCAACGATCACGCCTACTTGCGTTCATAGTGTTCGCGGGCGAGTTCGGCGAACGTTGCGAGCCAGTGGTCGGTCGTGAAGTCGCCGCTCTCGACGGCCGGGAGACCCGCGTCGAGGTGTTCCCGCGCGGCCTTCGCGAGCCGCTCGCGCACGGCCCCCTGGGGCAGCGCGTTCGCGATGGCGCGCAGGGACGCGGCGCGGGAGAGCGCGAGGCCGAGGAGGTGGCCGATCTGCGGATCACTGTGGTCGGAGACGACCGGTACGTCGAGCAGCGGGCAGGGTGCGCCGGCGGCCAGCGCCGGGAGGAAGCGGTCGAGCCAGGCGGCGAAGTCGTCGGCGTTCCCGAGGACGCGGCGCATCGCGTCCGCCTCCGTCAGGGCCGGTGACAGGAAGTCCTGGCCGGAGGGCTCCCAGTGGGCGGGCGCGTCGTGGTCGTCGGCGAACCAGCCGCGCAGGCGGTCGCGTACGGCGTCCAGGGTGCGGCTCGGAAGCCCGGCCCGCTCCCCCGTGTCGAGGATCAGGCCGAGGGCGAACGCGCTGTTGGGGTGGTTGCCGTGGCGGACGGGATACGTGGCCTTCGGGAGCCAGTCCGTCAGGAGGCGGTCGACGGCGTCCACGGCGGGGGCGAAGGTGTCGGCCCACCGGGTGCCCCGGCACTGCGCTGCGAGCGCGACGAGCCAGGCCCAGCCGTAGGGGCGCTCGAAGCTGGGGCGGGCGAGCAGGTACTCGGCTTCCCGGGCGAGGTTCTCGCGGGTGAGGTGGCGGTCCAGTACATCGGCGTGGGCCTCCGGCCGGGTCCGGAGCAGCAGCCAGTGCATGTGGACGGAGGAGTGCCAGTCGTAGGCGCCGTAGAAGGCGGGGTGGAGGTCGGACGGGCGGGGGTTGTCGGCCGGGGAGGTGCTGAGGTGGGCGGTGAGGTTGGGGTATTCGCGCGTGACGTTGGCTGCCGCCAGCTGGGCGGTCTGGTCCGGGGTGAGCATGAGGTCCGTTTCGGTTCGTCGCCGGGTGCGGTGCTGTTGGTTGCGTTCGCGCAGTTCCCCGCGCCCCTGGGGGATCAGTGTGTTGCGCCCTCGGTGATGCGGAGGTCGTCCGTGGTCGATGCCGCCGCAAGCAGCAGGGCCCGGATGCCCGTGGCCACCGTTTCGAACGGGAGGGAGGGCGCCGTGCCGTCCGGGACCTGGGGCGGGGACCACGGGACGTGGACGAAGCCGCCGCGTACGCCCGGGAGTTCGGTCGCCAGGAGGTGGGCGAGGCCGTACGCCACGTGGTTGCAGACGAACGTGCCCGCCGTGTTGGAGAGCGCCGCCGGGACGCCCGCATCCCGCATCGCCGCCACGCACGCCTTCACCGGCAGCGTGGAGAAGTACGCCGCCGGGCCGCCCGGCACCACCGGGACGTCGATGGGCTGGGCCCCGGCGTTGTCGGCGATGCGGGCGTCGTCGACGTTGATGGCCACCCGCTCCACCGTGACGCCGGGGCGGCCGCCCGCCTGGCCGAGGCAGACGACCAGGTCGGGCGCCGCCTCCGCCACCGCCGTTCGCAGCGCCGCGATCGACTCACCGAAGACGCACGGGAGTCGGACCGCCGTGACGGCCAGGCCCTCCGGTGGCGCGGCGACGACGGCCTGTGCCGCCTGCCAGGACGGGTTCACGGATTCCCCGCCGAACGGTTCGAATCCGGTGAGCAGTACGCGAGCCATCGCTCGACCTCCTAGAAGGCGAAGAACGCCATGATCACGGTGCAGCAGCCGAGCAGCGCGAACCCCGTGGGGAGCTGCGCCTTGATCGGCCCGTACTGGTCCTTCAGTTCGAGGAGGGTCGCCGGGACGATGTTGAAGTTGGCGGCCATGGGCGTGACGAGCGTGCCGCTGAATCCGGCGAGCATGCCGATCGCGAGGATCGCCACCTCGTTGCCGTGCATCTGCTGAATGAGCACGGGCCAGCCGATCGCCGCGGTCATGACGGGGAACGCGGCGAACGCGTTGCCCATGATCACGGTGAACAGGAACATGCCGACGCAGTACGCGATCACGGCCAGGTACTTGGAGTCGTCCGGCAGCACCGCGTTGGTGATCTTGCCGACCTGGGTGCCGACGCCGGCGACCGCGAAGATCGAGCCGAGGACGGAGAGCAGCTGCGGGAGCAGCAGCGCCGAGCCCATCGCCTCCAGCATCGAGCGGCCGGAGTGGATCGGCGTGGATATCTTGCGCTCGCCGGTGACGAACATGCCGACGACGAGCGCCACGACGCAGCCGACGCCGAGCCCGAGGAGGGTGGCCTGGCCGGTCTCGAACAGGCCCGAGTCGTCGAGGAAGGAGGCGCAGAGGATCGCGACGAGCGGGATGGTGAGCGCGGGGACGAAGAGCTTGTTGCCGAGGCGCGCCGCCGACTTCTCGCGCTGCTCCTGCGTGGTGGTGACCGGTTCGCCCTTGCCGATGAAGTTGAACCCGGCGAGCGCGATCAGTGCGAGGACCGCGACGCCGAGGGGTTCGGCGGGCAGCGCCTTCGAGCCGCCCGCGACCCCGCTGCCGTACGGGAAGGTCAGTCCGAGCAGTCCCCAGAAGGCGGCCGAGGTCCAGCGCTTGGGGTTGGTGCGGTCCGTCGCCATCTGTACCGCCATGACGACGAAGACGAATCCGATCAGCCAGTAGAGCCATTCGACCTTGATCACTTCGAGGGCTCCTTCGGCAGCGGGATCTCGTGTTCGGCGACGGCGAGCGCCATCTCGCGCTCCAGTTGCTTGTCGAGGAGCAGCAGCCGGGCGCCGTGGATGACGAAGGCGCAGACGGCCAGCGGGATGGCCCACAGCGCGAGCTGGGTGGGTTCGAGGTGCTCGTGGTACGTCGAGTTCACGAAGCCGGTGATCAGCAGGATCGAGCCGATCGCGATGAAGCAGTCCTCGCCGAAGAAGACGCCGACGGTGTCGGCGGACGCCGAGTAGGAGCGGACCTTCTCGCGCAGCTTGTCCGGCAGCGCGGCCCCCGCCTTGCGTTCGGCGGCGGCCTCGGCCATCGGCGCGACGAGCGGGCGCACCGCCTGGGCGGGGCCGCCGAGGTTGTTGAGGCCGAAGGCGGCGGTGACCTGGCGTACCAGCAGGTACGCGGTGAGGAAGCGGCCGGCGCTGAGCTTGCCGAGTTTCCCGATGAGCGTGCGGGCCTGTTCGCGCAGGCCGTAGCGCTCCAGAAGACCGATCACCGGCAGCACGATGGCGAAGACGGTGACGGAGCGGCTGTCGGCGAAGGAGGTGCCGAAGGCGGCGAGGATCTCCAGCGGGTTCATCTTGCCGAGCAGCCCGGTGACGATGCCGGCGACACCGACCACGAGAACGGGATTGCGGCGCGTGACGAATCCGAGGATCACCACGAGCACGCCGAGCAGAACGATCATGCGGCGGCCTTTTCGATGAGGGACGCACTTATGGATGAGGGATGCACGGACCTTAGGGGATCGTTCAACGATCTAACAAGAGGTTCCGGAATTCGGACGTCCAGAAGCTCCGGAAAATTTTTACCCTTGTCGGATCGTTGAACGATCCTCTACGTTGAGCCGGTGATCCAGGACGTCATCGACCTCAACGCCGACCTCGGCGAAGGCTTCGGCCGGTGGACCCTCACCGACGACGAGGCCCTGCTCTCCGTGGTGACCAGTGCCAACGTCGCCTGCGGCTTCCACGCCGGCGACCCCTCCGTGATGCGCCGGGTCTGCGACCTGGCCGCCGAGCGCGACGTACGGATCGGGGCGCAGGTCTCCTACCGGGACCTCGCCGGGTTCGGGCGGCGCGCGATGGATGTGCCGCCGGACGAGCTGGCGGCCGAAGTGGCGTACCAGATCGGGGCGTTGCGGGTCTTCGCCGAGGCGGCCGGGGCCGAGGTGGCGTACGTGAAGCCGCACGGGGCGCTCTACAACCGGACCGTGCGGGACGCGGAGCAGGCGCGCGCCGTCGTCGACGGGGTGCGGCTCGCGGGCGGGAGGCTGCCCGTGCTGGGGCTTCCCGGATCCCAACTGCTGGCTGCTGCCGAGGAGTTCGGGCTGCGGCCCGTGCGCGAGGCCTTCGCCGACCGTGCTTACACCCCCGAGGGCACGCTCGTGCCGCGCCGCGAGCCGAACGCCGTCGTCGAGGACGCGGACGCCGTGGTGCGCCGGTCCGTCGGGTTCGCGGTGGACGGTGGGGTCGAGGCGGTCGACGGGTCGCACGTCGCCGTCGCCGCGCGGTCGTTGTGCGTGCACGGGGACACCCCGGGTGCGGCGGCGATCGCCGCGCGGGTGCGGGTGGCGCTCGAGAACGCCGGGGTCAAGGTCGGGGCGTTCGCGTGAGCGTGGGGCTGCGGGTGCGGGTGGCCGGGCGGCATGCGCTGCTGGTGGAGTTCGCCGACGCCGAGCACGCGGGGGCGTTCCACGCGGAGGTGCTGCGCAGGCGTGGGGCGGGGGTGCTGCCGCCGGTGCGGGAGGTGGTGCCGGGGGCCAGGACCGTGCTGCTCGACGGGGTCGCCGAGCCGGATGTGCTCGCGCGCCAACTGGGCAAGTGGGATGTGCCGTTGGGCGCGGCGACGGACGGGGAGGTCGTGACGATTCCGGTCGTGTACGACGGGCCCGATCTGGCCGAGGTCGCGGAGCTGTGGGGGGTGTCGGTCGCGGAGGTCGCGGCGGTGCACTCCTCCTTTACGTATCGGGTGGCGTTCTGCGGGTTCGCGCCGGGGTTCGGGTATTTGAGCGGGTTGCCGGAGGAGTTGCGTGTGCCGCGGCGGGCGACTCCGCGGACGCGGGTCCCCGCGGGGGCGGTTGCGGTTGCCGGGGGGTATTCGGCGGTGTATCCGCGGGCCACGCCGGGTGGGTGGCAGTTGATCGGGTCGATGCGGGATCCTGCGGGGTTGTGGGATCCGTTGCGGGAGCCGGCGGCGCTCTTGACCCCTGGGACCCGGGTTCGTTTCGCCGCGACGGGGTTGACGCCACGGGGCTCCGCCCCGGACCCCGCTGCTCAATCGCCTCAGGGGCTTGATTTGCCTGCACCGGCTCCCGCTCGATCGTCACGGGGGCTTGAAATGCCTGAACCGGCCGCCGCCCAATCGCCGGGCGGGCCTGACCACGGGGTGGTGAACCCGTGACCGTCAAACTCACCGTCACCCGTGCCGGGGCGCTCACCACCGTGCAGGATCTCGGGCGGGGTGGGCACGCCCACCTGGGCGTGCCCCGGTCGGGCGCGCTTGACGAAAGTGCGCTGCGGCTCGGGAACCGGCTCGTCGGGAATCCCGAGGGCGCCGCCGTGCTGGAGACCACGCTCACCGGGTGTGCGCTGCGGTCCGACCGTGGTGTCACCGTGGTCGTGGGCGGGGCACCCTGCCCGGTCACCGTCGACGGCGCGCCCGCGGCCTGGGGCGCCCCCGTGCACGTACCCGCCGGAGCGACCCTCGACGTGGGCGCGGTCAGCGCGGGCGTGCGGTCCTACGTCGCCGTCGCCGGCGGCATCGCCGTCGAGCCCGTGCTCGGGAGCCGGTCCACCGATCTGCTGTCGGGGCTCGGGCCCGCCCCGTTGAGCGCGGGCGACGTGCTGCCCGTCGGGGACGCACCCGGTACGCGGCCCGCGACACCCGTGGCCGCGCCGTGGCCCGCTCCCCCGGCGGAGCTCGTGCTGCCGGTGCGGTTCGGACCGCGCGAGGACTGGTTCACCGAGACCGCGCGGCGGACCTTCGTCACCGCCGCGTACACCGTCTCGGGCAACAGCAACCGGATCGGCCTGCGGACCGAAGGGCCCGCCCTGGAATGGGCGTTGGACGGCGAGCTGGCCAGTGAGGGCATGGTTCTCGGGGCCGTGCAGGTGCCGCCGGACGGGCGGCCCGTGGTGTTTCTGCACGACCACCCGACGACCGGCGGCTACCCGGTGATCGCCGTCGTGGAGGAGGCCGCTCTCGGCGCGGCGGCCCAGGCGGCCCCCGGGACGCCGCTCCGGTTCACCGTCTGAGGCCGAAGGCCCTCGTCGAGGAACTCCCGTACGTGGCCCATGACCTGGTCACGGTCGGCGCGCAGGCCGATCGCCACCGCGATGGAGAAGCCGTCGAGCAGCGCCCGCAGGCGGGTCGCGAAGCGGTCCGGGTCGAGGGCACCGAACTCGCCGCGCGAGATGCCCTCCGCGAGCAGCGCCACGAGGTCGCGGTGCCAGGCCCCCTCGATGGCGGCCTGGCGGGCGCGCGCGTCGTCGTCGGCGTTCCGCGAGCGGTTGAAGACCTCCAGCCACAGCGTCCAGTGCGGATCGCGCGGCGCGTCCGGGACGTACAGGTCGACGTAGGCGTCGAGGCGGGCCCGCGCGCCGCTGTCTCCGACCAGCAGCTCCCTGCGGTGCGCGCCGAGCCGGCCCTCGCTCCACTCCAGCGTGCGCAGCAGCAGTTCGTCCTTGCTGCCGAAGTGGTACGCGAGGTGCCCGCTGCTCATGCCGACCTCGCGGCCGAGCGCGGCCATGGTCAGCCGCTCCAGGCCGTGCTCGGCGATCATCGCCATGGTCGCGGCGAGCACGTCCTCGCGCGGCGGCGCCGGTGTGCGCCGCCGCTGCGTCCCGGTCACCGCTCAGACCCCCGCGACCGGCTGCTGCTGGGTGATGCAGTGGATGCCGCCGCCCGCCGCGAAGATCGTGCGGGCGTCGACGAGGGTGACGGTCCGGGACGGGAAGAGCCCCCGGAAGATCGCGGCGGCCTCCTCGTCGTTCGGGTCGTCGAAGCCGCACAGCACCACGCCGTCGTTGCAGAGGTAGTGGTTGATGTACGAGTAGTCGACCCAGTCGCCTTCCTCGTCGGTGAGGACGGTCGGCGCCGGGACCTCGACGATCTCCAGAGGCCTGCCCTGTGCGTCCGGCTGGCCGGAGAGGGCCGCGATGATCTCGCGGCTGACCTCGTAATCCGGGTGCGCCGGGTCCCGCTGGGAGTGCACGAGGACGACGCCCGGCGCCGCGAAGGCCGCCACGATGTCGACATGTCCACGCGTGCCGAACTCGCCGTAGTCCGCGGTGAGTCCGCGCGGCAGCCAGATCGCCTTGGTGGTGCCGAGCCTGGCGTGGATCTCGGCCTCGACGTCCTCCTTCGCGCGACCCCCGTTGCGGTCGGGGTCGAGCTGGACCGTCTCCGTCAACAGGACGGTGCCCTCGCCGTCGACGTGGATGCCACCGCCCTCGTTGACGAGCGCGGTGGAGTGCACCGGGACGCCCGTGACATCGGCGACATGCCGGGCGATCTTGGAGTCGTGCTCCCAGCGGGCCCAGTCCTGGGCGCCCCAGCCGTTGAACGTCCAGTCCACGGCGGCCAGTTCACCGGTGTCGCCGTGCTTGACGAACGTGGGGCCGATGTCGCGCATCCACGCGTCGTCCAGCTCCCGTTCGACCAGGTCCACGGACGGGTCGAGGAGCGCCTTCGCGGACTCCAGCTGCCCCGGTCCGACGACCATCGTCAGCGGTTCGTGGCGGCGCACGGTGTTGGCGACCTTCGCCCACGCGGCCCGCGCCCCGGCCAGTTCGGCCTCGTCGGAGAAGGTCGGGTTGGGGCCCGGCCACGCCATCCACGTGCGCTCGTGCGGGGCCCACTCGGGCGGCATCACATGCGTGGTCATCGGTTCGGACCCCTTAGAGGAAGTAGAGGCGGTTGAGGGAGACGGACGCGGCCGGCTCGGAGCGCAGCGGGTCGCCGTCGAGGGTGACGAGTCCGGTGCGCTGGTCGACGTCGACCGCTCCCGTACGGGAGTTGAGGCGCAGGTCGGCCGGGCCGATGCCGCGCGTGCCGCGCACGGCGACGCGGCGCCTGCGGGTGGGCATCGTGTCGTGGCCGTCGTCGACGGCGGCCTGCGCGACGAAGGCGACCGAGAGTTCGGCGGCCGTCGCGCCGTACGCCCCGAACTGCGGGCCGAGGACGAGGGGTTCGCAGGTGTCGGTGGCGGCGTTGGGGTCGCCCACCACCCCGTACGCGGGGAAGCCGGACTTCAGGACGAGCTGCGGCTTCGCGCCGAAGAAGTCGGGGGACCACAGCACGATGTCGGCCATCTTGCCGGGTTCGAGGGAGCCGATCTCGTGCGAGAGGCCGTGCGCGATGGCGGGGTTGATGGTCAGCTTCGCCATGTAGCGCAGGACGCGCTCGTTGTCGTGGCCGACGCCCGGGTCGCCGAGCTCACCCTTCATCTTCCCGGCCATCGCGAACGTGCGGCGCACGGTCTCGCCCGCGCGTCCCATGCCCTGCGCGTCCGATGAGGTGATACCGATGGCACCCAGGTCGTGCAGCACGTCCTCGGCGCCCATCGTCCCGGCGCGGATCCGGTCGCGGGCCATGGCGGCGTCGCCGGGCAGCTCCGTCTTGAGGTCGTGGACGGAGACGATCATGCCGTAGTGCTCGGCGACCGCGTCCCGGCCGAAGGGCAGCGTGGGGTTGGTGGAGGAGCCGATGACATTCGGGACGCCCGCCATCTTCAGGACGTTCGGCACGTGGCCGCCGCCGCAGCCCTCGATGTGGAAGGCGTGGATGGTGCGGCCTTCGAGGACCTTCAGGGTGTCCTCGACGGACAGGCACTCGTTCAACCCGTCGCTGTGCAGGGCGACTTGGACGTCGTGTTCCTCCGCGACGCGCAGCGCCGTGTCCAACGCCCGTGTGTGCGCGCCCATGTCCTCGTGCACCTTGAAGCCGCAGGCCCCGCCCTCGGCGAGTGCCTCGACCAGCGGGGCGCCGTCGGAGGACGAACCCCGGCCCAGGAAGCCGATGTTGACCGGCCAGGCGTCGAACGCGGAGAACGCGTGCTTGAGCGCCCACGGCGAGTTGACGCCGACGCCCCACACCGGGCCGAACTCCTGGCCGATGATCGTGGTGACGCCGGAGGCGAGCGAGGCCTCCATGATGCGCGGCGACAGCAGGTGGACGTGGGTGTCGACGGCTCCGGCGGTGGCGATCATGCCCTCGCCGGAGACGATCGTGGTGCCCGTTCCGACCACGACGTCGACGCCGTCCATCGTGTCCGGGTTGCCCGCACGCCCGACGGCGTGGATCCGCCCCTCGCGGATGCCGATCGACACCTTCCTGATCCCGAGCACGGCGTCGATCACCACGACGTTACTGATCACGATGTCGCAGGTGTCGCGGACGGCGGCGGCCTTCAGGTGCAGCCCGTCGCGCGCGGTCTTGCCGAATCCGGCGAGGAACTCGTCCCCGTAGCTCTGGGAGTCGGACTCGACCTCGATGGTGAGCCCCGAGTCCCCGAGCCGGACGCGGTCACCGGCGCGCGGGCCGTGCGTCCCCGCGTACTCGTACGGGGTCAGTCGGCGGGCTTCGGCGGCGTGGCCTCCGGGGCGGCTCATCGCGCGGCCTCCTCTTCAGTCGTGTCCGGTACGCCGAGGTAGCCGCAGGCGGCGGCGCGGCGCAGCGCCTCCTCGCGGGCGCCGGGCGCGTCCAGCGGGCCGTCGACGAGCCCGGCGAACCCGATGGCGATCCGGGCCCCGCCGATCGGCAGCAGCCCGACGTCCTGCGTCTCCCCAGGACCGAACCGCACGGACGACCCGGCGGGCACGGCGAGCCGCATCCCGTAGGCCTTGTCCCGTACGAAGTCCAGGCGCGGGTTGGCCTCGAAGAAGTGGAAGTGGGAGGTGACGGAGACCGGGACGGTGGCCGTGTTGGTGACGGTGAGCGTGAGGACGGCCTGCGGGTCCTCGTGCTCGGGCCCCGGCAGCAGGGCGCCGGGGGCGTCCTCGCCCAGGGAACCGGAGCCCTCGCCGGAGCCGATCGGGTCGCTCACTACCGCGAGCCGCGAGCCGTCGTCGAAGACCGCCTCCACGTGCACCTCGGTCACCACGTCGGCGACGCCCGGCAGCACGTCCTCGGGGCCGAGCGCGGACCGGGCCGCCTCGATCGCCTCGGCGAGCCGCATCCCGTCGCGGGCCGCCTCGCAGACGGTGTCCGCGATCAGGGCGGTCGCCTCCGGGACGTTGAGCCGCAGGCCGCGGCTCTTGCGGGCCCGCGCGAGCTCGGCGGCGCCGAACAGCAGCAGCCGGTCGCGTTCCGTGGGGGTCAGTCTCACGCCGTCACGCCTCCTCGTCGTTCTTAGAACGCTACTCTAACGCTGGCCGCCGAGCATGGGAAAGACAGGTCACGGAGCTGGTTCGAAGTGGTTTGATCTGCACTCAAATCTCACACGTAGAGGTACCCGCACACAAGAAGGGCCGCACTCCCACAACGAGAGTGCGGCCCTGTACTGGTCAGGTCGACCGAGCGGAGCGGTTAGCCCAGCTCGTGCATCCAGCCGTGGGTGTCCTCGGCCTTGCCGCGCTGGATGTCCAGGAGCGCGTTGCGCAGCTTCATCGTGACCTCGCCGGCCTCGCCGCCGGACTGCTGCCACTCGCCGCTCGCGCGCTTGACGGTGCCGACCGGCGTGATGACGGCGGCGGTGCCGCAGGCGAAGACCTCGGTCAGCTCGCCGGACTCGGTGGCGGCCTGCCACTCGTCAATGGAGATGCGGCGCTCCTCCGACTCGTAGCCGAGGTCGCGGGCGACCTGGAGGAGCGAGTCACGGGTGACGCCCGCGAGCAGCGAACCGGTCAGGGTCGGGGTGACGATCTTGTTCCCGTACACGAAGTACAGGTTCATGCCGCCCAGCTCCTCGACCCACTTGTGCTCGACGGCGTCGAGGTAGGCGACCTGGTCGCAGCCCTTGGTGGCGGCCTCGGCCTGCGCGAGCAGGGACGCCGCGTAGTTGCCGCCGGTCTTGGCGTCGCCGACGCCACCGGGGACGGCGCGCACGCGGTCCTCGGACAGCCAGATGGAGACGGGCTTCACGCCGCCGGAGAAGTACGCGCCCGCGGGCGAGGCGATGACGATGAAGAGGTACTCGTTGGCGGGCTTCACGCCCAGACCGATCTCGGTCGCGATCATGAACGGGCGCAGGTAGAGGGACTCCTCGCCGCCGTGCGCGGGCACCCAGTCCTTGTCCTGCTGGACGAGCAGGTCACAGGCCTCGACGAAGGTCTCGACCGGCAGCTCGGGCATGCCGAGGCGCCAGGCGGAGTGCTGGAAGCGCTTGGCGTTCATGTCGGGCCGGAAGGTGGCCACCGAGCCGTCGGGGCGGCGGTATGCCTTGAGGCCCTCGAAGATCTCCTGCGCGTAGTGCAGGACGTTCGTGGCCGGGTCGAGGGAGAGCGGTCCGTAGGGCACCAGCTGCCCGTCGTGCCAGCCCCGCCCCTCGGTCCACTTGACCGTCACCATGTGGTCGGTGAAGTGGCGGCCGAATCCCGGGTTGGCCAGGATCTCCTCGCGCTGCGCGGCGGACAGCGGGGTGGCGGTGGGCTTGAGCTCGATCGTGGGCGTCGTCATGGTTGCGTGTCCTTCACCGTTGGTTGTGACGGACCGCGTTCACGCTTGCACTCCGGTACTGGGAAGTCCGAGCTTCGCCGTACACCGCGGCCTCGCGTTCGATTATCGCGCGTGACGGGGTGTGGTCGAAACGGACCTGGTGGGTACGGGTGCGTGAAGCGGCCCATGGGTTGATGGTCGCACCCAGGAGCCGCACGAGAACAGCCGCCGGGCGCGGTGTGCGACCCGGCGGCTGCTGCTGTCGTCAGCAGTACGAGATGAGCGCCGGGTCAGCCGGCTACTACTCGGGCGACGAGGGCGTCGCCGATCTCGTCGGTGGAGCGCACGGCGTCGCCGCGCTCGCCGAGGTCCGCGGAGACCGCGGCCTCGATCCGGGTGGCCTCGGCCTCGTGGCCGAGGTGGCGCAGGAGGAGGGCGACCGAGAGGACCGTGGCGCTCGGGTCGGCCTTGCCCTGGCCCGCGATGTCCGGGGCCGAGCCGTGCACGGGCTCGAACATGGACGGGAACTCGCGGCTCGGGTTGATGTTCCCGGAGGCCGCGACGCCGATGCCGCCGGAGACGGCCGCGGCGAGGTCGGTGATGATGTCGCCGAAGAGGTTGTCGGTGACGATCACGTCGAAGCGGGCCGGGTCGGTGACGAGGTAGATCGTCGCGGCGTCGACGTGGATGTAGTCGGTGGTGACCTCGGGGAACTCCTCGGCCACCTTGTTGAAGATGTTCGTCCACAGGTGGCCCGCGAAGGTCAGCACGTTGTTCTTGTGGACCAGCGTGAGCTTCTTGCGGGGGCGGGCCTGGGCGCGGGCGAAGGCGTCACGGACCACGCGCTCGACACCGAACGCGGTGTTGACGGAGACCTCGGTGGCGACCTCGTGCTCGGTGCCCTTGCGGATCGTGCCGCCGTTGCCCGTGTACGGGCCCTCGGTGCCCTCGCGGACGACGACGAAGTCGATGTCCGGCTCGCCCGCCAGCGGCGTCGAGACACCCGGAAGGAGCTTCGACGGGCGCAGGTTGACGTGGTGGTCGAACGCGAAGCGGAGCTTGAGCAGGAAGCCGCGCTCCAGGACACCGGACGGCACAGACGGGTCGCCGATGGCGCCCAGCAGGATCGCGTCGTGCTTCTTGAGCGAGTCGAGGTCGGCGTCCGTGAGGGTCTCACCGGAGGCGTGGTAGCGCTTGGCGCCGAAGTCGTACTCCTCGGTCTCCAGCTTCACATCCTGCGGAAGGACGGCGGAGAGGACCTTGAGACCCTGGGCCACGACCTCCTGGCCGATACCGTCGCCGGGGATCACTGCGAGATTGATGCTGCGAGACATGCCAGCACCGTACTCCTCGTCCCATGGGATGACACGCGCTGTCCATGATGTGGACATCGCAGAGTCGCCGCTTTCTGTTCACCCCCATGTCTGGCGGCAGTTGGCAGTCACTGGGAAGTTCCCTTCCATGACCACCGCCAACGACACCCCCAATGTCGGCATCCCCGAGCGGCTCGCCGGACGCCTGAGCATGCCCGAGCAACACGAGTACCTGCGGACGAGGTTCAGCAGGCGCCGCGCGCTGACGGGGGCCGCGGCCACCGTGGGCGGGGCCGCGCTGCTCGGCGGCGGCACCGCGAGCGGCGCGTACGCGGCGCCGCTGCTCCCGGCGCGGGCGGCCGCGAAGGTCGACGGCTCGCTCGTCGCCCCCTTCGGCCGACACCTCGCCTTCGGCGCCGACCCGAAGACGCAGATGCGGGTGTCCTGGCAGGTGCCGTTCGCGGTCCAGAACCCGTATCTGCGGGTGGGCTCGAAGCCCTGGGAGCTGAGCCGGAAGATCCCGGCGGAGGTGCGCGCCCTGCACACGCCGTCCCTGTCGAAGAAGCTCCCGGAGGTCGAGCAGCACTACCTCCACGCCGCACTCGACAACCTCGCCCCCGGCACGACGTACTACTACGGCGTCGGCCACGACGGCTTCGATCCGGCCGACGCGGAGCGCATCGGCACACTCGGCACCTTCCGTACGGCGCCGGCCGCCCCGGAGTCGTTCGTCTTCACGGCCTTCGGCGACCAGGGGGTGAGCTACGACGCGCTCGCCAACGACCAGGTGATCCTCGGCCAGAACCCGTCGTTCCATCTGCACGCGGGCGACATCTGCTACGCCGACAGCAGCGGCCACGGCAAGGAGTCGGACACGTACGACGCGCGGGTGTGGGACCAGTTCCTCGCGCAGACGGAGACGGTCGCCAAGTCGGTGCCGTGGATGGTGACGACCGGCAACCACGACATGGAGGCCTGGTACTCCCCCAACGGCTACGGCGGCCAGAGCGCCCGCTGGTCCCTGCCCGAGAACGGCCCGGACCCGGCGAAGGCGCCCGGCGTCTACTCCTTCACGTACGGGAGCGTGGGCGTGGTGGCGCTCGACGCGAACGACGTGTCGTTCGAGATCCCCGCCAACAAGGGCTACCTGAACGGCAAGCAGACCGCCTGGCTCGACAAGCGGCTCGGGGAGCTGCGGGCGCGGAAGGACATCGAGTTCATCGTCGTCTTCTTCCACCACTGCGCGTACTCGACGTCCACGCACGCCTCGGACGGCGGGGTGCGCGAGGCATGGGTGCCGCTGTTCGTCAAGCATCAGGTGGATCTGGTGATCAACGGACACAACCACGTCTACGAGCGCACGGACGCGATCAAGGGCGCGGGGAACGGCGAGGTCGGCAAGCCGGTGCCGGTCGGCGCGTCGACCGATCCGACGCGCGACGGCATCGTGTACGTCACCGCGGGCGGCGCCGGCAAGGACCTCTACGGCTTCGGGCCCGGCGTGAAGGACAGTTACGAGGGGCACGAGAGCGACGCAGCCGACCGGGAGTCGATCGTCACCTTCCACTGGACCAGGTCACGCGTACCCGACCCGGACACCGTGGAGTGGTCCCGGGTGCGGTACACCGGCTTCTCGTTCCTCGCGGTGGAGGTGGCGAAGGGCCGGATGAAGGTGTCGGCGCTGGCCGAGACCGGCGAACGCATCGACCACTTCGAGGTACGGAGAGGCGCTTAGGGCTTGTCGTTTGGATCAGGCCGGATCAGGGAGCGGGGCCTGGTGCGTGCGATCGCAAGGCGGAGGAGGGAGGCGACGCGGAGCGTCGTCGACCGACGACAACGCCGCGAGCGTGCGTGCCAGGCCCCGCGAGCCCGGCATGATCCAAACGACAGGCCCTAGGCCTCAGTGACCGGTCTCGCCGCCGTTGTCCCTGCGGTCGAGGGCGCGCTGGAGGGCGGCGGCCGCGGTCCTGGCGGCCTGACGGTCGGCTTCGCTCGACGGGGAGACGTGACGGACTCGGCGGCGGACGGGCGTCGCAGTGGCCATGAGGGATCGACTCCTTGAGAATCCGTGGGAATCCGCGCGCTGGTGCGCGCATGGGGATTTCGAGGCGCCGGAAGGGCGGGGAACGGGAGCTGCAGGGGTTGCCTGCCAGATGCTCCGGCTCACGGCCGCCATTCGCCGGATCGGGCGAGTCGTTCGGCTTCTACAAAGCTAGGACAGGTCTCTGCTTCTGTCTCCACAATTACTCGGACTTCCTACTATCTGAGACGGGAGCCGCGTCTTCTGCCCCACCAGCCCCTTTCGCCATAGGGGTCACGGCGGTGGCCGAGTCCCGTGGCACGGGCCGTCCCGGCCATGGCGCGACCGCCGCCCACGCACCACGATGGGTCCCCTACCGGCCGGGCCGCGGTGGCCCGGCCGGTCCCTGGGGAGGAGTCCCACCATGCGCGTCATCAGTCAGCGCCGGCTCGGCGGACCCGAGGTGCTCGAAGTGGTGGAGGTGGAGCGGCCCGAGCCGCTGGCGGGGGAGGTGCTCGTGCGGGTCCGTGCCGTGGGGGTGAATCCGGTGGACCGGCTGGCGCGTTCGGGCGAAGCGGCGCTCTTCGGCGACCCGCCGTTCACGCTCGGCTGGGACGTCTCGGGCGTCGTCGAGTCGGCGGGCCAGGACGTCACCGAATTCCGGCCGGGCGACGAGGTGTTCGCGATGATCCGGGGCGGCGGCTATGCCGAGTACGTCCTGATCCGTACGGAACACCTGGCGCCGAAGCCGGGCAATGTCGACCATGTGCACGCGGCGGGGGTGCCCGCGGCGGCGCTCACCTCCTGGCTCGCGCTCGTCGACACCGGGCAGATCGGGCCCGGCCGCCGGGTGCTGATCCACGCGGCGGGCGGCGGCGTCGGACATGTCGCGGTCCAGATCGCCAAGGCCGAGGGCGCGTACGTCATCGCCACCGCGAGCCCCGACAAGCACGACTTCCTGCGGGAGCTGGGCGTCGACGAACCCATCGACTACACGGCCACGGACTTCGCCCACTCCCTGCGCGACGTGGACGTGGCCCTCGACCTGATCGGCGGCGACTACGGCCCGCGCACGCTGGTCACCCTGCGGCCCGGTGGGCTGCTGGCCTCGGCGGTGATCTGGGACCCCGGCGTCACGCAGGAGGACGCCGAGACCCGCGGGGTCCGCTTCGCTCCCGTCTCGGTCCAGCCCTCGGGGACGACGCTCCGCAAGGTCGCGGCGCTTATGGCGGCGGGCCGCCTGCGCGCCCACGTCACGGCCACGCTCCCCTTGGAGGAGGCGGCCAAGGCCCACGAACTCGCCTCCTCCGGCCACACCCAGGGCAAGATCGTCCTGACGGTCCCCTGAGCAATTGCCCGCACTGTCAAGCCCCGCCGGCGATTGAGGCGCGGGGTCCGGGGCGGAGCCCCGAGGCGTAGGACCGGCCCACACGAAACCGCCCCCGGCCGAGGGGGAAACCTCGACCGGGGGCGGCACCGCTACAGGGGCGATCAGCCCATGTGCGGGTACACGTAGTCCGTCGGCGGCACCAACGTCTCCTTGATGGCACGGGTCAACGTCCACCGCTGAAGGTTCTGCGGCGCCCCGGCCTTGTCACACGTACCGGACGCACGCCCACCACCGAACGGCTGCTGGCCGACGACCGCCCCGGTCGACTTGTCGTTGATGTAGAAGTTGCCCGCGGCGTACCGCAGCTTCTCCATCGTGTGGGCCGCGGCGGCGCGGTCGTTCGCGACGACCGACCCGGTCAGCGCGTAGTCCGACGCCGACTCCATCTGCTCCAGCATGGCGTCGTACTGGTCGTCCTCGTACACGTGCACGGCGAGGAACGGGCCGAAGTACTCGGTGGAGAACACCTCGTTGGCCGGGTCCGAGCACTCGATCACGGTCGGGCGCACGAAGTAGCCGACGGAGTCGTCGTACGTGCCACCGGCGACGATCGTGCAGGACGCGTCGTCCTTCGCCCGGTCGATCGCGGCCTTGTTCTTGGCGAACGCGCGGTCGTCGATGAGCGCGCCGATGAAGTTCGTCAGGTCGGTGACGTCACCCATCTTGATGCCGTCGACCTCGGCCGCGAACTCCTCCTTGAACCCGGAGTTCCAGATGGAGGCCGGGATGTAGGCGCGCGAGGTGGCGGAGCACTTCTGGCCCTGGAACTCGAAGGAGCCGCGGGTCAGGGCCGTCTTGAGGACGGCGCGGTCGGCGCTCGGGTGGGCGACGACGAAGTCCTTGCCGCCGGTCTCACCGACGAGCCGCGGGTAGGTGCGGTACTTGTCGATGTTGTTGCCGACCGTCTTCCACAGGTGCTGGAAGGTCTTGGTCGAACCGGTGAAGTGGATACCGGCGAGGTCACGGTGGTTGAGCGCGACGTCCGAGACGGCCAGGCCGTCACCCGTCACCAGGTTGATGACGCCCTTGGGAAGACCGGCCTCCTCCAGAAGCTGGAGCAGCAGAACGGCGGCGTGCGTCTGCGTCGGGGACGGCTTCCAGACCACGACGTTGCCCATGAGCGCGGGCGCGGTCGGCAGGTTGCCCGCGATGGCCGTGAAGTTGAACGGCGTGATCGCGTAGACGAAGCCCTCAAGCGGGCGGTGGTCCATGCGGTTCCACACGCCCGTGGAGTTCGCCGGCGGCTGCTCGGCGAGCAGGTTGCGGGCGTAGTGGACGTTGAAGCGCCAGAAGTCGATGAGCTCACAGGGAGTGTCGATCTCGGCCTGCTGGGCGGTCTTCGACTGGCCGAGCATCGTCGAGGCGGCCATCGTCTCGCGCCACTTGGTCGACAGCAGCTCGGCGGCGCGCAGGATGATCGCGGCGCGGTCGTCGAAGGACGTCGCGCGCCAGGCCGGGGCGGCGGCCAGGGCGGCGTCGATCGCGTCCTGGGCGTCCTGCTCGGTGGCGTTGGCGTACGTACCGATGACGGACTTGTGGTTGTGCGGCTGCACGACGTCGAAGCGCTCGCCGCCGCCCATCCGACGGACACCGCCGATGGTGCAGGGCAGCTCGATCGGGTTCTCGGCCAGCTCCTTGAGCTTGACCTCCAGGCGGGCGCGCTCCGGGGAACCGGGGGCGTAGCCGTGCACCGGCTCATTGACCGGGGCGGGGACCTGGGTCACGGCGTCGAGGGTCATGGGTCCGTATCTCCTTCGGGGGGTCGGGGAGTTATCGGTTGAGCAAGCGGGAGGGGTCAGCCCTTGGTGAGGACCGAGCGGGCGAAGAAGAGCAGGTTGGCCGGCTTCTCCGCGAGGCGGCGCATGAAGTATCCGTACCAGTCGGTGCCGTACGCGGTGTAGACACGCATCCGGTGTCCCTCGGCGGCGAGGCGCAGCTGCTCGTCGCTGCGGATCCCGTACAGCATCTGGAACTCGTACTCGTCCAGCTTGCGCCCGGCCTGCCGGGCGAGCTCCTGCGCGATGGAGACGAGCCGCGGGTCGTGGGACCCGACCATCGGGTACCCGGCACCCTCCATGAGGATGCGCATGATCCGCACGTACGCCTTGTCGATCTCGGCCTTGTCCTGGTACGCGACCTCGGCGGGCTCCTTGTAGGCGCCCTTCACGATGCGCACGCGGCTGCCCGCGGCGGCGAGGCGGCGGGCGTCGTCCTCGGTGCGGAACAGGTAGGCCTGGATGACGCAGCCGGTCTGCGGGAAGTCCTTCCGCAGCTCCTCGTGGATGGCGAACATCGAGTCGAGGGTGGTGTGGTCCTCGGCGTCGAGGGTGACGGTGGTGCCGATCTTCGCGGCGGCCTCGACGACGGGCCGTACATTGGCGAGGGCCAGCTCGTGGCCGCCCTCAAGCGCCTGGCCGAACATCGACAGCTTCACGGACATCTCGGCCTTCGTGCCGAGGCCCAGGTCCTTGAGGCGCTCGACGAGCTCCAGGTAGGCGTCCCGCGCGGCCTGCGACTGCTCGACGGTGGTGATGTCCTCACCGACCACGTCGAGCGTGACCTCCAGACCCTTGGCCGCGGCGTCCTCGATGATCGGCACGACCTGGTCGACCGACTCGCCGGCGATGAAGCGGTCGACGACCTGCTTGGTGCCCGGCGCCGCCGACACGAAGGCGCGCATCTTGTCGCTGCGCGACGCGGCGAGGATCAAGGGAGCCAGCACGGGGCACCTCCACGGATCACGAATTGAGAGCGGTCACTGATTCAGTACGTCAAATACGGGTCATTTCCGCGCGTACCGGGACGGCACGGAGAACCACTCAGAAATCTAAGGATCCCTCCGATCCTGTGCCATCGACACCTGTCACGCATCTGTGGTCGCCACCTCAGACATCTGTATGAAGAGGGGCCCGGGATGGGTGAGAATGGCGGGGTGAAAGGCGATTACCAGGACCTGGTCGACGAGATCTCGGCGCTGCTCGGCGCCCCGGCGACCCTCGAGAACCGCGACTTCCGGCTCATCGCCTTCGGCGCCCAGGCCAGCGCCGACGACGACGCCGACGGTTTCGACGAGGCGGCGCTCGACCCGGTGCGCACGCGCTCGATCCTGACGCGCGGCTCGACCTCCGCGGTCCGCTCCTGGTTCGAGGGCTTCGGCATCGCGAGCGCCAAGGAGCCGGTCCGGATCCCGGCGACCCCGGAGGCCGGCGTCTACCGCGGCCGCATCTGTCTGCCCGTACGCCATCACGGCTTCGTCCTCGGCTACGTATGGCTGCTCGACGACGATCCGGGTCCCACGCAGGAGCAGCTCGATGCCGCGATGGAGGTGACGGGACGGATCGGTGCGCAGCTCGCCGACGAGGCGCAGGCGGGCGCGGACCTGACCCGCGAGTTCCACTCCGTGCTCACGGCGGAGCGGGGCTGGCAGCGGGACATGGCGGTCGCGGCGCTGCGCACGGCGCTCGGCAGCCGGGCGCCGGGGCTGCACACCGTGGTGTGCGTGGCGCCGTGGCCCTCGGCGGACCCGGACGACGCCCCGTCCGTCCGTACGATCCCGGCGGCGGACGCGCTGTGCACGGTGCCGTGGGGGGTGACGGGCCAGTGCCTGGCGCTCCTTGTGCGGCTGCGTTCGCGCGAGGCCCTGGCGTCCGCGCTGACGGCGGCGGCGAAACTGCGCGCGCGTGCGGGCTCCCCGGTGGCGGCGGGCGTCGGCGCCGCGCGCGACGACCTCGCCGAACTGGCCACGGCCTGGCAGGAGGCGACGGCCGCGGCGCGCGCGGCGCTGGCCGATCCGCGCCTCGGCCCCGACGCGCAGTGGTCGTCGATCGGCCCGTACCGGCTGCTCACCGCCCTGCCCGCGGAGGCCGCGCACGACCCCGCGGTCGCACCCCTGCTCTCCCCCGCGCACCGCCAACTGGCGCGCACCGCCGAGGTGTTCCTCGACTGCGCGGGCCAGGCGGGCCGCACGGCCGCCGCCCTCGGCATCCACCGGCAGACCCTGTACTACCGTCTGTCGCGCGTGGAGCAGCTCACCGGCCTCGACCTGGACGAGGGCGAGGACCGGCTGCTGCTGCACATGGGCCTGAAGGCGTCACGCCTGTGACAGCTCGAACAGCTGCCGCAGCCCCTCGGTGAGCTGACCGGCGGACGGCGACGTCTCCGCGTCGAAGGTGTACTGGGCGACGAGCCCGAGGAACAGCACCGACAGGAGCGCGCCGAGCGTCGCCACCTTCGGGTCGTCGGCCGGCGGCTCCTCCCCCGTGATCATTCCGATGAAGCCGCGCCCGGCCTCCGCCTGGGCCTGCACCAGGTACTCGTGCAGGGCGGGCATCTTGTCGCCCAGCGTCAGCAGCTCGATGCTCAGGTGCCACATGGAGTCCGGCTTGCCGAGGCCGACGACGACGTTCTCCATCAGGGCGTGGAAGCGGTCCAGCGAGCCCGGCGCGCCCGCCAGTTCGTCCGGCTCGCCCCAGTCGAGCGACGCCCCTTCGATCAGGGCCACATACGCCTGCGCGAGCAGGGTGTCCTTCGATCCGTAGTGGTAACCGATGGAGGCCAGATTGGCCCCCGACGCCTTGACGACGTCGCGCGCCGTCGTGCGCGCGAACCCCTTCTCCATCAGGCAGCGCTTGGCGCCTTCGAGCAGATCCTCACGATGTCCCATGGCCCCACCCTAACCGGAATTCAGACGCACGTCTTATACGCCCGTACTAGACAAGCGTTTAAGACGCTCGTACAGTTCCTGGCATGACGAACCCGACGAGCACCACCCCACCCGCCGCCTCCCTTGCCGGGCGCCGCGAGTGGACCGCCCTGGGCGTGCTGATGCTTCCGCTGCTCCTGGTCTCGATGGACGTCTCCGTCCTCTACTTCGCGATCCCCGAGATCAGCGCCGACCTGAAGCCGAGCGGCGCCCAGCAGCTGTGGATCTTCGACATCTACGCGTTCGTGCTCGCCGGCCTGCTGATGACGATGGGCTCGCTCGGCGACCGCATCGGCCGCCGCAAGCTGCTCCTGTTCGGCGCCGGCGCCTTCGGCGGGGCCTCGCTCCTGGCCGCGTACGCCAACAGCGCCGAGACGCTCATCGCCGCCCGCGCGCTCCTCGGGGTGGGCGGCGCGACGCTCATGCCGTCGACCATGGCGCTCGTACGCACGATGTTCACGGACGCCGGGCAGCGCGCGAAGGCGATCGGCCTGTGGTCGGCGGTCATGACCGGCGGCGTCGCGCTCGGTTCGGTGATGAGCGGGGTCCTCGTCGAGTATTTCTGGTGGGGCTCGGTCTTCCTGGTCAACCTGCCCGCGATGGTGCTGCTCCTGGCTCTCGGCCCGGTCCTGCTGCCGGAGTCCAGGAACCCGGAGCCCGGCCGCTTCGACCTGCTCAGCGTGCCGCTGTCGATGGCGGCCGTGCTGCCGGTGATCTACGGCATCAAGGAGATCCCGTCCGAGGGCTGGAACGTGCGCTACGTCGTCTCGATCACGGTCGGCCTGCTGTTCGCCGCCCTCTTCGTGCACCGCCAGCGCACCGCGAAGTCCCCGCTCATCTCCCCCGCCCTGTTCCGCGGCCGCGGCTTCGCCCCCGCCGTCGTCCTCAACCTCGTCTCCTCGTTCGGCATGATGGGCTCGGCGTACTTCACCACGCAGTACCTCCAGTCCGTGCTCGGCAAGAGCTCGATGTCGGCCGCGCTCTGGGCGCTGCTTCCGACGGTCCTGGTCGGTGTCGCGGCGCCCGTCGCCGCACGGCTCGTCGAGAAGGGCGTGCACCGCGCCCACGTGGTGGCCGGCGGATTCACCGTCGCCGCCTGCGGATACGGCCTGCTGACCCTCGCGGGCACCGACTCGCTGTGGCTCGTCCTGGCCGGCGCGGGCGTCCTCGCCGCCGGAATCGTCACCGTGATGTCCCAGATGATGGACCTGGCGCTCGGCACCGTCCCGGTCGCCAACTCGGGCTCCGCCGCGTCCCTGTTGGAGACGGGAGCCGAGTTCGGCGGCGCCCTCGGCATGGCTGTCCTCGGCTCCATCGGCACGGCCGTCTACCGCCATGGAGTGCCTGCCGACGCCCCGGCCACGGCCCACGAAACGCTGGGCGGCGCCCTCGCGGTCGCCGGGGAACTGCCGGGCGCGGCGGGCCGGGCCCTGACGAGCGCGGCACGGGAGGCCTTCACCAACGGCATGCAGGCGGCGGCGATCGCCGGGGCCGTCCTGCTCCTGGCCGCCGCGGTCCTCTCCGTGGCGACCCTGCGCAAGGTGGTGGTGCGTGAGGCCGCGGAGTGCCCCGAGGACGCGGCGCAGGGCGAGAAGGCGAGCGTCTGACAGCCCGTGACCGAACCCCCGTCGACGCCTCGGGCGGCCGACGGGGGTTCTTTCACGGGCTCAGGCAACGCGGGCCGCCCCGGGCGACTCCGGCCGGTCCGAGCGGCGCCCGCAGGCTTCCGCCGGTCAGGACGGACCGCGCCAGGACCACACCGGGCCACACCACGACCGTGCCAGGATGGCCCCGTGGCTCAGACATTCGATACGCCGTTCATCGGCCGGGCGGACGAACTCGCCCGGCTCAACGGCGTCCTGGAGCGGGCCGCGGCCGGCGACCCGCGCGCCGTCCTGGTCGCAGGGGATGCCGGCGTCGGCAAGACCCGGGCGCTGACGGAGGCCGCGGCGCACGCCGCCGCCACCGGCCTGACCGTCCTGACCGGGCACTGCGTGGACGTCGGCGACGTGGGCCTGCCCTACCTCCCGTTCACGGAGATCCTCGGCGCGGCGGCCGCCGACGACCGGCTCGCCCCGGCCTTCGCCGCGTACCCCGCGGTGGACCGGCTCATCGGCGCGACCCCGGGCTCGGGCCCCGCCCCCGACCCCGGCAGCCGCCTCCAGCTCTTCGAGGGCGTCGCCTCGCTCCTCGCCGACCTGGCCGAGCTGACCCCGCTGCTCCTCGTCGTCGAGGACCTCCACTGGGCCGACCAGTCCTCCCGCGACCTGCTCCGCTTCCTGCTCAGTCGGGGCGTCCTGCAACGGCCCGCGCCGGGCGGCCCGCCCCGCCGCCTCGCGGTCTTCGCCTCCTATCGCGCGGACGACCTGCACCGCCGCCACCCCCTGCGGCCGCTGCTCGCCGAGCTGATCAGGCTGCCCTCCGTCGACCGCCTCGACCTGCGCCCGATGGCCGACGCGGACATGGCCCGGCTCGTCCGCGCGCGCCGCACGGGCCCCGTGCCGGACAGCACGGTCCGCCGCATCGTCGACCGCGCCGAGGGGAACGCCTTCTACGCCGAGGAGTTGCTCGCCGCGCTGCCCGGCGACGTGGACGGCGCCGACTCCCCCGCCATGCCGAACGACCTCGGCGGCCTCGCCGATGTGCTGCTCATCCGCGTCGAGCAGCTCACCGAGACCGCCCAGCGGGTCCTGCGCACGGCGGCCGTCGCGGGCCGCCGGGTCGGGCACGAGCCGTTGCTGGCCGCCGTGCAACTGCCCGAGGAGGAGCTGGAGTCGGCGCTGCGCGAGGCCGTCGAACGCCTGCTCCTCGTGCCGGGCGACGACGCGACGTACTCGTTCCGGCACGCCCTCATCCGCGAGGCCGTGTACGCGGACCTGCTGCCCGGCGAACGGGTCCGGCTGCACGGACGTTTCGCCGCGCTCCTCGCGGGCGAGAACCGGTCACCGCAGACCGCGGCGGAGCGCGCCCACCACTCGCGCGAGAGCCACGACCTGGCCGACGCCCTCGCGGCCTCCCTGGAGGCGGCCGACCACGCCCAGCGCGTCGGCGCGCCCGCCGAGGAGCTGCGGCACCTGGAGACCGCGCTCGAACTCCATGCCGTCGTCGACGCGTCCGCCCGTCCCGAGGCCGGCGCCCCGGCCATCCTCACGCTGCGCGCCTCGGCCGCCGCCGCCCGCGCGGGCGACCCGCATCGCGCGGTCCAGCTCACCCGCTCCGCGCTCGCCCGGGAAGGATCCGACGCCGACTCCGAACTCGCGGCGCGCGTGCGCTACACCCTCGCGGGCAACCTGATCCGGATCGACCACCTGGAAGCGGCGTTCACGTACAGCAGCGAGGCGCTGGCGCTGATCCCGGCCGAGCCGCCCTCGGGCACCTGGGTGTGGGCCGCCGCGACCCACGTCCTGGCCGCGCGCCATGTGGGCCGCGACGAGGACGCCGAGCGGGTCGCCCGGCAGGCGCTCGCCATCGCCGAACGGCTCGAACTGCCCGACGCCCAAGCCGACTTGACGATCTCACTGGTCGGCCTGGAGACGCACAACCGGCGTACGCCGCAGGGCCGCGACCGGCTGGTCGGGGCCCGCGAGCTGGCCGGCGCCGCCGGCAACCTTCCCGTGGAGATGCGGGCGCTCTACAACCTCGCCATCGGCTGCTACGAGTCCGGCGACCTGGACGCGTGCCTGCCCTGGCTCGCCGAGGGCATCGCCATCGCCCGCCGCGCGGGCCTCCTCACCTCGCCGTACGCCCTGGAGCTGCGCTACTTGCAGTCGCTGCTGCTCTACACGCTGGGCCGCTGGGACGAGTGCGCGCGGGCGGCGGCCGCCGACACCGAACTGCTGCCGCCCGCAGGCGGGTTCGCGATCGCGCCGGCCCTGTACGTGGCCCTGGCCCGCGGCGAGTACGACGCGGCCGTCACCGGGGCGCGGGGGCTGCTCGAGCACCACTTCGACTGGATGGCGGCGCTCGTCACCGCGATCGTGCTGACCGACGCGGCGGCCCTGCGCGGGGACGCGGAGGGCTGTGTACGCCAGCTGCACGCCTCGGTCGAGTCGCTCACCGAGGTCTCGGGCGGCGCGCGGCCCGACGCCGTCGTGCGACTCGCCGCGCTGGCGCTCGCGGCCGTCGCGGACGCGGCGGAGGACGCCCGCCTGTCCGGCGACGCGGCGGGCGCGGACCGCTGGGCGGGAACCGCCGCCGAGCTGGTGGAGCTGGCCCGCGAAACGGCGGCCCGCGGCGAGGACGGCACGGAGCAGGGCCCTGAGGGCCTGGCCTGGCTGGCCCGCGCCGAGGCCGAACTGACGCGCGCCGCGACCGGCCCCGACGTCGCCGCCTGGGAGCGGGCCGTGACGGCGTTCGACTACGGCGAGCCTTACGAACTGGCCCGCTGCCAACGGCGGTTGGCCGAGGCCCTGCTCACCTCCGACCGCCGCGAGGAGGCCGCCGAGCAGGCGACCGCGGCCCGCGACACCGCCGTACGACTCGGTGCCGAGCCGCTGCGCGAGGCCCTGGACGCCCTGATCCGGCGGGGCCGCCTCGCCGACGCCCCGGCCGCCGACGAGCGGATCGCCGCGCTGACCGCCCGGGAGAGCGACGTGCTGCGGCTGCTCGGCCGGGGCCGCACCAACCGCCAGATCGGCGAGGAGCTGTTCATCAGCGGCAAGACCGCGAGCGTCCACGTCTCGAACATCCTCGCAAAGCTCGGCGCCACGAGCCGCACCGAGGCCGTCGGCATCGCCTACCGCGAGGGCCTGATCGAACCGGAGACGAGCACCTCCGGCTGAGTGCCCACGAGAACGCCCGAGGGCCGGGTCACCCATCGATGACCCGGCCCTCGGTTCAGCTGTGGCGGTGCGCCATCGGCCCTCAGACGAGGTTGACGGAGCGCGCCGACGTGGCGCCGATCTCGGCGGCCAGCTCGTTCAGGACCGACTGCGGCACGGTGTCGTCCACGGTGAGGACCGCGAGGGCCTCGCCGCCGACGTCGGCGCGCGAGACCTGCATGCCGCCAATGTTGATGCCGGCCTCGCCGAGGACGCGGCCCACGGTGCCGACGACGCCGGGACGGTCCTCGTAGCGCAGAACGACCATGTGGTCGGCGAGCGCGAGATCCACGTCGTACTCGCCCACCGCGACGATCTTCTGCAGGTGCTTCGGGCCGGCGAGCGTGCCGGAGACCGAGACCTCCTGGCCGTCACCGAGGGTGCCGCGCACCGTGACGACGTTGCGGTGCTCGTGCGACTCGGAGGACGTCGTGAGGCGGACCTCGACGCCGCGCTCCTGCGCGAACAGCGGGGCGTTGACGTAGGAGACCGTCTCGTCGACGACGTCCTCGAACACGCCCTTGAGCGCGGAGAGTTCGAGCACCTTCACGTCGTGCTGGGTGATCTCGCCGTAGACCTCGACGTCGAGGCGGACCGCGACCTCGCCCGCGAGCGCGGTAAAGATCCGGCCGAGGCGCTCGGCGAGCGGCAGGCCCGGCTTGACGTCCTCGGCGATGACGCCGCCCTGGACGTTCACGGCGTCCGGCACGAGCTCGCCGGAGAGCGCGAGGCGCACCGACTTGGCGACGGCGACACCGGCCTTCTCCTGCGCCTCGTCCGTGGAGGCGCCGAGGTGCGGGGTGCAGACGACCTGGTCGAACTGGAACAGCGGGGAGTCCGTGCAGGGCTCCTTCGCGTACACGTCGAGGCCGGCGCCCGCGACGCGGCCCTCCTTGATCGCCGAGTACAGCGCCTCCTCGTCGACGATCCCGCCGCGCGCGGCGTTGACGATCCGCACGTTCGGCTTGACCTTGTGGAGCGCCTCGTCGCCGATCAGGCCCAGCGTCTCGGGGGTCTTCGGGAGGTGGACGGTGATGAAGTCGGAGACCTCGAGCAGCTCGTCGAGGGTCAGCACCTTCACGCCCATCTGCGCGGCGCGCGCGGGCTGCACGTACGGGTCGTACGCGACGACCTTCATGCCGAAGGCGGACATGCGCTGCGCGACGAGCGCGCCGATGCGGCCGAGGCCGACGACACCCAGCGTCTTCTCGGCGAGCTCGACGCCCGTGTACTTGCTGCGCTTCCACTCGCCGCCCTTGAGGGCCTGCGAGCCCTGCGGGATGTTGCGCGCGGTGGCGATGAGGAGGCCGCAGGCCAGCTCGGCGGCGGTCACGATGTTGGAGGTCGGGGCGTTCACGACCATCACGCCGGCCTTGGTGGCGGCGGAGACGTCGACGTTGTCGAGGCCGACGCCGGCCCGCGCGACGACCTTCAGCTTCTTCGCGGCGGCGATCGCCTCGGCGTCGACCTTGGTGGCCGAGCGGATCAGGATCGCGTCGACGTCGGCGATCGCGGGCAGCAGCGCCGCCCGGTCCGCGCCGTTGCACTGGCGGATCTCGAAGTCCGGGCCCAGGGCGTCGACCGTCGCAGGCGACAGCTCTTCGGCGATGAGTACGACGGGTTTGCCGTTGGCAGCAGTGCTCACGTGAGTCCTCACAGGTCCAATGCGGACGGCCGTCCCGACGGCCGCAGGCGGTGGAGGTTCTGGTGCCGCGTGGAAGACGCACGACGCTGTGGGCCCAACGCGAATGTATTCAGCAGTGTAGTGGCGCCGAGGAGGGCGTCTTGCGCCTCCCCGGAAGGATCACCCGTCCGAGGCTGGACACCGTGGACAACAGCGTGGACGGGTGATGAAGAACGGGGTCGCGGCGTGTGCCGCGACCCCGTTCCGTGGAGGCTCAGGCCTCGTCGTCGTTCACCCAGCTCATGAGCTTGCGCAGCTCCTTGCCGGTGGTGGCGAGCAGGCTGTCCTCGTCCTGCTTCTTGTACTCGTTGTACTTCTTCAGACCGCCGTGGTACTCGTCCATCCAGTTCTTGGCGAACGTGCCGTCCTGGATCTCGGCGAGGACCTGCTTCATCTCGGCCTTGGTGGCGTCCGTGATGATCCGCGGGCCGGTGACGTAGTCGCCCCACTCGGCGGTCTCGGAGACCGACCAGCGCATCTTCTCCAGGCCGCCCTCGTACATGAGGTCGACGATGAGCTTCAGCTCGTGCAGGCACTCGAAGTACGCGATCTCCGGCTGGTAGCCGGCCTCGGTCAGCGTCTCGAAGCCCGCCTTGACCAGCGCGGCGGTGCCGCCGCAGAGCACGGCCTGCTCACCGAACAGGTCGGTCTCGGTCTCCTCGGTGAAGGTCGTCTTGATGACGCCGGCGCGGGTGCCGCCGATGCCCTTCGCGTAGGAGAGGGCCAGCTCGAAGCCCTTGCCGGAGGCGTCCTGCTCGACGGCCGCGATGCACGGAACGCCGCGGCCCTCCTCGTACTGGCGGCGCACCAGGTGGCCCGGGCCCTTCGGGGCGACCATGCAGACGTCGACACCCTGCGGCGGCTTGATGAAGCCGTAGCGGATGTTGAGGCCGTGGCCGAAGAACAGCGCGTCGCCGTCCTTCAGGTTCGGGGCGATGGTCTCCTCGTAGACCTGCGCCTGGATCGGGTCCGGGACCAGGATCATGATGACGTCGGCCTCGGCCGCCGCCTCGGACGGGGTGACCACGCGCAGGCCCTGCTCCTCGGCCTTCGCCTTGGACTTCGAGCCCTCGTGCAGACCGACGCGGACGTCGACGCCCGAGTCGCGCAGCGAGAGCGCGTGGGCGTGGCCCTGGGAGCCGTAACCGATCACCGCGACCTTGCGGTTCTGGATGATGGACAGGTCGGCATCGTCGTCGTAGAACAGCTCGGCCACTGGGGTTCTCCTTGGTGTGCTGGTGTTGCGTCCCACCGTACGGCGGGGGGCGGAAGAGAGGTTTTGGGGTCTCGCGATGCGAGCTACGCGGAGCGGTCGAGCGCCCGCAGGCTCCGGTCGGTGATGGAGCGCGAGCCGCGGCCGACCGCGATGGTGCCGGACTGGACGAGCTCCTTGATGCCGAAGGGTTCCAGCATCTTGAGCATCGCCTCCAGCTTGTCACTGGATCCGGTGGCCTCGATGGTGACGGCCTCCGGGGAGACGTCCACCGTCTTGGCGCGGAACAGCTGGACGATCTCGACGATCTGCGAGCGCGTCTCGTTGTCGGCGCGGACCTTGGCGAGCACCAGCTCGCGGGCCACGGCCGAGTCGGGCTCCAGCTCGACGATCTTCAGGACGTTGACCAGCTTGTTGAGCTGCTTCGTGACCTGTTCGAGCGGGAGCGATTCGACATTCACGACGATGGTGATGCGCGAGATGTCGGGGTGCTCGGTGACGCCGACGGCGAGCGAGTCGATGTTGAAGCCGCGGCGCGAGAAGAGGGCGGTGATCCGGGCGAGGACACCGGGCTTGTTCTCGACGAGGACGGAGAGCGTGTGCTTGGACATGGTCTTGGTTCCTTCTCCTGCGGCTCTCAGTCGTCTTCGCTGTCGCCGAAGTCGGGGCGGACGTCCCGGGCGGCCATGATCTCGTCGTTCGAGGTGCCGGCGGCGACCATCGGCCACACCATGGCGTCCTCGTGGACGATGAAGTCGACCACGACCGGGCGGTCGTTGATCGAGTTCGCCTCCTCGATGCACTTGTCGAGGTCCTCGGGGCGCTCACAGCGGATGGCGTAGCAGCCCATGGCCTCGGACAGCTTCACGAAGTCCGGGATACGGGTGCCCTTGTTGGGCGGGGTCTCGCCGTCCGGGCCCGCGTGCAGCACGGTGTTCGAGTAGCGCTGGTTGTAGAACAGCGTCTGCCACTGGCGGACCATCCCGAGGGCGCCGTTGTTGATGATGGCGACCTTGATCGGGATGTTGTTCAGGGCACAGGTGGTCAGCTCCTGATTGGTCATCTGGAAGCAGCCGTCGCCGTCGATCGCCCAGACCGTCTGGCCCGGCGCACCGGCTTTGGCGCCCATCGCGGCGGGGACCGAGTAGCCCATGGTCCCGGCGCCGCCGGAGTTCAGCCAGGTGGCCGGCTTCTCGTACTGGATGTAGTGCGCGGCCCACATCTGGTGCTGGCCGACGCCCGCCGCGAAGATCGTGTTCTCGGGGGCGAGTTGACCGATGCGCTCGATGACCTGCTGCGGGGAGAGCGAGCCGTCCGCGGGCTGGTCGTAGCCGAGCGGGTAGGTGTCGCGCCAGCGGTTCAGGTCGTTCCACCAGGCGCTGTAGTCGCCCGCGTGGCCGTCCGAGTGCTCCTTCTGGACCGCCTGGATCAGGTCGGCGATGACCTCGCGGGCGTCACCGACGATCGGCACGTCGGCGGCGCGGTTCTTGCCGATCTCCGCCGGGTCGATGTCGGCGTGCACGATCTTGGCGAACGGCGCGAAGCTGTCCAGGTTGCCGGTGACGCGGTCGTCGAAGCGGGCTCCGAGGGCGACGATCAGGTCGGCCTTCTGCAGCGCGGTGACGGCGGTGACCGCACCGTGCATGCCCGGCATTCCCACGTGCAGCGGGTGGCTGTCGGGGAATGCGCCGAGCGCCATCAGGGTGGTGGTGACGGGCGCTCCGGTGAGCTCGGCGAGCATCTTGAGCTCGGCGGTGGCCTGCGCCTTGAGGACGCCGCCACCGACGTAGAGGACGGGCCGCTTCGCGTTCGTGATCAGCTTCGCGGCCTCGCGGATCTGCTTGGCGTGCGGCTTGGTCACCGGGCGGTAGCCGGGCAGGTCCTGCTGCGGCGGCCAGGTGAACGTCGTCTGCGCCTGCAGGATGTCCTTCGGGATGTCCACGAGGACCGGGCCGGGACGGCCGGTGGCCGCGATGTGGAACGCCTGCGCGATCGCCTGCGGGATCTCCTCGGCCTTCGTGACCAGGAAGCTGTGCTTGGTGATCGGCATGGTGATGCCGACGATGTCCGCCTCCTGGAAGGCGTCTGTGCCGATCGCCTTGGAGACGACCTGGCCGGTGATCGCGACGAGCGGCACCGAGTCCATCATCGCGTCGGCGATCGGCGTCACAAGGTTGGTCGCGCCCGGACCCGAGGTCGCCATGCAGACGCCGACCTTGCCGGTGGCCTGCGCGTAACCGGTGGCCGCGTGGCCCGCACCCTGCTCGTGACGGACGAGCACGTGGCGCACCCGGCTCGAGTCCATCATCGGGTCGTACGCCGGAAGGATCGTGCCGCCGGGAATGCCGAATACGGTGTCGACCCCGACCTCCTCAAGCGAGCGAATGAGGGACTTCGCACCCGTGACGTGCTCGACGGGGGCGGACTGCTGTCCTCCGGAACGGGGCCGCGGCTGCGGCTGGCTGGCCCCGGTGGCCTGCTCGGTCATCGGCATTCTCTTCTCGATGCTGAGGGTGTTTTGCGAGGGTTCTGCAGGGTCTTACGTCTTTGTCGGGCAGGTGGCGGCGGGTCTGAAGCGGCACCGGTGCAACAAAAAACCCCTCGTGCCGTGAGGCAAGCGAGGGGAGCGCGCCGGGTGCGGTCGCCGGGTTTCCGGTGTCTCTACCGGTGGTCCCAGCTTCAGCCGACGCGCTTTCCAAGTACGAGAATTCGGGTGCGCATGGCACTGACCCTCCCCCCGGCGCGTAGGGCGTGTCAAGTAGGTGGGACGGACGTCTCATTATGTGAGCGCAGTGCCGTGAAGCCCGCGAACACCGGCTCGGCGGGCCCCGCCGGGACGGGGTACTCCCCCGAGGTGAGCGCGCGGCGCAGCCGATACTCGTCCAGCGGCCCGGAGAACGCCATGCCCTGCCCGTGCGTGCACCCCATCGAGCGCAGCGCCGCGACCTGCTCGGGCAGGTCCACGCCGTCCGCCACGGAGTCGAGGCCGAGGTCGCCGGCGATCCGCAGCAGCCCGCTGGTGATCTTGTGCAGCCGCGCGGACTCGACGACGCCCTCGATCAGCGAGCGGTCCAGCTTCAGTACGTCGACGGGGAGACGGCGCAGCGCCGTGATGGCCGCATAGCCGCTGCCGAAGCCGTCCAGCGCGATCCGGACGCCGAGGCGGCGCAGCGCCGTCAGACGCCGCTCCAGCTCGTCCAGCGGGACTCTGGGGTCGCTGTCCGCCAGCTCGATCATGAGCGCGCCCGAGGGCAGCCCGTGTCGCGTGAGGAGCGCTTCTATCGAGGCGAGCGGCATGGAGCGGTCGAGGAGCCGGCGGGCGCTGATCCGCACGGCGACCGGCGTCGCATGCCCGCTGTGACCGCGCTCGGCGGCCTGCTCGACGGCCTCCTCCAGCATCCAGCGGCCGAGCTCCGCAGTGCGCTCGCTGTCGTCGGCCACCCGCAGGAACTCGGCGGGCGTGAACAGGATGCCCTGCGCGCTGCGCCATCTCGCCTGCGCGGCGACCGCCGTGATCCGACCGTCGTCGAGCGACACGATCGGCTGGTGGAGCAGCGCGAACTCGCCCTCGTGCAGCGCCGATCGCAGCCTCGTCGCCAGCTCCGCCTTGCGTACGACATCGGCCTGCATCTGCGGCGCGTACAGCTCGACGCGGCCCTTGCCCGCCGCCTTGGCGCGGTACATCGCCAGGTCGGCGTTGCGCAGCAGCTCGCCCGCCGTGATGTCCGGCTCGGCGAAGGCGACACCGATGGAGGCGGCGACCCGCACCCCGTCGTGCCCCTCGATCGTGTAGGGCTGGGACAGGGTGATTCTGAGGCGGTCGGCCAACTCGTAGATCTGCTGCTCTCTCGCGGTGTGGTCGCGCCCTCCGTCGCCGACGATCAGCGCCGCGAACTCGTCGCCGCCAAGCCGGGCCGCGGTGTCCGAGGCGCGCACGGATTCGGCCAGCCTTCTCGCCGCCTGCACGAGCAGCTCGTCGCCCGCCTGGTGCCCGATCGTGTCGTTGACCTGCTTGAAGCCGTCGAGGTCGATGAAGAGCACGGCGGTGCCCAGATCGCCGGCCCGCCGGCCGGCGAGGGCCTGTCCGACCCGCTTGGTGAACAGCGACCTGTTGGGCAGGTCGGTCAGCGGGTCGTGCTCGGCGTTGTGCTGCAACTGGGCCTGGAGGCGCACCCGTTCGGTCACGTCTCTGCTGTTGAGGATCAGGCCGCCGTGGTGGCGGTTGATCGTCGACTCCACGTTCAGCCAGGTGCCCGTGCCGGACCGGAAGCGGCATTCGATGCGCGTAGTGGGCTCCTCGACCTGGCTCGCGGCGAGGAATCTGCGCACCTCGTGCATCACACGCCCGAGATCCTCGGGGTGGATGATCGACGACAGCTCGGAGCCGACGAGGTCCTCCGCGTCCCGTCCGTAGACGCCCGCGGCGGCCGGGCTGACGTATCTCAGCGTCCCGTTCGGCGCGGCGATCATGATGACGTCGCTGGAGCCCTGGACCAGGGAGCGGAAGTGGTTCTCCTTCTGCGCCAGTTCCTGGGTGAGCGTGATGTTGTCGAGCAGCATGATGCCCTGGCGCATGACGAGCGCCAGGACGACGGTGCAGGCCGTGAAGAGCACGACGCGGTCCACCCTGTGCCCGTTCAGCACGTTGTAGAGGATGCCCAACGTGCAGACGGCGGCGGCCAGATACGGGGTGAGCGCGGCGAGCGAGCCGGAGATGGGCCGCGTATGGCTGACCTGGTAGCGGCCGCCGGGCCCGGGCGGCTGCTCCTCCTCGCGCACCCCGCGCCGCGCCCCCACCCACGGCGCGTACGCCAGCAGCAGCGACCCGGCGAACCAGCCGGCGTCCAGGATCTCGCCCGAGCGGTAACTGGCGTGCAGCAGCGGCGAGGTGAACAGCGCGTCGCACATCACCGTGAGGGCGAGGGCGCCGATCGCGGTGTTCACCGCCGTGCGGTTGCCGGGGGTGCGCCGGAAGTGCAGCGCGAGCACCATGCTGACCAGCGCGATGTCGAGCAGCGGATACGCCAGCGAGAGCGCGGTACGGGTGACGCTCTGGCCCTCGAACTCGGCGGTGTGCGCGAGGGCGAGGCTCCAGGAGAGGGTGACCAGGGAGCCGGCGATGAGCCAGGCGTCGAGCGCGAGGCAGATCCAGCCGGCCTTGGTAACGGGCCGCCGGGCGAGGACGAGCAGGCCGATGATGGCGGGGGGCGCGAAGCAGAGGAAGAACAGATCGGCGAGGCTCGGCGAGGGCACCGGCTCGCGCAGGACGACCTCGTACCAGCCCCACACGCCGTTGCCGAAGCTGGCCATGAGCGAGGAGAACGCGAACAGGAGCCAGGCGGGTCGAAAACGGCTGCGGCTGCGGCGCGCGTACACGAAGTTCGACACCGCGGCGATCGCCGCCGCGAGGCTCAGGCCGAAGTCGCCCATGATCAGGGCGAGTCGGTCGGATCCCCAGCCGAGCGCGGACCCCACCGCGAAGCCGGCGCACAGCAGGGCGAGGAGCAACTGGGCTCCCGACACGCCCCGCTGCGGCACGCGGGCGGGGGCCTGGCCGCCGGAGTACATGGAGGCGCCCAGGGCTGTCGTCGGCGTGGGGTGCGTACTCACCGGGCCGCCCCGGTCCGCCGGGCGGCTCCCGCCTCCGCCTTGGCCCGGCCCGGCTGCTGATGCCTTCTGCGGCCCCCGCGCGGACCCGTCCGATGCACAGGGGCCCTGCGACAGCCGGGACTTCGGCCACGCGTCACCGTCAGGGTCACCGCACAAGACAGCCGTCGGCGGCCCCGCCGCGTCGGATCGTTCGCCCATAGGCCGTGCATCGCCCGTCGCCCCCCTCGCAGTCCGTCACTCTTCCCCGGCGCCGTGTGCTGACACGGCGCTGCCCCAGTCGGGACGATACACCAGTCTCGTCACTCAGGGACATAGTTCCTCTACTCTCCGTGACGACCAGGCACGATGCGGGCACGGAGTGGGCACGGGGTGCATCCGGACGGGCGCACAGCGTGCCCGACAAACGGCGTGCGGCCGTACGGGAGTTGCCCGTGGGGCCGGTGAGGTTCGCGGGGCCCGCGGGGTGTGCGGGGTCACGGGTGACCGGGTGTCAGTCGCTGTGCCCGTCGACGGTGAGCACGACGTTCTCCAGCTGCTCCCCCGCCGCGAACCGCGTGAGCTGAGCGGCGAGGAGACGCTTGGCACGCGGCAGGAAGGCGGATGTGGGGCCGCCCACGTGCGGCGAGATGAGCACCCCTCGAGCCTGCCACAACGGGTGCTCCTGGGGCAGCGGTTCGGGGTCGGTGACGTCGAGGGCGGCCGTGATGCGACCGCTCTCCAGTTCGGCGAGGAGGGCCTTGGTTTCGACGACCGGGCCGCGGCCGACGTTCACGAGCAGCGCGCCGTCCTTGAGGCGCGCGAGGAACTCGGCGTTCACGAGGCCGCGGGTGTCCTCGGTGAGCGGGGTCACCATGACGACGACGTCGGCCTCGGGCAGCAGGTCCGGCAGCTCGGTGAGCGGGCGCACGGGCCCGCGCTCCGTTGTACGGGCGGAGCGCGCGACGCGGGTCACCCGCGCGACCTCGAACGGCGTGAGCCGGTCCTCGATGGCGCCGCCGATGGCCCCGTACCCCACGATGAGGACGTGCTTGTCGGCGAGCGCGGGCCGGAATCCGCCGCGCCACTCGCCGCGGTCCTGCCCGCGGACGAAGTCGGGGATGCCGCGCAGGGAGGCGAGGATCAGGGTGAGCGCGAGCTCGGCGGTGCTGGCATCGTGCACGCCGCGCGCATTGCACAACTGGACGCCGGGACGCAGGTACTTCAGGCCGCCCTGCACGTGGTCGACCCCCGCGGAGAGCGTCTGCACGGCACGCACCGACGTCATCTCGGGCATCGGGCGGACGCCCACGCCCGGCGGCTTCATGTAGGGGACGACGTAGTACGCGCAGTCGGCGGGGTCCGCGGGGAACTCGGGTTCGCCGTTCCAGAAGCGGTAGTTCAGCCCCTGCGGGAGGCCCGGAATCTCATCGGCGCGGAAGGGCAGCCACACATCACCAGTCATGGTCAGGAGGCTATGTCAGCCACGTGAAGGGACAGAGGTTAGGTTGGGGACCTCGGCAGGAGGGGCCGAAGGGCCAGGGAGGGTCACGGGCACGTGAAGCAAGGTGGTGCGCGCAAGGCGCTCGGCGCGGCGGGCCTCGACGTGGGCGCCGTCGGAATCGGCTGTATGCCGATGAGCTGGGCGTACACGGGCTCGATGCAGCGTGGCGAGGAGTCCCTGCGCGCTCTGCACACGGCCCTGGACCGGGGGTGCAGCCTGGTCGACACCGCGGACATGTACGGACCCTTCACCAATGAGCTGCTGCTCGGCCGGGTGCTCAAGGAGCGGCGGGCCGACGCCTTCGTGTCGACGAAGGTGGGGCTGCTCGTCGGCGAGCAGCACATCGTCGCCAACGGCAGGCCCGGCTATGTGAAGCGGGCCTGTGACGCGTCGCTGCGGCGCCTGCAGACCGATGTCGTCGACCTGTACCAGCTGCACCGCGCGGACCCCGAAGTGCCCGTCGAGGAGACCTGGGGCGCGATGGCGGAGCTGGTGAGCGCGGGCAAGGTGCGCTCGCTGGGGTTCTGCGCCGTGGGCGCGCGGGGTTCGCGGCGCGGCGGCCGGGCCGCGCGGCACGACGGAACGATCCGCCAGTTGGAGCGGGTGCAGCAGGTGTTCCCGGTGAGCGCGGTCATGGCCGAGCTGTCGGTGTGGTCGCCGGAGGCGCTCGGGGCGCTGCTGCCGTGGTGCGCGGCGCGCGGCGTCGGGTTCCTCGCCGCGATGCCGCTGGGCAGTGGGTTCCTGACCGGCACGCTCACCACCGGAGGGGGCTTCGAGCCGGACGACCTGCGCGCCCGCCACCCCCGCTTCACCGCCGAGATGATGGCGGCGAACCAGCCGATCGTGGCGGGCCTGCGCCGGGTCGCCGCGCGGCACGGCGAGCACGTGACACCGGCCCAGGTGGCGCTCGCCTGGGTGGCGGCGCAAGGTGAGGGCGTGGTGCCGGTGCCGGGCACCAAGCAGGAGCGCTGGGCGCTGGAGAACGCGGCGTCCGCCGAACTGCGGCTCACCGCGGAGGACTTCGCGGAGATCGCGGGGCTTCCGGCGGCGCAGGGGTCCTGGGACTGAGCGGCCGGCCTCGCGGCGGTGGTTCGGGAACCTGAGCCGTGTGTGCGGTGTTTCAACGGTAGAGCGGTGTGTGAACGACCGAGCTTCACGTCGAAGGGATCCTGATCGTGCAACGATCAGCTGTGCGGCCCGCGTTGGCCCTCACCGCTTGTGCCGCGCTCCTGCTCGCGGCCGGGTGCTCCTCCGGTGACGGCTCCCCCGCGCCGAGCAAGGACTCGACGGCCGCGCCCAGTACGAGCGGTTCGGGCGGCTCCTCGTCCCCGAAGGCGGACGTGCCGCCGGCGAAGGGCTCGGTGAGCGTCGAGCGGACCGTCGCGGACGGCCTCAAGTCGCCGTGGGGGCTCGCCGAGCTGCCCGGCGGCGACCTGCTCGTCTCGTCCCGCGACGAGGGGACGATCACCCGTGTCGACACGAAGACCGGCAAGAAGTCCGTACTCGGCGAGGTGCCCGGGGTCGCGGCCGAGGGCGAGGGCGGCCTCCTGGGCCTCGCGCTCTCCCCCTCGTACGCCTCCGACCACATGGTCTACGCGTACTTCACAACGGAGTCGGACAACCGCATCGTGCGGATGATGTACGACGAGAAGAAGCCCTCGGGCGAGCGGCTCGGCGCCCCCGACACGGTGTTCCGGGGCATCCCGAAGGGCACGAACCACAACGGCGGGCGGATCGCCTTCGGCCCGGACAAGCTGCTGTACGTGGGGACCGGAGAGACGTACGACAAGCCGCTGGCGCAGGACAAGAAGTCCACCGGCGGCAAGATCCTGCGGCTCACCCCGGAGGGCGAGCCGGCGCCGGGCAACCCCTTCGGCGACTCCCCCGTGTACTCGTACGGGCACCGCAATGTGCAGGGGCTCGCCTGGGACGAGGACAAGCGGCTCTGGGCCTCGGAGTTCGGGCAGGACACCTGGGACGAGCTGAACCACATCGTGGCGGGCGACAACTACGGCTGGCCCGACGCCGAGGGGAAGAGCGGCGACAAGAAGTACCACGACCCGATCGCCCAGTGGCACACCTCGGAGGCCTCGCCCAGCGGGATCGCGTACGCGGAGGGGTCGATCTGGATGGCCGGGTTGCGCGGCGAGCGGCTGTGGCGGATTCCGCTCGACGGGGCGAAGGCGGCCCATGAGCCGCAGGCGTTCCTGGAGGGGAAGTACGGGCGGTTGCGCACGGTGGTCGCGGCGGGCGACGACAAGGTGTGGCTCGTGACGAGTGAGACGGATACGCGCGGGACGCCGGAGAAGGGGGACGACCGGATCCTGGAGCTCAAGGTCCGCTGACCCCTTCGGCCGACCCGTGGTTGCGGTCTCGGGGCTCTGCCCCGGACCCCGCTGCTCAATCGCCGCAGGGGCTTGAATCGGTTGACGGAGGCTCCGGGCGGCGGACGACGACCTTGCCCGAGGTGAGGTCTATCGGGCCGCGGCCCGGGTCGCCGTCGTTCATGTCGACACGGGTCAGCTCGAGACGCTTGCGCTCGTCGTTGGTGTGCTTGCGGCCGGGTGAGAACAGCTCCTCGAACATGTTGAACACGGCGCCTCCCGGGGCGGGCCCCGACCGGGCCCTCCCCCTCAGCGTACGGGAGCCCGCTCCGCCGGGAAGAGGCTCAGGCGGTGGGCCAGGGCCGCCGCCTCGCCGCGGCCCGCGACGCCCAGCTTCGCGAGGATGTTGGAGACGTGGACGCTCGCCGTCTTCGGCGAGATGAACAACTCCTCGGCTATCTGGCGGTTGCTGAGGCCCGCCGCGACCAGACGCAGCACGTCCCGCTCGCGGCTCGTGAGGCCGAACTCCCGCGCTGGGTCGTCCGGAGCGCTCTGCCGCGGCGCCTCGCGGGCCAGGGACAGCCGGGCACGCTGGGCGAGCAGGGCGACGGATTCGGTGAGCGGGCGCGCGCCCAGGTGCTCGGCGACCGCTCCGACGAGCCGCAGGAGTTCGGTGGCGCGGTCCCGGTCCCCCTCCGCGCCCCGCGCGACCAGGGACTCCGCGAGGCGGAGCCGGACGCGGGCCAGGTCGTGGGGCCGGTCGAGCGGCTCGAAATCGGTGACCGTGGCGGACCACTCGTCGGCGGTGTCGCGGCCCTCCGCGCGCAGGAGCTCGACGCGCACCCACCGCTCGTGGGCCTGCCAGACCGGTACGGGCGTGGCCTGACGCTTCGCGGCGTCCCGGATCCGGGCGACCGCCTCCGCGCGACCGGCGTCGGCGGCCGGCAGTCCGCGCGCGTCCGCCTCGGCCGCGGCGGCGCTGCGCAGGAGGGGCCAGGAGTAGCGGTGCATGGAGGGCGGCAGCCCCGCCGCGACCAGCCGGGCGAGCTCGGCGCGGGCGTCCAGGAGGCGGCCCTGGGCGGCGGCGAGCGCGAGGGCGAGGTGGGCGCGGGGCAGCGTGTACTGGGGCTGCGGGTCGTGCGCGCCGTAGAACCCGTTGGCCGCGGCGAGGTGGTCGGCCGCTTCCTGAAGGGCGCCGCGGCCGAGCGCGACCATGGCGAGGTGCGCGCACGCGGTACCGCGGGGCTTGTCGCTGAGGCCGAAGCGCCGGCTCACCCACTCGGCGACCTCGACCGCCTCGTCCCAGCGGCCGAGGGAGACGAGGGACTCGGCCAGATTGGAACGGACCCAGCCCTTGTTGTCGGTCAGGCCGTAGCGGCGGCACAGGGCGACGGCCTCTTCGCAGACGCGCGCGGATTCCGCGGAGCGCCCGACGCCTTCCAGGTGGGAGGGCAGGTTGACGTTGACGTTGACGAGGCGGGCGGTCATGCCCAGGGCCAGGGAGCGCTCGCGGACCGCGTGCATCTCGGCGAAGCCCTCCTCGATGGCTCCCGCGTCCACGAGGAGTCCGCCGCGGACGAGACGCGCGTGGAGTTCGATCTCCTCCGCGTCGTCGACCATGCGCGCGTACTCGACGGCTCGCTCGGCGGCGGCGAGGGTCTCGGCGCCGGGGCTGTGCAGCATTCCCCAGGCCGCTACGTTCGCCAGCACCTCGGCGTGCACGGCGGACGGCGGCAGACCCCGGACGAGCTCCTGGGCCGTGGCGATCTCGTCCCACCCGTCGCCGCGGCCGACGTGGGAGACGATCTTGGAGTTCTGGATGTGGAACCACGCGGCCCGGAGGGGGTCCGCCGTCCCGCTGCCCTCGGCCTCCTCCAGGATGCGCAGCCCCCGCTTGCCGATCTTCAGCGCACGCTCCCGCTCCCCGCACAGGCGCCCGGCCACCGCGGCCTCGGACAGCAGGTCGAGGTATTCGAGCGGGGTCCGGGCGGGATCGCAGCCGCAGGAGCTGAAGGCGAGGGCGTAGTCGCCCATGCGCAGCGCGGCGCGGATCTCCTGCGGTGCGCCGTCCCACAGCTCCATCGCCCGCTCGAGGAGGCGCAGTTGCTCGGAGTACGCGTGCCGGCGGCGGGCCGCCACGGAGGCGTCGAGGACGGCGGGCAGGGCCTTCGCCGCGTCGTGGGCGTGGTACCAGTAGCTGGCGAGGCGCGTCACGCGCGCGTCGGCGGGCACCAGGGTCGGCTCGGCCTCCAGGGCCTCGGCGTAGCGGCGGTTGATGCGGGAGCGCTCGCCGGGCAGCAGGTCGTCGCTGACGGCTTCGCGGACCAGGGAGTGGCGGAACCGGTAGCCGTCGCCGTCCGGGGACGCGAGCAGGATGTTCGCTCCTACGGCGGCGCGCAGCGCCTCGATCAGTTCGTCCTCGCCGAGCCCGGCGACGGCCGCGAGCAGCGGGTACTCGACCGTGGAGCCGCCCTCCGCGCAGGTCCGGGCGATGCGCTGGGCGGACTCGGGCAGCGATTCGACGCGGACGAGGAGGACGTCGCGCAGCGAGTCGGTCAGGCCCGTGGCGCAGCCCTCGGCGGCGGACACGGCGAGTTCCTCGACGAAGAACGCGTTGCCGTCGGAGCGGCGGAAGATGTCGTCCACGTCGGCGGGTTCGGGTTCCGCGGCCATGATTCCGGCGATCTGGCGGGCGACCTCGTCCCGGCTGAGGCGGCCGAGTTCGATGCGGGTGACGGTGCGCAGCCGGTCGAGCTCGGCGAGCAGGGGGCGCAGGGGGTGGCGGCGGTGCACGTCGTCCGCGCGGTAGCTGGCGATGACGGCGAGGCGGCCGCTGCGCAGCGTACGGAACAGGTAGGAGAGCAGGTGGCGGGTGGAGGCGTCCGCCCAGTGCAGGTCTTCGAGGACCACGACGACGGTGCGCTCGGCCGAGACGCGCTCCAGGAGCCGGACGGTGAGTTCGAAGAGGCGGGCCGTCGCGCTCTCGTCGCCCCGGCCGTCGAGGCCGCGGCCCTCGTGCTCGCCCAGTTCCGGCAGCAGCCGGGCCAGTTCGTCCTCGCGGCCCGCGACCGCCGCGTCCACCTCGTCGGGCAGCGTGCGGCGCAGGGCGCGCAGGGCGGTGGAGAACGGCGCGTACGGCAGTCCGTCCGCGCCGATCTCGACGCAGCCGCCGGTGACGACGACGGCGCCCCGGTCGCGGGCGGCCGCGCCGAACTCCTCGACGAGGCGCGTCTTGCCCACGCCGGCCTCGCCGCCGAGCAGCAGCGCCTGCGGCTCGGCGGCCCCGGCCCGCTCAAGGGCCTTGCTCAGTACGCCCAGTTCATCGGCGCGACCGACGAACACCGGACTGACGGACCTGGTCTCCACATCGCTGAGGATCGCACACGGGTCTGACAGCGGGGCCGCGATCCCGGCGCCGCCGGCCGCGGCGGGCGCGCTCACGCCGTGCGCGGTGCGCGGCGCCGGTCGGAGCGGCCGGTGCTCACCGGCCTCTCCGCGTCCTGGTCCTGTGCTCGGCGCTCCGCGCGCCGGGCCTTCGCCTGCTTGCGGGCGAAGCGTGCGAGGCGGAACCGCTCGGCCTCCTCGATGAGTTCGGCGGAGCGGACCTGGTGGAGTTCGTACTCGAACATCTCGTCTCCCTGGTGACGGTCTTGGCGGCTCTCGCGGAGCGTTCTCCGCGATGCCTCCAATCTCGTCCCCCAGGGGGGTGCGGCACATGGGGAGAGTGCCGCATGTTTGTGGGCCGCGCCTCCTTAGACGCGGCCCACGGGGTGCCTTAGGCGGCTCGTCCGCCCTTACGCGAGTGCCTCAGCCGCTGGTGCCGGGCATGCCGAGGATGAGGTCTGTGTACTTGGCGACGGCGAGCAGCAGCCCGATGACGCCGACGGCGAGACCAGCCCACGCGGTCGACTTGATCCACAGCGCCTGCGGCTTGCCGGGCGCGCCGAACGCGGGCCTGGCCAGCACGGCCGCGCCGATCACCAGGGCGACGAGCGAGAAGAGGCCGCCGACCAGGGCGGCGGAGTGCCAGGCTTCGCCGTACATCGCGGAGATCTGCTTGGCGATGCCCGCGCTCTGCGCGGTGGTGAGCTGGCCCTGGAGCTGCGCGCGGGCCGAGGCGATGGTGCCGAGCCAGCCGCCGCTGAGCCCGACGATACCGAGGGCTACGGAGACGATCGCGCCCGCGCCCTGGCCGACGCCGGACGGCTTGTCGGCCTCGGCCTTGGCGAGGGCCGCGAGCTCGGCCTCCGCGGCGGCCTCGGCCGCGTCGTCGTCCTGCACGCCCTCGGTCTCGGCCTCGGTGGCCTCCGCCGCGGCTTCCTTGTCGGCCTGCTCGGCCTTGTCTGCCTTCACGGCCTCCTCCACCGTGGTCTCGGCGTCGCGCTGCGCTTCAGTCTTCGTAGTCATGCTGCGCACCGTAGGGGTGGAGTCTGAGAGCCGTCTTAATGCTCCCTGTGCGCGTCGCGTGCGCTGCGCCACTCGGGCGCGAGCACCGACCAGATCTCCTCGTCATGGCGTACGCCGTCGTACAGGAACGCCTCGCGGAGCACCCCGTCGCGGCGCATCCCGAGCCTGCGGGCGACGCCGATGCTGGGCGCGTTGCCGGCGGCGGCGATCCACTCGACACGGTGAATGCCGCGCTCCTCGACGGCCCAGTCGATGAGCACGCGGGCCGCGCGCGTGACGAGTCCGCGCCCGGTGGCGGCGGGCTCCAGCCAGCAGCCCACCTCGCAGGTGCCGGCCGCCGCGTCGAAGACCCGGAAGAGCACGCCGCCGACGAGCTTTCCCTCCAGCCAGATGCCGTGCAGGCTGCCGCTGTCGGTGGCGCGCTTGTCGGCGTACCGCTGGATCAGCGCGCGGGCGCCCTCGGCGTCCCTGGCGTCCTGGCCGAACGGGATGAACTGCCCGATGAACTCACGGCCCCGGTCCAGGTGGGTGAGGAGTTCCTCGGCGTTCCAGGGCTCCAGGGGGCGCAGTTCGGCGCGGGTGTCACCCAGCGGGATGGCGTACATCGGGCTCCTTCGCGGAGAGGTCCTGCAGCGAGTCTCGCGGCACCGGGATCCTCGCACCCGCGGCGGCGCGGCACTCGGGCGGCTCGATACTCAGCCGCGGCAGGCGCCGGTCGAGCCACTTGGGCAGCCACCAGTTGGCGCCGCCGAGCATGTGCATCAGGGCGGGCACGAGGAGCGTACGGAGGACGAACGCGTCGACGGCGACGGCCACGGCGAGCGCGATGCCGAACATGGCGATCACCCGGTCCCCGCTGAGGACGAACGCGAGGAACACCGAAATCATGATCACGGCGGCCGAGTTGATCACGCGGCTGGTCTCGGCGAGCCCGACCCGCACGGCCCGCCGGTTGTCGCCGGTCTCCAGCCACTCCTCGTACATCCGGCTCACGAGGAACACCTGGTAGTCCATGGAGAGCCCGAAGAGGACCGACACCATGATCACGGGGAGGAAGGGCTCGATCGGCCCGGACGCCCCGAGCCCGAGGAGTTCGCTCCCCCAGCCCCACTGGAAGATCGCGACGACGACACCGAAGGCCGCTGCCACGGCCGCGACGTTCATCGCGGCGGCCTTGAGCGGGATCCCGATGGACCGGAAGGCGAGCAGGAGCAGCGCGCAGCCGAGTCCGACCACTGCGCCGACGAACAGGGGCAGCTTGCCGACGATGACCTCGGCGAAGTCGTCGTAACTCGCGGTGACGCCGCCGACCTGCACATCGAGGCTGCTGCCCTGTTCCGCGGCCGGCACGGCCTCGGTGCGAAGCCGGTCGACCAGCTCACTGGTCCGCTCGGACTGCGGCGAGGACTTCGGCACGACGGTGAGGTGGGCCGCGCTGTCATCGGAGTTATACGTAACACGTGAGACGGAGGCGACCCCGTCGGTGTCCCGCAGCTCGCTCGTCAGCTCCGCGAGCGCGGTCTTGTCCTTGGCACCGTCGACCTGGGTGACGAGGGTCAGCGGCCCGTTCACGCCGGGCCCGAACCCGTCGGCAAGCAGGTCGTAGGCCTGCCGGGTGGTGCTGCTCGCCGGACTGTTGCCCTGGTCGGACGTGCCCAGGTGGAGGAAGAAGGTGGGCAGCGAGAGCACCGCGATCACGGCGATCGCGAGCGCGCCGAGCAGCTTCGGCCTGCGCTCCACGAAGGCGGCCCAGCGGGCGGCGAGCCCGGTCGGCAGCACGGGCTCGGGCCCGTGCTCGGCGAGCCGCCGCCGCTCGCGCCGCGACAGCGCCCGCATCCCGATGTACGAGAGCAGCCCCGGCAGCAGCGTCACGGACGCGGCGACGGTGAGCAGCACGGTCACGGACGCGGCGATGGCGACGCCGTTGAGGAAGCTCAGGCCCAGCATCAGCATGCCGAGCAGGGCGATGCACACGGTGGCCCCGGCGAACACCACGGCACGCCCTGTGGTGGCGACGGCCCGCTCGGCGGCCTCGGCCACCGGCAGCCCGCGCTTCAGCCCTCTCCTGTGCCGGGTCACGATGAACAGCGCGTAGTCGATCCCGACGCCGAGCCCGACGAGCATGCCGAGCATCGGCGCGAAGTCCGCGACGGTCATGGCGTGCCCGAGCAGCACGATCCCCGCGTACGCGGTGCCGACGCTCACCAGCGCGGTGGCGATGGGCAGCGCGGCCGCGGCCAGCGAGCCGAAGGCGAGGAAGAGCACGACGGCCGCGACGACGACGCCGATGATCTCGGACGTGTGGGCCGAGGTCGACTCGGTGAGCGCGACGGCGCTGCCGCCGAGCTCCACCTGGAGCCCGTCGGGCCCGTCGTCCTCGGCGGCCTGCGCGGTGTCGACGACGGCCTGCGCCTGCCCCTCCGGGATGTCGTCGGCCTGCTTGTCGAAGGTGACCGTGGCGTACGCCGTGTGGCCGTCGGCACTGATCTGCCCCGGGCCCCCGGCCTCGTACGGCGATCCGACGGCCGCGACGCCCAGGAGGTCGGCGAGTTCGCCGAGGGTGTTGCTCATCGTCTTCTCGACGTCGGCGGCGCGCACGGTGGAGCCCTCGATGTGCCAGACGACGGTGTCGCTGTCGCCGCCGAGCCCGGCGAAGTTCTCGTCGAGGAGCTGTGTGGCGCGCCCCGATTCCGTGCCCGGCGCCTCGTAGTCGTTCGAGTACGCGGAGCCCGCCACGGCAGCGGCGGCACTCGTGCCCACGAGGGCGGTCAACCACAGAAGGACGACCACGAGCCGGTGATTGACACACCAGCGGGCGAGTGCGGCCACGGTCGTGCTCCCTGGGTCATTTCGTGGATCTTCGTCCGGGAACATCCGCTTGATGCGTGAACCGTCCGCAAAGAACACATGAGCAATGACGAGACACTCTTACAGCCGGAAGTGATCCTTTGTCGCTTTCGTGTCCTTACTCACAAGGGGAGTCGCACACTCACACGAGCAGCACGGCCCACAGCGCGAGCGTCGACGCCGCGAGCGTCGCGGGGACGGTGAGCAGACCGAGGCGGGTGAACTCGCCCAACTCGGGCTCGGTGCCGTGTTCGTGCACGATGCGCCGCCACAGCAGGGTCGCCAGGGAGCCGACATACGTGAGGTTGGGGCCGAGGTTGACGCCGATCAGGGCGGCGAGCACCGGCCCCGGGCCCATCGGGGCGACGACCGGGAGCAGGGTCAGGATCGCCGGCAGGTTGTTGATGACGTTGGAGAGCAGCGCCGCGGTCCCGGCGATCGCGAGCAGCGTGGGCAGGGACGAACCGTCCGGCAGGAAGCGGGCGATGGCGTCCCCGAGCCCGTTGTCGACCACGGCCTTGACCACGATGCCGAGCGCGAGGACGAAGATGCAGAACGGCAGGTTGGCCGCCTTGAGCAGTTCCGCCGGGGTGCTGTGGCGGCGGGCCAGGGCCCGGGTGCCGAGCACGGCCGCTCCCGCGAAGGCGGCCCACAGCGGTTCGATGCCCGCGAAGGACGTGACGACGAACCCGGCGAGCGTGAGCGCGAGCACCGTGAGCGTGAACAACGGGACGCCGGGCGGCTCTTCGGCGTCCGGTTCGTGCGCGGGCGCGGCCAGGTCGGCGGCGAAGTACCGGCGGAACACCGCGTACTCGATGCCGATCGCCACCAGCCACGGGAGCGCCATGAGCCCCGCGAAGTGCGTGAATGTGAGTCCGCTCGCCGCGAAGGCCAGCAGGTTCGTGAGGTTGGACACCGGCAGCAGGAGTGACGCCGAGTTGGCGAGGTGGGCGCTCGCGTAGACGTGCGGCCGCGGGCGGGCCCCGATGCGGGCCGCGGTCGCGAAGACGACCGGGGTGAGCAGGACGACGGTGGCGTCGAGGCTCAGTACGGCGGTGATCCCCGCGGCCACCGCGAACACACCGCCCAGCATCCGCTTCGGACTGCCGTGACAGGCACGGGCGACCAGGTCGCCGGCCGCCTTGAACAGTCCTTCGTCGGCGCAGAGTTGGGCCAGCAGGAGGATCCCGGCGAGGAACCCGACGACCGGAAGGAGCTCTTGGGTCTCGGCCCAGGCGTGGGCGGGCGACACCACTCCGGCGGCCATGGCCACACCTGCCGCGGGCACGGCACCGACGGCCTCCGGCCATTTACGGGGGCGTAGGACGGCGAAGAGCAGCGTGACGGCAAGAAGGGCTACGGAGATGAGCAACTGAGGCCCCTGCGGTGATGGGGGAGCTGGGCACGGGGCGGGTCCCCAATTTCAAGCCCCTGCGGCGATTGAGCAGCGGGGTCCGGGGCGGAGCCCCGAGACCTGGACACGGAAAGGCGGCGGCGCACCGGCAACCCGATGCCCCGCCGCCCAGGCGCTGTCAGCCCTCGCTGACGCCCAACTTCTCCAGGATCAGTTCCTTGACGCGCGCCGCGTCGGCCTGCCCCCGGGTCGCCTTCATGACCGCCCCGACGAGCGCCCCCGCGGCAGCGACCTTGCCGCCACGGATCTTGTCCGCGACGCCCGGGTTCCCGGCGATCGCCTCGTCCACGGCCGTGGACAGCGCGCCCTCGTCCGAGACGACCTTCAGGCCGCGCTTCTCCACGACCTCGTCCGGCGTGCCCTCGCCCTTCAGTACGCCGTCGATGACCTGGCGGGCCAGCTTGTCGTTGAGGTCGCCCGCGGCGACCAGCTCGGACACGCGGGCCACCTGCTCCGGCGTGATCGGCAGCGCGCCCAGCTCGACGCCCTGGTCGTTCGCGGAACGGGCCAGTTCGCCCATCCACCACTTGCGGGCGGACGCCGGGTCTGCGCCGACCGCGATGGTGGCGACGATCGGGCCGATGGCACCGGCGTTGCGGATCGACTGCATGTCGTGGGCGCTGACGGCCCACTCCTCGATCAGCCGGTTGCGCTGCGCGAGCGGCATCTCCGGCAGCTCGGCACGCAGCGCCTCGACCCACTCGCGGGACGGGGCCACCGGCACCAGGTCGGGCTCCGGGAAGTACCGGTAGTCCTCGGCGTTGTCCTTGATGCGGCCCGAGGTGGTGGAGCCGTCCTCCTCGTGGAAGTGACGGGTCTCCTGCACGATCGAACCGCCGGAGGACAGCACCGCGGCGTGCCGCTGGATCTCGTAGCGCGCCGCACGCTCGACGGAACGCAGCGAGTTCACGTTCTTCGTCTCGGAACGCGTGCCGAACTTCTCGGTCCCGTTCGGACGCAGCGACAGGTTCACGTCGCAGCGCATCTGGCCCTTGTCCATCCGGGCCTCGGACACGTCGAGCGCCTTGATGACCTCGCGCAGCTCTGCGACGTACGCCTTCGCGACCTCGGGGGCCCGCTCGCCCGCGCCCTCGATGGGCTTGGTGACGATCTCGATGAGCGGGATGCCCGCGCGGTTGTAGTCGAGCAGCGAGTGCGAGGCGCCCTGGATACGACCCGTGGCACCGCCGACGTGCGTCGACTTGCCGGTGTCCTCCTCCATGTGGGCGCGCTCGATCTCCACGCGGAAGACCTCCCCGTCCTCCAGCTGCACGTCGAGGTAGCCGTCGAAGGCGATCGGCTCGTCGTACTGAGAGGTCTGGAAGTTCTTCGGCATGTCCGGATAGAAGTAGTTCTTCCGGGCGAAACGGCACCACTCGGCGATCGAGCAGTTGAGCGCGAGGCCGATCTTGATGGCCGACTCGACGCCGATCTCGTTCACGACCGGCAGCGCGCCGGGCAGGCCGAGGCAGGTCGGGCAGGTCTGGCTGTTGGCGTCCTGCTTCAGCTCGGTGGAGCAGCCGCAGAACATCTTCGTCTTCGTGCCGAGCTCGACGTGGACCTCAAGGCCCATGACCGGGTCGTACGACGCGAGCGCGTCCTCGTACCCCATCAGCTCGGACGTGGTCGTGGCAGTCACGATTGTTGAAACTTCCCTCTCAGCCCAGCAGGACGTCGTCGTCGCCCAGGCGCTTGAGCTCCCGGTAGAGGATCGCCATACCGGTGACGATGGCGGCGGCGGACACGGCGGCGTCGACCAGCCGCAGGGTGTCGTTGTCGTTGCGGGCCATCTTCGCCTGCTTCGCGACGCTGAGCGCGCCGAAGGCGGTGCTGGCCAGCGAGACGTAGACGCCGGTCTTGGACTTCTTGAAGTTCTTGGCCTTCTTTGCCATGGCACTCACAGCGACGGAGCCTCCTCAAGCAGCGGGTGCCCCCACTTTTCCACGAAAGCGGCCTCGACGGCGGACCCCACCTTGTACAGGCGGTCGTCCTTCATGGCGGGGGCGATGATCTGCAGTCCGACCGGCAGCCCGTCCTCGGGGGCCAGGCCGCAGGGCAGCGACATGGCCGAGTTCCCCGCAAGGTTGGTCGGAATCGTGCACAGGTCCGCGAGATACATCGCCATCGGGTCGTCGGCGCGCTCGCCGATCGGGAAGGCGGTGGTGGGCGTGGTCGGCGACACGATGACGTCGACCTGCTCGAACGCGGCCTCGAACTCCTGGGTGATCAGCGTGCGCACCTTCTGGGCGCTGCCGTAGTACGCGTCGTAGTAACCGCTCGACAGGGCGTACGTACCGAGGATGATGCGGCGCTTGACCTCGTCGCCGAAGCCTGCCTCGCGGGTCAGCGCGGTGACGTCCTCCGCCGAGTGCGAGCCGTCGTCGCCGACGCGCAGGCCGTAGCGCATGGCGTCGAACCGGGCGAGGTTCGAGGAGCACTCGGACGGCGCGATCAGGTAGTACGCGGACAGGGCCAGGTCGAACGACGGGCAGTCCAGCTCGACGACCTCGGCGCCCAGCGACTTCAGCAGCTCGACGGACTCGTCGAAGCGCTGCACGACGCCGGCCTGGTAGCCCTCGCCGCGGAACTGCTTGACGACGCCGACGCGCATGCCCTGCACGCTGCCGTTCTTCGCGGCCTCGACGACGGCCGGGACCGGGGCGTCGATGGACGTGGAGTCGAGCGGGTCGTGGCCGGCGATGGCCTCGTGCAGCAGTGCCGCGTCCAGGACCGTGCGGGCGCAGGGGCCGCCCTGGTCCAGGGAGGACGAGAACGCGACCATGCCGAAGCGGGAGACGCCGCCGTAGGTCGGCTTGACGCCGACGGTGCCGGTGACGGCCGCGGGCTGGCGGATCGAGCCGCCGGTGTCCGTGCCGATGGCGAGCGGGGCCTCGTACGCGGCGAGGGAGGCGGAGGAGCCGCCGCCGGAGCCGCCCGGGATGCGGGTGAGGTCCCACGGGTTGCCGGTCGGGCCGTACGCGCTGTTCTCCGTCGACGACCCCATGGCGAACTCGTCCATGTTGGTCTTGCCGAGGATGACGACGTCGGCGGCCTTCAGGTTCTTGACCAGCGTCGCGTCGTACGGCGGGATCCAGCCCTCGAGGATCTTGGAGCCGACCGTGGTCGGGATGCCCTCGGTGGTGAAGATGTCCTTCAGCGCGAGCGGGACGCCGGCCAGCGGGCCGAGCTTCTCGCCGTTCTTGACCTTCGCGTCGACGGCGGCGGCCTGCTTCAGGGCGCCCTCACGGTCGACGTGCAGGAAGGCGTTCACCTTCTCGTCGACGGCCTCGATCCGGGCCAGGTGGGCCTCGGTGACCTCGACGGCGGTGAGCTCGCCGGAAGCGATCCTCGCCGCGATCTCGGCGGCGGTCAGCTTGATGATGTTGACGTTGATGTCCGTCATGACTGTTTAGTCCTCCCCCAGGATCTGCGGCACCTTGAAACGCTGCTGCTCCTGGGCCGGGGCGCCGGAGAGCGCCTGCTCGGGGGTGAGCGACGGACGGACCTCGTCCTTGCGCATGACGTTCGTCAGCGGCAGCGGGTGCGAAGTCGGCGGTACGTCTTGGTCGGCGACCTCACTGACGCGGGCGACCGCGCCGATGATGTCGTCGAGCTGGCCTGCGAAGTGGTCGAGCTCTTCGGGCTTCAGCTCCAGACGCGCCAGCCGGGCGAGGTGGGCGACCTCCTCGCGCGTGATGCCAGGCATGCGGATCCTCACGGGGTGCGTGTTCTCGGTTTGAGCCCAATCCTATGGGGCGCGGCACCATGGTCGGTAAACGGTTTACGGGGGCGGGCCCCTCCGGGGAGGCGGGAGTGCTGGGAGGCGGGGTGGGCCTGCGCCCCTGTGCACGCGGAGCGGGGCTGGGCGCGCAGTTCCCCGCACCCCTTACGGCATGCTGCTGCGCCGCTGCCTCCTACCGCGCGAGCCCATCCGCAAAGTGGCCCGCCCCGGGCGGGCGGGACCCGTCAGCCGAGGGGACCGCAGTCGTCGGACTGAGCCGCCGGGAGCGCCGCCGGCGGGCGCCAGCCGCGGGCGCCGCGGGCGCGGAGCCACGCCGTCGTCTCGTCGGGCGGCATCGCGGCGGCGACCAGCCACCCCTGCACCGCGTCGCAGCCCAGGTCCCGCAGCCGCTCCCACGTCTCGTCGTCCTCGACGCCCTCGGCGACGACCAGCAGGCCGAGCGAGTGCGCCAGGTCGACGGTGCAGCGGACGATCTCCGCGTCCTCGTTGTCCACGGCGAGCCGGGCCACGAACGACCGGTCGATCTTCAGCTCGCTGACCGGGAGCCGCCGCAGGTGCACGAGCGACGAGTACCCGGTGCCGAAGTCGTCGAGCGACATCTTCACGCCGTGCCCGGTGAGCCCGGCCAAAGTGTCGGCGGCCCGCTGCGGGTCTTCCAGGAGCACGTGCTCCGTTATCTCCAGCTGCAACGACCCGGCCGGGACGCCGTGCCGGGCGAGCCGTGCGGCGACCGCTCCGGCGAAGCCGGGCGTGTGCACGTCGCGCGGCGACACGTTCACCGCGACCGGCACATGCAGCCCCTTGGCACGCCAGCGCGCGACCTGCGCGAGGGCAGTCTCCAGGACGTACTCGGTCAGATGCGGCATGAGCCCGGACGACTCGGCGATGGCGATGAACTCGTCCGGCGGCACCTTCCCGCGCTCCGGATGCACCCACCGTACGAGCGCCTCCAGGCCCGCGACGTGCCCGTCGAACCGGACCTTCGGCTGGTAGTGCAGCTCCACCTCGCCCGCGTCGAGCGCGCGCCGCAGATCGCCCAACAGGCCGAGCCGGTCGGGCGTGTTGGAGTCCCGCTTCGACTCGTAGACCTCGACGCCGGTGCGGTCCCGCTTGGCCTGGTACATCGCGACGTCGGCCCGGCGGAGCAGGCCCTCGGCGTCCAGCGCGTGGTCGGGGAAGACGGCGAGTCCCGCGCTGGCCTCCAGGACGAGCGTCAGTCCGTCCAGGTCGAGGGGCGAGCCGAGGGTGGCCACGAGGTTGCGGGCCACCCGCGTCGCGGACGTCGTGGAGTCGGCGACGGGCAGCAGCACCGCGAACTCGTCGCCCCCGAGCCGCGCGACCTCCGCACCGCGCGGCAGCGCCGCTCTCAGCCGATCGGCGATCTGCAACAGGAGCCGGTCACCGGCGAGATGACCGAGAGTGTCGTTCACCGAACGGAACCGGTCGAGGTCGATCAGCATGAGCGCGCTGCGCACGCCGATCCGCTCGGCGTCGTCGAGCGCACTCCAGGTGCGCTCAAGCAGCCACTGCCGGTTCGGCAGTCCGGTGAGCGGGTCACGCAGTTGTTCCTCCGCGCGGGCCCGCGCGATCCACAGCGTGGAGTCGAGCGCGATCAACGGGATCGCGAACAGCGGCAGCAGCACCGGCAGCGCGATGGCGACGACGCAGATCAGCGGCGCGATCCCGAGCAGCGCGACGGCGACCAGGCCCTGCCGCACGAGCGCGGTGCGGGCGACGGTCGGAAGGCCCGAGTTCGGTGGCGCATGCACGTACCAGAGCAGGGTGCGGGTAACCAGAAGATAGGCAAGAGCAGCGAGGGCCACCTCGGGCACCGCGGACAGGCCCCAGCCCTCGGGTTTCCACGGCACCTCGACGGACGGTACGCGGCCGAACGCGGCGAGGACGAGGGCGCCGGCGCCGATGCCGAGGATGTCGATCGCACCGTGCAACAGGCCCTGTCGCCAGCAGTGCCTGCGGGCGATGCCGACGAGGACGACGACGGTGAGACTGACCATGCCCGCGGGCACCCAGCCGTACAGGAGCAGCACCGCGAGGGTGAGGGCCGCGCCGGATCCGGTGCCGCCCCACCAGCGGTCACGGCCGAGCGCGACGAGGTGGCCGACGATGATTCCGGTGAGGATCGCGAGGCACCAGCCGTCCGTGCCGGACGGGAAGAGCGCGTGCCCCTGGCCGAGCGACCAGTAGAAGCCGCCGCCGAGCACCACGGCGGCGAGCGCCACCACCACGCCGGGCAGCAGCGGCACGAGCGCGGCCCGCGAGGTCTCGCCCTGGCCCGCGAGCTGATTGCGCGCGGGTGTCGCCATCCCGACGCTGCCACCCGCGGGGACGGTCCCGGGGAGCGGTCCCGCTCCCCTGCCGGGTCCTGCGCCGCGGTGGGTCCCGGCGGGCCGGGCGCCTCCTCCGGCGAGCTCCGGCCGGCCGTCCACGGTGCGCCCGTGCACGACCGGTCCCGCGGCGGTCACGCGGGGGTGGGAAGTGTGCGCGCGGGAGGTTTCGTCGCCGGCCTCCCGGTCACCCGCCGGACGGGCGCCGGACATCCGCGAGTTGGCGGCGCCCAGGTCCTGCGGGCGCGCGCCGGACCGCCAGTCGTCGGACATGCGCTCGCCGGGCGCGCCCTCGGTCCTCGGGGGGCGGGCCGGCAGTGCGAGCGGAGGCTGCCCGTCGGCGCGCCTGGGGCGGGCCGGGGCGGGTTCCTCGGGCTCGGACGCCGCGCGGGCGTGGGCCGAACTGCCGCTGTCCGCAGGGTGATCCCGCGCCCCGCGCTTCAGCGGCCCTTCGTGGCCCGTCACTTCGGGCCCGGGCGCTTCGGGGCCCGCCGCGCCGCTCGTCCGGCCGGCGCCGAATCCGGCCCCGCGCCACCATTTGCGCCAGTTCACCACACCACCGCGCTCGTTCTCCCCGTGACCGCTGTCGCCACCGTCGGCCCCTTCGCCGCGGTCGGGGCGCGGCGCCGTGTCGCGCCGCGCACGTCGACGTGCGCGCAGGCGTGAGTCCGGGGCGGCGCTCTCGGTCGGTTCCATTCCCGTCCCTCTCACTGCCGGCGGTGCCTGCGTCCGCTGCCCGCTCTCCTCGTACCCAGCGGGCGAGGATTCGCCCCATCCGCAGCAGGACTCGGCAGGCGCACACCTCAACAGTAGGCCGCAGAAGGCTTCCACGGGCACCAGACGGACGCGCCCGGGCACGGTTGCCCGAATGACCCCGGCGTTCCGCCTGCGTCTGATATGCGCTGTTCGAGTGACCCGAGGCCGCTACTCGGCGATCTCCTGCTCGGCGGGAAGCGCCACGTCGACGGCGGCCTCCGGCCCCTGTTCCAGCAGGACGGCGAACCCGTCCTCGTCCAGAACCGGAACCTTGACCTGCATGGCCTTGTCGTACTTGGAGCCGGGGTTGTCACCCACGACCACGAAGGACGTCTTCTTGGAAACGGAACCCGTGACCTTGGCACCTCTGGTCTGCAGGGCCTCTTTTGCGCCATCCCGCGTGTAGTTCTGCAGCGTTCCGGTGACCACGACAGTGAGTCCTTCGAGGGGACGCGGCCCCTCGTCCTCCCCCGCCCCTTCCTCTTCCATCCGCACACCGGCCGCACGCCACTTCCGCAGAATCTCCCGATGCCAGTCCTCGGCGAACCACTGCTTCACGGAGGCGGCGATGATCCCGCCCACGCCGTCCGTGGCGGCGAGCTCCTCCTCGGTGGCCTGGTCGATGCGGTCGATGGAGCGGAACTCGCGGGCGAGCGCCTCGGCGGCGACCGGGCCGACGTGACGGATCGACAGGCCGTTGATGACCCGGGCCAGCGGGCGGCTCTTGGCGGCCTCGATGTGCTCCAGCATCGAGACGGCGTTCTTGCGCGGCTCCCCCGCCTTGGTGGCGAAGATGTCCGCGATCTTCTCCTCGCCCGTCTTCGGATCGCGCTTGGGCAGCCCGCTGTCCTGGTCGAGGACGTACGCCTTGATGGGCAGGAGCTGGTCCATCGTGAGGTCGAACAGGTCGCCCTCGTCCGTGAGCGGCGGCTGCGCGGGCTCGAGCGGTCCGGTGAGCGCGGCGGCGGCGACGTACCCGAAGTTCTCGATGTCCAGGCTCTGGCGGCCGCCCAGGTAGAAGAGGCGCTCGCGCAACTGGGCAGGGCACGTACGGGCGTTGGGGCAGCGGAGGTCGATGTCGCCCTCCTTCATGGCCCGCAGCGGGGTGCCGCACTCGGGGCACTCGGCGGGCATCACGAACTCGTACTCGCTGCCGTCCCGCAGGTCGGCGACCGGGCCGAGGATCTCGGGGATGACGTCACCGGCCTTGCGGATGACGACCGTGTCCCCGATGAACACGCCCTTCTTCTTGACGATCTCCTGGTTGTGCAGCGTCGCGAACTCGACCTCCGAGCCCGCGACGGTGACCGGCTCCACCTGCGCGTACGGCGTCACACGACCCGTGCGACCCACGCCCACGCGGATGTTGAGCAGCTTGGTGTTGACCTCTTCGGGCGGGAACTTCCAGGCGATGGCCCAGCGCGGGGCGCGCGCCGTGGAGCCGAGGCGGCCCTGGAGCGGGATCTCGTCGAGCTTGACGACGGCGCCGTCGATCTCGTGGTCCACGGAGTGGCGGTTCTCGCCGTAGTAGGCGATGAACTTCCGTACGCCGTCGAGGTCGTCGACCACCTTGCTGTACTTGGTGGTGGGCAGGCCCCACTCGCGCAGCAGGGCGTACGCCTCGGAGAGGCGGTCGATGTCGAAGCCCTCGCGGGCGCCGATGCCGTGCACCACCATGTGCAGCGGGCGCGTCGCGGTGACGCGCGGGTCCTTCTGGCGCAGCGAACCCGCCGCCGCGTTGCGGGGGTTGGCGAAGGGCTTGTCGCCGGCCTCGACGAGCCGCGCGTTCAGCTCCTCGAACTTGTCCATGGGGAAGAAGACCTCGCCGCGGATCTCGACGAGCGGCGGGATGTTCTCGCCCTTCAGGCGGTTCGGGATCTCCGTGATCGTGCGGACGTTGGACGTGATGTCCTCGCCGACCCGGCCGTCACCGCGGGTCGCCGCGCGCGTGAGCCGGCCGTCCTCGTACGTCAGGTTGACCGCGAGGCCGTCGATCTTCAGCTCGCACAGGAAGTGATAGCCGGGCGCGCCCACGTCCTTGGCGACGCGGTCGGCCCAGGCCGCCAACTCCTCGTCGTCGAAGGCGTTGTCGAGCGAGAGCATGCGCTCGCGGTGCTCCACGGACGTGAACACCGTCTCGTACTGCCCCGCGACCTTCTGGGTCGGCGAGTCCGGCGTGCGCAGCTCGGGGTGGGACTCCTCCAGCGCCTCCAGGGAGCGCAGGAGCTTGTCGAACTCGGCGTCGGAGACGACCGGAGCGTCGTTCACGTAGTACCTGAAGCGGTGCTCCTCGATCTGCTCGGCCAGCCGGGCATGCTCGTCACGCGCCTCGGCGGGCACCGTGCCCTCGCTCTGCAGTGCGTCAGCCACCGTCTCGTCCTCCCGTATGCCTTCGTCCACGGTCACTCAGGGTTGTCCGCGAGTGATCTCGCCGCCCGGACGCAGTGGGCGAGCGCCGCGCGGGCGTACGCGGGCGACGCACCCGCGAGTCCGCACGACGGCGTGAGCACCACCGAGTCCGCGAGCGAACCCGGATTCAGCCCCAGCCTGCGCCACAGCGTCCTGACACCCATGACGCTACCGGCAGGGTCTGACAATGGGCCGTCCACGCCGGGCACGACACCGGCGACGAGTCGCAGACCGCCCTCGACGGACTCCCCGATGGCCTCGTCGTCACGCTCGGTGAGCAGCGAGAAGTCGAAGGAGACCGCGTCGGCGCCGGCCCGGCGCAGGAGGGCGAACGGCACGTCGGGGGCGCACGAGTGGACGAGCCGGGGGCCGTCGTCGATCACGCCCATGACGTCCCGCAGCGCGCTCTCGACGATCTGCCGGTCGACGGCGCGGTGCGTGCGGTACTCGCTGGCGGTCTTGATCTGTCCGCGCAGCACGGCGATGAGCGAGGGCTCGTCGAGCTGGAGCGCCACCTGGGCGCCGGGCACCCGGCGGCGTACGTCGGCGAGGTGGGCGCGCAGGCCCTCGGCGAGGGAGGCGGCGAGGTCGCGGCAGGCGCCGAGGTCGGAGAGCGCGGCCTCCCCGTTCCGGAGCTCCAGTGCGGCGGCGAGGGTCCAGGGCCCGACGGCCTGCACCTTGAGCGGGCCCTCGTACCCCTGCGTGAACTCCTCGAGGGCGTCGAGGTCCTCGCCGAGCCAGGACCGGGCGCGCTTGGTGTCACGGCCGGGCCGGTCGCCGATCCGCCAGCCGCTGGGCTCCACGCGCGCGTAGAGGTCGACCAGCATCCCCGCGGTACGGCCGATCATGTCGGCGCCGGGGCCGCGCGCGGGCAGCTCGGCGAGGAACGGCATCCCCTGCTCGGGGCCCTCGAAGTTGCCGGTCACGGTCTTGGCGGCCTCGCGGGCATCGCCACCGGGCATCGAACCGACGCCCGTGGCCGGCCCCCACCTGAAGTCGCTCTTTTCACTCACCCAGGAAGGGTACGTAACGCCGGCCACCGGGCGGGCGGCACGTCAGCGGCCGGGGCGCACCGTCAGGTCGTTGACCTCGGCGTCGCGCGGGAGGTCGAGCGCCATGAGGATCGTCGTGGCGATCGACTCGGGGTCGATCCAGCGCTCCGGGTCGTACTCCTTGCCCTCCTGCTGGTGCACCTTGGCCTGCATGGCGCTCGCGGTGCGGCCCGGGTAGACGGACGTGACGCGCACGCCGTTGCCGTGCTCCTCCTCGCGCAGCGCGTCCGCGAGGCCCTTCAGACCGTGCTTGGAGGCGCCGTACGCGGACCAGCCAGCGTGGGCGTTGAGCCCGGAGCCCGAGTTCACGAAGATCACGTGCCCCTGGGCGACGCGGAGTTGGGGCAGGAAGTGGCGGGTCAGCTCGGCCGGGGCGATGAGGTTCACGTTGAGCTGGTTGCGCCACGACTTCGGGGTGAGCTCCCCGACCTTGCCCAGGTCGACGACGCCGGCGATGTGCAGCAGCGAGTCGATCCGGTCGGGCAGCGTCTGGTGCGAGAACGCCCAGGACAGCTTGTCCGGGTCGGAGAGGTCGCCGACGAGCGTCCGGGCGCCGGGGTACTCGGCGGCGAGCTCCTTGGCGCGGCCCGCGTCGCGCGCGTGGAGGAAGATTTCGTCCCCGCGTTCGTGCAGGCGGCGGGCGACGGCGGCGCCGATTCCGGAACCGGCGCCGGTGATCACATGTGTAGCCATGCCCGCCATGCTCGCACTACTCGATGCCGCGCGACTCTTCGAGGTAAGCCAGGGCGCCGACCGGCTCCTCAGCGAAGAAGACGAGGTCAGTGAGGGGGATCGGGAGAAAGCCCTCGTCCTCCATGCGCCGGAACTGTTCCTTCAGACCGTCGTAGAAGCCCTCGGAGTTGAGCAGCACGATCGGCTTGTCGGTCTTGCCGTGCTTCTTCAGCTCCAGGATCTCGGTGGCCTCGTCGAGCGTGCCGGTGCCGCCCACCATGATCACGACGGCGTCGGACTTCTCCAGGAGCAGCGCCTTGCGCTCCGCGAGGTCCTTGGCGATCACCATCTCGTCGGGCGCGGTGACCGCGCGCGCCTTGGCCGCGAGGAAGTCCACGGACACCCCGGTGAGCCGCCCGCCGGCCTCCGCCACGCCGTCGGCGACGACCTTCATGAGGCCGCTCTCCGAGCCGCCCCACACGAGCGTGTGCCCGCCCTTGCCGAGCAGTTCGGCGAATTCGCGGGCGGGGCGGGTGTAGCGCTCGTCGAGGTCGGCGGCGGAGAGGAAGACGCAGATGTTCATGCCCCTACGGTACGGGCCGCCACTGACAGCGATCCGCGGCCGCCTCCGGGAAGAACCCGCCCGCTGTGAGCGCCGCACAGCCGTGACTCAAGGACACCCGATCACCGGACCGAGCTGCTTACACCCTCGAACACGACTACGCACTGCCCCTTCAAGGGCGACGCGACCTACTTCTTCGAGACGCAGGTCGGCGCCGCGTAGCCACGCGCGCGTGGTCGAATGAGGAGGTACACGGCGCACGGCGGAGGGTGAGGCGACATGACTCACGGAGACGGACGGCAGAACGTTCCGACGGGAGGGTTCGGCGGTCCCCCGCCGCCCTTCGCTCCGGCGCCCCCGCCCCACCCTCCGACGGCCCCGCCGCCGCCCTCGCACGCGCCCGCGCCGCCCGCCGCCGCCCCGGCCCCGATGGCTCCCCCGGCGGGTCCCGCCGGACCGGAGTTCGTGGCCGCCGACCAGCACAACGGCATGGTCGTGGACGTGGACGGGCTGCACTTCGAGCAGGGGCCGCACGCCATCGACCTGCCGTGGTCGCACGTCCGCACGGCGCACTTCCAGCCGATGCCGTCCGGGGTGTTCGTCACGGCCTCGATGTCGGACGGCGCCGTCTACACCTGCCAGGTGCAGGCCCGGAAGAAGGCGCAGGCGTCCGAGTGGTGCGGGCAGTTGGGTGCCGTGCTGCAGTACTACTTGCAGCGCAGGGTCTAGAGGCCGACGGTCCTAGACGGCCGCCGCGACCCGCTCCGTGGTGGCGATGGTCGCCGAGCCCACCACGCGCGTGCCGTCGTACAGCACGATCGCCTGGCCGGGGGCGACGCCGCGGACGGCCTGCGTGAAACGGACCCGCAGCTCGTCGTCGACCAGTTCCGCGGACACCTCGGTCTCGCCGCCGTGCGCGCGCAGTTGGGCGGTGTACGTGCCGGGGCCCACAGGCGCGGCGCCGCACCAGCGGGGCTTGATGGCGGTGAGCGCCGTGACGTCGAGGGCCTCCGCCGGGCCCACCGTCACGGTGTTGTCCACCGGGGAGATGTCCAGGACGTAGCGCGGCTTGCCGTCGGGCGCCGGCCTGCCGATCCGCAGGCCCTTGCGCTGGCCGATGGTGTAGCCGAAGGCGCCCTCGTGGGTGCCCAGCTTCTCTCCGGACTCGTCGACGATGTCGCCCTCGGCCTTGCCGAGGCGGTTCGCGAGGAAGCCCTGGGTGTCACCGTCGGCGATGAAGCAGATGTCGTGGGAGTCGGGCTTCTTGGCGACCGCGAGGTCGCGGCGCTCGGCCTCCGCGCGGATCTCTTCCTTGGTCGTCTCCGTGTCGCCCAGCGGGAACATCGCGTGGGCGAGCTGGCGGTCGTCCAGGACGCCGAGGACGTAGCTCTGGTCCTTGGCCATGTCGGCGGCGCGGTGCAGCTCGCGCTCGCCCTTCTCGTTGACGATCACCTGCGCGTAGTGGCCCGTGCAGACCGCGTCGAAGCCGAGGGCGAGCGCCTTGTCGAGGAGCGCGGCGAACTTGATCTTCTCGTTGCAGCGCAGGCACGGGTTCGGCGTGCGGCCCGCCTCGTACTCCGCGATGAAGTCCTCGACGACGTCCTCGCGGAAGCGCTCGGCGAGGTCCCAGACGTAGAACGGGATGCCGATGACGTCGGCGGCGCGGCGCGCGTCGCGGGAGTCCTCGATGGTGCAGCAGCCGCGGGCGCCGGTGCGGAACGATTGCGGGTTCGCCGAGAGCGCGAGATGCACGCCGGTCACGTCGTGGCCCGCTTCTGCGGCGCGGGCCGCCGCGACGGCGGAGTCCACGCCGCCGGACATGGCGGCCAGGACACGGAGGGGGCGGTCGGCGGGAAGCATCGAGGTCTGCGAAGTCATAGCACTAACAGGGTACGGGCCCGCGGGAACCGAATCGGCCGGAGATGCGTTGTGGATCTCGTACGGGAATGACGGGGGCGTCGCATGGCGAACAAGAAGGCCGGTTCGGGGAAGGGCCGCGGCGGGGACGGTGATCGCGGGATCAGCCGCCGGACCCTGATCATCGGCGGGGCCGCCTCGGCGGTGGGCGTCGGGTTGCTCGCGCGCGGCGATCTCGCCCGCATGTGGTGGCAGATGCCGGGGGTCGACAAGCCGCGCAAGGCCGGTGCGGTGGACTTCAAGGGCGCGGAGTGGGTGGCCGCCGCGGCGGCGAACTGGCGGCGGGCGGACCGCCCTGCCGACTACTCGGTCGACCGCGTCATCATTCACGTCACCCAGGGCAGCTACCAGGGCACGTTGAAGGTCTTCAAGGACCCGTGGCACGGGGCGGCCGCGCACTATGTGGTCCGGCAGGACGGGCACATCGCGCAGATGATCCGGGAGCTGGACGTCGCGTTCCACGCCGGGAACCGGGAGTACAACGAACGCAGTGTCGGCATCGAGCACGAGGGCTTCGTGGACCGGCCGCAGGACTTCACAGACGCGATGTACGAGGCGTCCGCGCGGCTCACCGCCCGGATATGCAGGCGCTACGAGATGCCGGTCGACCGGGAGCACATCATCGGGCACGTCGAGGTGCCGGGCACCGACCACACCGACCCGGGGCGGCACTGGGACTGGGACCGGTACATACGCCTGGTGAAGGCGGCGTACGAGCGGGACGGCTCGGCGAAGGCGTAACAGCGCCCTACGAGAGCCCCGCGGACCTCGCGCGCTCCACCACGGGACCGATCGCCGTCGCCACCGCTTCCACATCGGCCTTCGTCGTCGTGTGGCCGAGGGAGAAGCGGAGCGTGCCGCGCGCCAGGTCCGGGTCCGTGCCGGTGGCCAGCAGGACGTGGCTCGGCTGGGCCACGCCCGCGGTGCAGGCCGAGCCCGTGGAGCACTCGATGCCCTGCGCATCCAGGAGCAGCAGGAGCGAGTCGCCCTCGCAGCCGGGGAACGTGAAGTGGGCGTTGGCGGGCAGTCGGCCACCGGGCGCCGGGTCGCCGCCGAGGATCGCCTCGGGGACGGCGGTGCGCACGGCGGTGACCAGGTCGTCCCGGAGCACGCCGATCTCCCGGGCGAACCACTCGCGCTGCTCGGTCGCGATCCGGCCGGCCGTGGCGAAGGCCGCGATCGCGGGGACGTCGAGCGTGCCGGAGCGGACGTGCCGCTCCTGGCCGCCGCCGTGCAGCACGGGGACCGGGCTGTACTCGCGGCCGAGGAGCAGCGCGCCGATGCCGTACGGGCCGCCGACCTTGTGGCCCGACACGGTCATCGCGGCGAGCCCGGAGGCGGCGAAGTCGACCGGGAGCTGCCCGTAGGCCTGCACCGCGTCGGCGTGCAGCGGGATGTCGAACTCCCCTGCCACATCGGCGAGTTCGCGCACGGGCTGGATCGTGCCGATCTCGTTGTTCGCCCACATGACCGTGGCGAGCGCGAGGTCGTCGGGGTTGCGCTCGATCGCCTCGCGCAGCGCCTCGGCGGACACGCGGCCGTACGCGTCGACGGGCAGGTACTCCACCGTCGCGCCCTCGTGCTCGGCGAGCCAGTGCACGGCGTCGAGCACGGCGTGGTGCTCGACGGGGCTGGCGAGGACGCGGGTGCGGGCCGGGTCGGCGGCGCGGCGCGCCCAGTACAGGCCCTTGACGGCGAGGTTGTCGGCCTCGGTGCCGCCGGAGGTGAACACGACCTCGCTGGGCCGGGCGCCGAGCGACTCGGCGAGGGTCTCGCGGGACTCCTCGACGGTGCGCCGGGCGCGGCGTCCCGCGGCGTGCAGGGACGAGGCGTTGCCGGTGACGGCGAGCTGGGCGGTCATCACCTCGACCGCCTCCGGGAGCATCGGAGTGGTCGCGGCGTGGTCGAGGTAAGCCATGGTGGGCTCGATTCTACGAGCCCACGTGTGCGCGTTTGACGGTCAGCCCGTGATGCTCCAGGACATCGTGCCGTCGGCGGCGATCAGGGCGCCGAGCACGACGAGGTCGGCGAGGCCGAGACCGAGCCCGAGGAGGGCGCGGCCGCGCCGCTCGGTGCCGCGCCACAGGGCGACGGACGCGAGGACGATCGCGACGGGGCCGAGGAAGACGTTCATGACGAGCAGCCCGACCAGGCCGAGGACGAACGAGGCGACGGCCATGCCGTCGGTGTCCCGCCGTCCGGTGGGACGGGCCTGTGACCTGGGCGTCGTCTGCGGTTCTGCGGTGAGTTGCACGGTGATACCCCCTGAGTGCGTGAACTGCTGAACGTGAACTGCGGAAGGTGAACCGCTGGGTTCAGTACTGGTGCCTGCGGCGCGCGTGGCGCTCGCGGACCGCGAAGACGGCCAGCCAGACGCCGATGACGGCGGCCGCGACGAGCGTGATCGGAAGCGGGGCGTGGGCCACGGTGCCGAGCGCGAAGCCCAGCAGTAGGAGGGCCGCAACGAGGAACAGCATGGAAGCCTCTCGGAAAGTTGGGTTACAACTGTTCACTGACCATTGAGTCTAGCTCGCGACTCGACTTCCCCATTACGGAGAACAGTTGTTAACTGGATGACATGAGTCACACTCTCGGCGCCCGTCAGGCGCAGAAGCAGAAGACCCGACAGGCGCTCCTGGACGCGGCGTTGGGGCTGCTGGAGGACCAGAGCCTCAGCAGCCTCGGCCTGCGCGAGGTGACGCGCACCGTGGGCGTGACCCCGACCGCGTTCTACCGACACTTCGACAGCACGGCCGACCTCGGAGTGGCCCTGGTCGAGGAGGCGCTCGGCAGCCTGCACGCGGTGATCCGCGACGCGCTGACGGCGACGTGGGACAGCGACGAGCGCATCACGCGCACCGTCGAGCTGATCGCCCGCCATGTGCACGCATACCCCGCCCACGTCCGCTTCATCGCGCGCGAGCGGCACGGCGGAGTGCAGCGGGTGCGGGAGGCGATCGGCGAGCAGCTCGGGCAGTTCGCCGACGAGGTGCGCGAGGCGCTCCGGCACGATCCCGGCGCGGCGGGCTGGAGCGAGGAGGATCTGCGGATGCTGGCGAACCTGTACGTCGACCACATGCTGGTGACGGCATCGGTGCTGCTCACGACGGCTGCCGAGGACTTCGATCAGGCGGCGGACCGGGCCGGGCGTCAGCTGCGGCTCGTCAGCATCGGACGAAAGCACTGGCTCGATGCGTCATGAGCAACTAGCGTTACGGTCATGACAGCAGCCGACTGGAACCTCGACCGAAGCTTCTCCGGCTCGTCCGGCCAGATCCGCTGGACGTCACTCGGGCCGGCCGACGCGCCGCCCGTCGTCCTCGTCCACGGCACGCCGTTCTCCTCGTACGTCTGGCGGCAGCCGGCCCGCGCGCTCGCGCGTCAACACCGCGTCTACGTATGGGATCTGCCGGGCTACGGCGCCTCGGAGACGAGCCCCGGGCAGGACCTCTCGCTCGACACGCAGGCCCGCGTCCTGACCGAACTCCTCGACCACTGGGGCCTCACGGGCGAGGGGCGGCGCCCCACCGTCGTGGGCCACGACTTCGGCGGCTGCGTCGCGCTGCGCGCGCATCTGGTGCACGGCGCCGCGTACGCCCGCCTCGCCCTGGTCGACCCGGTGGCGATCCGGCCGTGGGGCTCCCCCACGTACCGGCTGCTCGCCGAGCACGCCGACGTGTTCCGGCAGTTGCCACCCGATCTGCACGAGGCGCTCGTGCACCGCTACATCGCCTCCGGCAGCCACCACGGGCTGCACCCCGAGACGCACGCGCGCGTGGTCGCGCCCTGGCTGACCGAGGCCGGCAAGGAGTCCTTCTACCGGCAGATCGAGCAGAACCCCCTGTGGGCCGCCACGGACGACATCCAGGGCCGGTACGGGGAGTTGGACCTGCCCGTCCTGGTCGCCTGGGGCGCCGAGGACAGCTGGATCCCGGTCGAGCGGGCGCACGAGCTGGCCAAGCTGATCCCCGGCGCCGAGCTGCGGATCATCGAGGGCGCCGGGCACCTCGTCCAGGAGGACGCGCCCGCGGAACTCGCCACTGTACTGGGCGAGTTCCTGCGTACGGCCCCCTGAGGAGCGTCAGCCGAGGCGGACGCGCGCGAGCTGGCGGGACTGGGCCACCAGGCGGTCCTTCGCGTCCCAGACCTCGGCGTCCTCCTCCAGGAAGCCGCCGGCCAGGTTCCGCGTGGTGATCGACACACGGACGGGGCCGGGGGCCGGGCGGCAGCGCACGTGGACGGTCAGTTCGACCGTCGGCACCCAGCCCTTGAGGCCCATCTCGAAGGCGGTCGGCGGCAGCGCGTCCACCGCGAGCAGCAGCGACAGCGGGTCCATGTCACGACCGTCGGCGAGGCCGAACCAGGCGCGCATCTCGCCCTTGCCGGACGGCGCGCCGAGCGCCCAGCCCAGCGTGGCCGGGTCGAGCTTCAGGTGCAGCCGGTCGGAGATCGCGGAGCTGCCGGGCACGGGCGGCGCACCCTCGGGAGCGTCGCCCGCGCCGAAGCACTGCTCGGCGGGCGGCATGACGGGCGGCTCGGCGCTCGTGCGCACGTCGTCGGGGAGCGCGTCCAGGTCGCCGTACGAGGCGATGACCCGGATCCGCTCGACCTCGCTGCCGTCCTCCGCGTACTGGAAGAGGGAGGCCTGGCCCGTGGAGAGGGTGCGACCCGAGCGGGCCACGTCGGTCCTGATCACGGCGGGGCCCGGCGCGGACGCGGTCAGGTAGTGCGCCGAGACCGTGAACGGGTCGTCGTGCGGCAACGCGTCCGCGAGGGCGCGGCCGAGCACGGCGAGGAGGTAGCCGCCGTTGAGGGCGTTGATGATCGTCCAGCCCGCGGAGAGGTCGATGTCGTAGACCCCGGGCTCGCCCGCGCGCCGGGTGACGGCGGTGTCGCGGTCGAACTCGCTGTCACCGATGGTCGCCGGGCGACTCTGCGTGGATACTGCGTCTGCCATACCCGGAAACGTACAACAGGAAATTACTAAGCGGTAGCTTTCGTCGTCCCCCGGTCCCCGGCTACGGCGTCTCCTCCGTCACTTCCACCCCGGCCGACCTGCGGTTCCATGCGCGCGGCGCCCGCCAGTGGTAGCGCATCGCGAGCAGCCTCAGGAGGAACGCGGTGAGCACCGCGAGGGCGCTGGTGAGCCCGTCCAGGGCGTCGAGATGGATGCACAGGACGACGATCCCGGCGCCGACCATGGCGGGCACCGCGTACAGGTCGCGGTCCCAGCGCACGAGCGAGGGCACCTCGTTGGCGATGATGTCGCGCAGCACACCGCCGCCGACGGCGGTGGCGAGGCCGAGAGCCGCGGACGCGGTGAGGCCGAGCCCGTAGTCGTACGCCTTCGTCGTGCCCGTGACACAGAACAGGCCGAGGCCCGCCGCGTCGAAGACGTTCACCGCCGCCTGGGTGCGCTCGACCTCCGGGTGCAGGAAGAAGACGAGCGCCGCGGCGATCAGCGGCGTGACGAAATAGCCGAGGTCGGTGAACGCGGCCGGTGGCACGGCGCCGATGACCAGGTCACGGAACACCCCTCCGCCCAGCGCGGTGACCTCCGCGAGCGCGGCGATCCCGAAGACGTCCCAGTTCTTGCGGACGGCCATCAGGGCGCCGGAGATCGCGAAGACAAAGATCCCGATGAGGTCGAGCCAATGCTGGACGGAGGGACTGAACAGTTCCTGAAGCACGCGACATTCTTACCTGTCGCGTGTGCGGGGGATCTACAGACTCGGCTTGCCCGTCGTGAACAGCCAGGTGTCGAACAGGTCGTCGAGCTGCTGCCCGGAGACCCGCTCGGCGAGGGCGATGAACTCGTCCGTGTTCGCGTTCGAGTAGCGGTGCAGGCGCGTCCACTGCGGGAGCAGCTTGAAGAACGCCTTGTCGCCGATGCGCTCGCGCAGCATCTGGAGCGTCATCGCGCCGCGCTGGTAGACGGCCGAGGCGAACATTGTGTCGCGCTGCGGGTCGCCGGGCTTGACCTGCCAGAACGTGGAGTTCGCGGGCCGCGAGTCGTAGCCCGCGAGGAAGGAGTCGTGGGCGGAGGCGCCGCCCTTGTGCTCGGTCCACAGCCACTGGGCGTACGTCGCGAACCCCTCGTTGAGCCAGATGTTCTTCCACTGCTCGACGGAGACCGAGTCACCGAACCACTGGTGGGCCAGCTCGTGCACGATCGTCGACTCGGAGCGGACGGCCGAGTAGATCGGCTTGGACTGGGTCTCCAGGGAGAACCCGGCCTGCGGCATGTCGTCGACGATCGCGCCGGTCTCCTCGAAGGGGTACGGGCCGAAGACCCGCGACCAGTAGTCGGTGGCCTCTGCGGTCACGGCGTAGACGTCGACGTTGTTGCTGTTGGCGAGGACCGGGTCGATGGCCACGTAGACGGGGATGCCGCCGGCCGTCTTTCCGGTCTTCACGTCGAACTTGCCGATGGTGGCGGTCGCGAGATACGTCGCCATGGGCTTGGTCTCGCGCCAGTGGTGGACGGTCCGCTTGCCCTTGTCGGTGTCGTACGTGTCGACGAGACGGCCGTTCGATACGCCGGTAAGACCCTTCGGAGCCTTGATCTTGATGTCGTACGTGGCCTTGTCCGACGGGTGGTCGCTGGACGGGAACCAGGTGGAGGCGGCGTTCGGCTCGCAGGCGACGAAGACGCCGTCCCCCGTCTTCATCCAGCCGTAGTCCGAGCCGAAGACGATGGGGCCGCTGAGGGGTTCGGGCACGCCGCCGTACGTGACGGTCGTGGTGAAGGTGTTGCCCTTGCGGATCGAGGCCCGGGGCGTGATGCGCAGTTCGTCGCCGCTGCGCGTGAAGTCGGCGCGTCTGCCGTTCACTTCGACCTTGGTGACGGTCAGCTTCTGCAGGTCGAGGTCGAAGGCGGAGAGGTTCTGGGTGGCGCGCGCGGTGAGGGTCGTGCGGCCGTCGAGGCGGTCGGTGTCGGGGTTGTAGTCGACGTCGAGGGCGTAGTGCCGGGCGTCGAAGCCGCCGTTGCCGAGCTGCGGGAAGTACGGGTCGCCGACGCCGTCGGAGCCGGGGGTGGGGGCGGGGGCGGCGGCTATCAGGCAGAAGGAGGCGGCGGCTACGGTGAGCGCGGCCAGGCGTGCCGAACGGGATAGTGCCATGGGGCGTCCCTTCGAGCGGGTTCCGGTGTAACGGACAGCGGAACTCTGCCGCGAGGGGGGTCGGCGTGTACATGACCCTTTCGGACCATACGCGGAACCGGCGTTACAGCCTCGGGGCTCCGCCCCGGACCCCGCTCCTCAAACGCCGGAGGGGCTCGATAGATCAAGCCCCTGCGGCGATTGAGCAGCGGGGTCCGGGGCGGAGCCCCGTGCGGTGCGGCTAAGCCGGCTTCTCGTCCTCCGGCGGAGCCACCGCCTTCGGGACCGTGATCACGTCGATCGCCTCCTTCGCGACGGCGAGGAGCTTCGTGTCCTGCGGCGCCTGGTCGGGGGCGTTCTCCGGGTGGTGGCAAGCCACCTGGTGGCCCGTGCCGAGCTGGAGCAGCGGCGGCTCCTTCGTCTTGCAGATCTCCGTCGCCTTCCAGCACCGCGTGTGGAAACGGCAGCCGGTGGGCGGGTCGATCGGCGAGGGGACGTCGCCGCGCAACAGGATGCGCTCGCTCTTGGCGCCGCGCCGCTTGGGGTCGGGCACCGGGACGGCCGAAAGCAGCGCCTTCGTGTACGGGTGCATCGGCGTCGTGTACAGGTCGTCGCGGTCCGCCAACTCGACGATCTTTCCGAGGTACATGACCGCGATCCGGTCGGAGACGTGCCGGATGACCGACAGGTCGTGCGCGATGATCACGTACGTGAGGCCGAGCTCGTCCTGGAGGTCGTCCAGGAGGTTGACCACCTGGGCCTGGATGGAGACGTCGAGCGCCGAGACCGGCTCGTCCGCCACCACGAGCTTCGGGCGCAGGGCCAACGCCCGTGCGATGCCGATGCGTTGACGCTGGCCGCCGGAGAACTCGTGCGGGTAGCGGTTGTAGTGCTCGGGGTTGAGGCCGACCTTCTCCAGGAGCTCCTGGACCGCCTTGCGCACACCGCCCTCCGGCTTGACGCCCTGGAGGCGGAAGGGCGTGCCGACGATCGTGCCGATGTTGTGGCGCGGGTTCAGCGAGGAGTACGGGTCCTGGAAGATCATCTGGACGTCGCGGCGCAGCGGGCGCATGCCACCGGTGCTCAGGTGGGTGATGTCCTGGCCCTCGAACTCGACGCGCCCGCGCGTGGGTTCGAGCAGCCGCGTGATCAGCCGGCCCATGGTCGACTTGCCGCAGCCGGACTCGCCCACGACGCCGAGCGTCTCACCGGCACGGACGTCGAAGGAGAGCCCGTCGACCGCCTGCACGGCGGCGACCTGCCGCTTCAGCAGGCCCTTGCGGATGGGGAAGTGCTTGACCAGGCCGTCGACCTTGAGCAGCGGCTCACCGACCGCCGGGTCCGGAGAGGTCGTCGCCTGCTCGGGGATCGTAGGGGGCGTCATCTCGGTGTCAGGTCCTTTGGCGTCCGTCACAGCTTCGGCGCAATCTCTTCGTTCCAGATCCGCTCGCGCTCCTCGCCCGACATGTGGCAGGCGGAGAAGTGTCCGGAGCCGACCTCCCGCAGTTCGGGGCGCTCGGTGCGCGTGACGTTGTCCTTGGGCACGTCCGCGTACGGGCAGCGCGGGTTGAAGGCGCAGCCGCTCGGCAGGTTGATGAGGCTCGGCGGGGAACCCTTGACCGGCGTGAGCCGCTCGCCCTGGTCCCGGTCGATGCGCGGCATCGAGCCCAGCAGGCCCCAGGTGTAAGGGTGTTGGGGTGTGGTGAAGACCTGCTCCGCCGTGCCGCGTTCGACGCAGCGGCCGCCGTACATGACCAGCAGCTCGTCGGCCATCTCCGCGACGACCCCGAGGTCGTGCGTGATCATGATGACGGCGGAGCCGAACTCCTTCTGCAGATCGCGGATCAGGTCGAGGATCTGCGCCTGCACGGTCACGTCGAGCGCGGTGGTCGGCTCGTCGGCGATGAGGAGTTCGGGGTTGTTGACCAGCGCCATCGCGATCATCGCGCGCTGTCGCATGCCGCCCGAGAACTCGTGCGGATAGGAGTCCACCCGCTTGTCCGGCTGGGGGATGCCGACCCGGTCGAGCATCTCGATCGCCCGCTTGCGCGCGACCTTCTTGTCCACGTTGTGGTGGACCCGGTAGGCCTCCACGATCTGCTTGCCGATCGTGTAGTACGGGTGCAGGGCCGACAGCGGATCCTGGAAGATCATCGCCATCTCGCGGCCGCGCAGCCGGCGCACCTTGTCCGTCGGGGAGGACAGCAGCTCCTCCCCGTCCAGCCAGATCTCACCGGAGACCTGCGCGCGGCGCTTGGAGTACTGGCCGACCGTGTGCAGGCCCATGATGCCGAGCGAGGTCACGGACTTGCCGGAGCCCGACTCGCCCACGATGCCGAGGGTCCGGCCCTTCTCCAGCGAGAAGTTCAGGCCGTCGACGGACTTCACGAGCCCGTCGTCGGTGGGGAAGTGGACCTTGAGGTCACGGACCTCGAGGAAGGCGGTCGACGGCCGGGAGTCGGCCGCGAACGGCTCGCCCACGACGGTCCCGGTGTTGCTCTGCTCGCTCATCCCAGCCTCACTCGGGGGTCGATCACGGCGTACATCATGTCGACGACGAGGTTCGCGATGGCGATGGCCAGCGACATGACCAGGGTGACCCCCAGGATCACCGGGAGGTCCTTCGCCTCGACGGCGTTGACGGCTTCGAAGCCGACGCCCTTCAGACCGAAGGTCGACTCCGTCAGGATGGCGCCGCCCATCAGCACGCCCAGGTCGAGACCGAAGACGGTGAGAATCGGCGTCATCGTGGAGCGCAGGGCGTGCCGGGTGATGACGGACCGTTCACCGAGGCCCTTGGAGCGGGCGGTGCGGATGTAGTCCTCGCCCATCACCTCGAGCATGGTGGCCCGGGTGAGGCGGGCGTACATCGCCGCCTGAAGGAAGGCCAGCGCGATCCAGGGCAGGATCAGTGTCTCGATCCAGGTACCGATGGACTGGTCGCTCGACAAGCTGTCGCTGATCTTGATGAGCCCCAGGCTGTGGACGAAGATGCCCATCATCACCATGCCGGTGAAGAAGATCGGCATGGAGACGCCGGAGAGCGCGGCGATCATCGCGCTGCGGTCCCAGATGGTGCCCCGCTTCAGCGCGGAGACGACACCCACGGCCACGCCGCCGACCAGCCACAGGACGCAGGCGCCCGCGGCGAGCGCCACGGTCACCGGCAGGGCGGAGGTGATGGTGTTCCAGACCGGCTCCTCCGTACGGAAGGAGTAGCCGAGGCACGGCGCGGGACAGTGGGTCACACTGCCGCCGGAGACATAGTCCCGGCCCATCGGGATCGCCCTGACGAAGTCCCAGAACTGCACCAGCAGCGGGTCGTTGAGCCCGAGCTTGACGCGGATGCCCGCAAGCTGCTCCGGCGATGTGGCCTTGCCCGCGAAGAGCGTGGCGACGTCCTGCCCGGACCACTTCGGCAGCAGGAAGAAGATGGCGAACGTCGTCAGAAGGACGATCAGCACCATCACAATGACGGCGCTCAGGCGCCGGATGAGGTAAGCAAGCACTGTGCGCGGCCCCTGGGGGCGGCCGGACCTCGGGTTACGGGGTCCGACCGCCTGCCGGGACCATCACCTGCCCTTCGGACTGGTGGGTGTCGGCTGGGATTTCAGCGAGTCGGTCGCTGCTACTTCGTCACGCCGAGCTTGGCGTAGTCGTAGCGGCCGCTCCAGGCGGGAGCCGAGTAGGCGTTCGTCAGACGCGGGCCGCGCCAGGTGATGTTGGCCTCGTAGATGAACGGCATCCAGTAGGCCTCGTCCAGGATCCGGTGACCCATGTCGGTGTAGATGCTCTTCGCCTCGGCCTTGTCGGTCGTCTTCAGCGCGTCGTCGAACATCTTGTCGATCTTCGGGTCGTCGATCTGCGACTCGTTGTAGTTGCCGGTCTTCTGGATGAAGCGGCTGTCCCACAGCGGCTGGCCGAAGCCCTGGCCGGTGTTGAAGTCCGGGCCCCAACCGCTCATCGTCATGCCGTAGCCGCGCTCCTTGACCTTCTTCAGGTCGCCGGAGATGGAGGAGGCGTCGGCACCGGAGAAGGTGTCGATGGTCAGCTTGATGCCGACCTTGCCGAGCTGCTCCTGCAGCGCCTCGGCGGCGTCCTCCTCACCGGGCTGGTCGCTGCGCGCGGTCAGCACGGTCGAGAAGCCGCTCGGCTTGCCGCACTTCTTCAGCGCGTCCTTGGCCTTGGCGACGTCCGGCTTGCCCTTGCGCTCCACCACGCCGTACGGGTCGTACGAGTCGTCGTGGCCCGGAACCGCCTTCGGGAAGGGGTTGTTGGCGATCTTGCCGGCCGCGACCTCGCCACCACGCGTCTGCTGCAGGCTCTTGAAGTCGGTGGCGTAGAAGACGGCCTTGCGGCAGTCGACGTTGTCCATCGGCTTGGTCGTGGTGACCAGGGCCACGTAACGGACGAACGGCGTCTGCATGTTGTCGACGTCGGCCCGGTTGTCCGTCACGGCGGTGGTCCGGCCGGACTGGGTCATGCCGGTGCCGTTGAGGTCGACGTCGTACTCGCCGGCCATCAGGTTCTTGTCGTTCTCTTCGAGGTTCTTGTTGATCGCGACCGTGATCTTGTCCGGCAGCGCGGGGTTGTTCGGGTCCGAGGCCTTCTTCCACGCCTTGTTGCGGACCAGCACGATCGACTTGTTCGCCTTGTGCGACTGAACCTTGTACGGACCGTTGGCCAGCGGCTTGGTCGTGTACTTCTCCCGAGTGTCCGCCGACTGCTTCACGGCGGAGCCGGACGGCATGGCGAGCATCTGCTCGAAGTCGCTGTTGGGCTGCGGCAGATGGAAGACGATGGTGCTGTCGTCGGGCGTGTCGATGGCCTTAAGGCCGAGCTTGTCCTTGGACTTGTCCTTGTACGGGCCCTTGTACTCGCCCTTGGGGTCGAGCGCCTGCTTCAGGTACACCGGACCGCCGGTGATGACGTCGTCGGCCCAGATGCGCTCGATGCCGTACTTGATGTCCTTGGAGGTCAGCTTCGAGCCGTCCTCCCACGTGAGCCCGTCCCGCAGCTTGTACGTGTAGGTCTTGCCGTCGTCGGAGACCTCGGCCATGCCCTTCGCCATGTCGGGGACCAGCGCGTTGCCCGCGGCGCCCGGCTTGGTGTCGTACGTCACCAGCGTGCGGTTGTAGAACCGCATGAAGTCCCACGCCATGCCGAAGTAGGCGCGCTGCGGGTCGAAGCTGTCCAGGTCCTGCTTGGCGACCATGCGGAGCGTGCCGCCCTTTGTGGTCGACTTGTTGGCGATCTTGCCTATGGCGGCGTTGTAGCCGGCGCCCTTCGACTCGTTGTCGCTGTCGTCGCCACCGCCGCAGGCGGTGACGGTGAGCGCCGACGCGGCCACGAGGGCAGCGGCGGCCATCATCCGTCGACTCTGGAAACCTTTGGGCATTCTTCTCGCATCCTCCGGGATTCGCGGTCCTCGACCTTGCGGCCGCAGGGCCATGGGGGACCTACAGGGAGTGCTCCTGACGGGACGGCAGGGGCAGTGGACTGGGTCTATCGGGTGCCCTTGGGGTCGAGCGCGTCGCGCAGGCCGTCCCCGAAGAGGTTGAAGGCCAGCACGGTGATGAAGATCGCCACGCCAGGGAAGACCATGAACATCGGGTCGTGCTCGTACGTGCCGAGCGCGTCCCGCAGCATGCCGCCCCACGAGGCGGTCGGCGGCCGGACACCGGCGCCGAGGAAGCTGAGCGCCGCCTCCGTAAGGATGTTGGTGGGGATCATCAGCGTGGTGTAGACGGTGATGGGCGCCACCAGGTTCGGCAGCAGCTCGCGGAAGAGGATGTGCCGGGGTCCGCCGCCGAGGCTGCGGGCCGCCTCCACGTACTCGCGCTCGCGCAGCGAGAGCGTCTGACCGCGCACGATCCGGCCGATGTACGGCCAGCCGAAGAAGCCGATCACCATGATCAGGATCATGATGCGCACGCCGCTGCCGGTGAGACCGAGCAGGTCGTTGGGGAGGACGGAGACCAGGGAGATGATGAAGAGAAGCTGCGGGAAGGAGAGCAGCACGTCCATCACGCGGCTGATCACCGCGTCCGCCCAGCCGCCGAAGTAGCCGGCGATGATGCCGAAGAGGGTGCCGAGCACGACGGCGACGACCGCGGCGAGAACGGCGACCAGCATCGAGACGCGGGTGCCGTAGACGATGCGGCTGAAGATGTCGCGGCCCTTGTTGGGCTCCACGCCGAAGAGGTGCTCGGCGCTGACGCCGCCCAGGGCGCCCTTGGGCAGGTTCGTCAGCTCGTCCAGCTTGTCCTGGTGGAACTCGTTCGGCGGGTGGCCGAGCAGGCTGACGATGAGCGGGGCGAAGACCGCGACCAGGACGAGGAGCACGACAACGATGCCACCGCCGAGGGCGACCTTGTCGCGCCTGAGCCGACTCCAGGCGATCTGCTTGAGCGACCGGCCCTCGACCTTGCGGCCTCCGTCTCCCTTGGCAGGCTCGACCGGGGCGCTCGGTTCCGCTTCTGCGCTCGCGTCGTGCAATGGTGCCGTCATCGTGGCAGGGACCCCTCTCAACCGGCGGTGACCGGCCCGCACTTGCCGCTGTGGCGGCGTGGTTCAGTCCGTCGTACACAGAGGCGAAGCCCCCTTGGAGCGGGAGTCTTCAACCTGGGCGCGATCTGTTGCCAGACTTGACGGCGAAAGGATGCCTAAACGTGATGCAGGCTGGGGTGTTCCGTTATCCGGACTGCCGTGAACGGGGGGCGGACGGTGGGCAGTTGGTGTGCAAGTGGGCGAACCCCACCCTTGACCGGGTGAGTTGGGACGTAAACGGCCAATCGCCGGACGGGCTGGAACTTTCCAGCCCGTCCGGCGATTGAGGACAATCTTTTAGAACGTCGCGCCGTACGGCGGCGGATACCCGTACCCACCCCCGGCGGGAGCCGCATGGGCCTCGCGGTCGTAGAACGGCCGCGCGTTCGACCGGAGCCACATGGCAATGGGGTCGTACTCGTCCGACATCGCGACCGTGGACACCGGAAGGCCCTCGGGGACCGCCGGGATGGACTGCTGCATCATCGCCCGGACCGCGTCCACGGACGCCGGGGACGTGTCGTAGACGTCCAGACCGATGGCGAGATAGGGCGCACCCAGCGTGGGCTGGACCCAGGCACGGCGCAGGGAGCGGATCGCCGTCGTGCGATGCGCGTTCTGCGTCAGGGTCGCGTAGAACTGCGGGATCTCGATCGTCGGCTCGGAGAGCCTCAACGGGCCCGCCGGCTGCCGGTCCAGGCCGCCCGCGATCCGGCGCAGATCGAGCCACGGGATGCCGACGCCGCCGCCCGGCGCGTGCGGATTCAACCAGAGCCCGTAGTGGTCCGGGTAGAGCGTGCGCGCCGCGTCGACCCCGCTCACCACCTCGTACGCCCGCGACCAGCCGGACGCGGAGAGCTCCTGGGCGGAGGTGACGCAGGGGGCGTACGAGAAGCCGTCCACCTCCATGTTCCCGAACTGGGCGTCAGGGGACCCGGCCTGGCCGTGCCAGAGCAGCATCCAGACCTGCCCGGCCGCGGGGTCGGCGAGGGCCTTGAGGAGCGCCTCGTACGCGTCGTAGCGTCCCGGCGTCACCTGGCGCAGCATGTGCTCGACCTGTCCGGCCGCGGCCGTGCCCGACGCACTCACCCGTAACCGCCCCTTCGGCTTTTCAAAGACGTCCGTGTCCCACGTGGCCGGAAAGCGAAGCGCCGACCGGTCACGTCATGAAACCAGCTTAAGCGGCGATACTGACACCGACTTGACGGACGCCGTCACCCTTCTCGTACGTAGAACGGCCGTACGTGTGTACGCAGCCAGTCCGCGACCGGGTCCTGCGTCACGTCCAGGAACACCAGGTTGACGGCCCAGGGCACCGGCGCACGGCCCAGCGCCCGCCCCAGCGCGTCCAGCGGAAGGTCCCCCGCACCGCTCGGGGCGCTCACCGCCTGCGACAGCTCCACGCCGATGAACAGGGACGGCTCCGCGTCCTCCACGGTCGCGAGGCAGCGCCGCGCGCTCAGCACCGTGCCGAGCCCCTCGAACTCCTCGCGCACCGCGGCCAGGAAATCCATCGGGTCGATCTGCCAGTCGGGCTCGCTCAGCACCACACGGCCGCCCGTCGCCGGCCCGTCCAGCGGCGTGCGGCCGCTGCGGGCCAGCTCGGCGACGGCCGGCGGCGGCAGCGGCACGCCGACCGTGCCGTCCGGGTTCACGGCGATGCCGACCTGCGGCGGCAGCCCGCGCGCGAACTCCACGGCCGGGGCCACCGTGCAGTCCATCCGGCCACCGGTGACCGCCATGAACTGCTGCTCCGAGCTGAACACGGGGACGAAGGCCTGGCCCCCGATCTCCAGGCTCGGCAGGTCGAGGTCCCGGCTGGCGTTCGAGCCGCCGCGGGGCAGCGGGATCCACACGTGGCTGCGGCCGAGGACCTCGACTATTCGGCCACCCGCCGAACTCCCCGCCTCCTGGCCGAGGGCCGCGGCGAGGACCTCCTCCAACTCGTTGACGGGCCAGCCCTTCGCGGGGTGGCCGTAGCCGCCCTCGTGCCCCTGGGCATGACCGTGACCCGGCTCCGGGGTGCCTGGGAACTCCATGACTGCCATCAACCTCTGCTGTTCTGCCGCGCTGCTGTGCCCGCCGACCTTAACTCGTACACACAAAGGGACACGGTGCGGTTCCCTCCGCTTGCCCCGGGGTCGGGGTCAGTCGCCGAACGTGATCCCGCCCAGCGCCTCCATCGCCGCCCGGTCGAGCAGCACCGCCGACTCCATCCCGGCCGGCAGCTTCCCCCGCTCCGTCGAGCTGACGAGCGCGCCCACCGCTCTGCGGTGCCGCGCGAAGGCGTACCGGGACACCCCCCGGCCGCGGTCCCGCTGCCCCTCAAGAGCCGTGTCCGCCGGGACGTCGAGCAGCATCAGGTGGACGGCGACCCCGCGCCGCCGCGCCGTACGGATCACCCAGCGGCGCACCCACGCCTGCGTCCCGCAGTCGTGCACGACGACGCTCACGCCCGAGCGCATCGCCCGGCGCAGCCCCACATAGTGCGCGATGCGGACCAGCGGCCGGTACAGCGCGTACGGCAGGTACCGCGGCATGCGCGCGGCCCAGCGCTCACGCGTGTCCTGCGAGTCGATCCGGATCTCCTTCACGGCCCGCCGCATCAGCGTCGACTTGCCGCTGCCGGGCAGTCCGGAGAGCACGACGAGGTCGCCCGCCGCGAAGGCGAGCCGGCGCGGCGTGTGACCCCGGCGGCCGCGCAGGTCCCGCACCGAGCGCTGACGGGGGATCCGCACCCCCGCCACCACCGATGCCGAAGCCGACACCGCATAAGCCCCCGCCACTGCCCGCCCGTCACCCACCACCGCCCTTGCAACGAGGGCCCTGCGGGCCCACCCCTCCTTTTCTTGCACCGTGATCGTCCTCCCCGTTCCGGTCACGTCACCCTTGCCCCTCAAGTGTAAAGAGAAGGTAATGCCTCTCAAGGGGTTTCCCTGTCGGGCGGGCATGCAATGATGTGCCCGCAACTGCATACCGGCCGCTTGAATCCGCGCGGGAGAGTTCCGGGTACCCACGAGTGCCCGGACGCCGAAGGAGCAAGTTCCTCCCTTGAATCTCTCAGGCCCCGTACCGCGCGGGCGAGGCAGATCTGAAAAGTGGGGCGCCTTTGTGACACGGCGCCCCCACCCAAGGTGCAAGCCCCCTCGGGGCGAACCTCTCAGGTTCCGATGACAGATGGGGAGGACGTCTCGCGCGCGATCCGAGACTCCGCCATCGCCGTCATGCCACCGGGAGCACACCAGCCATGACCCGCACCACCGCACTCGACGCCCTGCACCGTTCGCTGGGCGCGACGATGACCGACTTCGCCGGCTGGGACATGCCGCTGCGCTACGGCAGCGAGCGCGACGAGCACAACGCCGTGCGCACCGCGGCCGGCCTCTTCGACCTCTCCCACATGGGCGAGATCACGGTGTCGGGCCCGCAGGCCGTCGACCTCCTCAACCACGCGCTCGTGGGCAACATCGGTTCCGTGGGCCTCGGCCGCGCCCGCTACACGATGATCTGCCGCGCGGACGGCGGCATCCTCGACGACCTGATCGTCTACCGCCTCGGCGAGACCGAGTACATGGTGGTCGCGAACGCGGGCAACGCGCAGGTCGTCCTCGACGCCCTCACCGAGCGCGCCGCAGGCTTCGACGCCGAGGTCCGCGACGACCACGACGCGTACGCGCTGCTCGCCGTGCAGGGCCCGAACTCCGCGGCGATCGTGAAGTCCGTCACGGACGCGGACCTGGACGGCCTCAAGTACTACGCGGGGCTGCCCGGCACCGTCGCCGGCGTGCAGGCGCTCATCGCGCGCACCGGCTACACCGGCGAGGACGGCTTCGAGCTGTTCGTCTCCCCCGCCGACGCCGAGAAGCTGTGGCAGGCACTGACCGAGGCGGGCGCCGAGTACGGCCTGATCCCCTGCGGCCTGTCCTGCCGGGACACGCTGCGCCTGGAGGCGGGCATGCCGCTGTACGGGCACGAGCTGTCGACGTCCCTCACCCCCTTCGACGCCGGTCTCGGCCGGGTCGTGAAGTTCGAGAAGAAGTCGCCGAACGAGCACAGCGACGACTTCGTGGGCCGCGAGGCGCTGGTCTCCGCCGCCGAGCGCGCCGAGGCCAACCCGCCCCGCAAGCTCGTCGGCCTGATCGCCGAGGGCCGCCGCGTCCCGCGCGCCGGGATGTCGGTCGTCGTCGACGGCACGGTGATCGGCGAGGTCACCTCCGGCGCCCCGTCCCCGACGCTCGGCAAGCCGATCGCGATGGCGTACGTGGACGCCGCGCACGCGGAGCCGGGCACGGCGGGCGTCGGTGTCGACATCCGCGGCACGCACGAGCCGTACGAGGTCGTGGCCCTGCCGTTCTACAAGCGCCAGAAGTAGGCCCCCGCACTCCCCCGCAGCCCCGCCGTCACCAGCACCTTCCCGCGTACAGGAGAATTCCCATCATGAGCAACCCCCAGCAGCTGCGTTACAGCAAGGAGCACGAGTGGCTCTCCGCCGTCGAGGACGGCGTCGCCACGATCGGCATCACGGAGCACGCCGCGAACGCGCTCGGTGACATCGTGTTCGTCCAGCTTCCCGAGGTCGGCGACACCACCACCGCCGGTGAGACCTGCGGTGAGCTGGAGTCCACGAAGTCAGTCTCCGACCTGTACTCCCCCGTCAACGGCGAGGTCACCGAGATCAACCAGGACGTCGTCGACGACCCGGCCCTGGTCAACTCGGCCCCGTTCGAGGGCGGCTGGCTGTTCAAGGTCCGGCTGGCCGACGAGCCGAAGGACCTGCTCTCCGCCGACGAGTACACCGAGTTCTCCGGGAGCTGACCCGCACCATGACTGAGAAGTCCGTCCTGAACGAATCCCTGCACGAGCTCGACCCCGAGGTCGCCGTCGCGGTCGACGCCGAGCTGAAGCGCCAGCAGTCGACCCTCGAAATGATCGCGTCGGAGAACTTCGCCCCGGCCGCCGTCATGGAGGCCCAGGGCTCGGTCCTCACCAACAAGTACGCGGAGGGCTACCCCGGCCGCCGCTACTACGGCGGCTGCGAGCACGTCGACGTCACCGAGCAGATCGCGATCGACCGCGTGAAGGCGCTGTTCGGCGCCGAGTACGCGAACGTGCAGCCGCACTCCGGCGCCTCCGCGAACCAGGCCGCACTCTTCGCCATCGCCAAGCCGGGCGACACCATCCTCGGCCTGGACCTGGCGCACGGCGGCCACCTCACGCACGGCATGCGCCTGAACTTCTCCGGCAAGCAGTTCAACGTGGTCCCTTACCACGTCGACGACGCCGGCCTGGTCGACATGGCCGAGGTCGAGCGGCTCGCCAAGGAGCACCGCCCCAAGGTGATCATCGCCGGCTGGTCCGCGTACCCGCGCCAGCTGGACTTCGCCGAGTTCCGTCGCATCGCCGACGAGGTCGAGGCGTACCTCTGGGTCGACATGGCGCACTTCGCGGGCCTCGTGGCCGCGGGCCTGCACCCCAACCCGGTCCCGCACGCCGACGTCGTCACGTCCACGACGCACAAGACGCTCGGCGGCCCGCGCGGCGGCATCATCCTGTCGCGTGACACGGCCTTCGCGAAGAAGCTGAACTCGGCGGTCTTCCCGGGCTTCCAGGGCGGCCCCCTGGAGCACGTGATCGCGGCCAAGGCCGTCTCCTTCAAGGTCGCGGCCTCGGAGGACTTCAAGGAGCGCCAGGCCCGCACGATCGAGGGCGCGCAGCTCCTCGCCGAGCGCCTGACGACCCCGGAGTCCCGCGCGGCGGGCGTCAACGTGCTGTCCGGCGGCACCGACGTGCACCTGGTCCTCGTCGACCTGCGCGACTCGGAGCTCGACGGCCAGCAGGCCGAGGACCGCCTCCACGAGGTCGGCATCACGGTCAACCGCAACGCGGTCCCGAACGACCCGCGCCCGCCGATGGTCACCTCCGGCCTGCGGATCGGCACGCCTGCCCTCGCCACCCGCGGCTTCCAGGCCGAGGACTTCCGCGAGGTCGCCGACGTGATCGCGCTCGCGCTCCAGCCGTCGTACGACGCCGAGGCGCTCAAGGCCCGGGTGACCGCTCTGGCCGACAAGCACCCGCTGTACCCCGGCCTGAAGTAATTCGGCCCGGATTACGTACCCTTTCGTAGGTACGTCCTGTCGGGGCACCCGCACACTGGAATCAGCAGATGTCAGTGGGCGCGGTGCCCCGGCCGCGTCCACCGCACCACTCGCTTGCCCGGCAGACAACGGCGTCTACCACCACCATTGGAGTCCCACCGTGGCCATCTCGGTCTTCGACCTGTTCTCGATCGGCATCGGCCCGTCCAGCTCGCACACGGTCGGCCCGATGCGCGCGGCCCGCATGTTCGCGCGGCGCCTCAAGAACGAGGGCCTGCTGGCCCACACCGCCTCGGTCCACGCCGAGCTGTACGGCTCCCTCGGCGCGACCGGACACGGACACGGCACCCCCAAGGCGGTGCTGCTCGGCCTCGAAGGCGACTCCCCGCGCACCGTCGACGTGGAGAAGGCCGACGAACGCGTCGAGACGATCAAGGAAAAAGGTCTCCTCAACCTGCTCGGCGCGCACGAGATCGCCTTCTCCTACGACGACGACCTCGTCCTGCACCGCCGCAAGGCCCTCCCGTACCACGCGAACGGCATGACGCTGTGGGCGTACGACGCCGATCGCAAGGAGCTGCTCACCAAGACGTACTACTCGGTGGGCGGCGGCTTCGTCGTCGACGAGGACGCGGTCGAGGGCGAGAACCCGATCGTCCCCGACGACACCTCCCTCAAGTACCCCTTCCGCACCGGCGACGAGCTGCTCCGCCTCACGCAGGAGACCGGCCTGTCCATCCCGGCGCTGATGCTGGAGAACGAGAAGGCGTGGCGCACGGAGGACGAGATCCGCTCCGGGCTCCTCGACATCTGGCGGGTCATGCAGGCCTGCGTCTCCCGCGGCATGTCCCACGAGGGCATCCTGCCCGGCGGCCTCAAGGTCCGCCGCCGCGCGGCGAGTTCGGCCCGCAAGCTGCGCGCCGAGGGCGACCCCGTGGCCCACGCCATGGAGTGGATCACCCTCTACGCGATGGCGGTCAACGAGGAGAACGCGGCCGGCGGCCGGGTGGTGACCGCCCCGACGAACGGCGCGGCCGGCATCATCCCCGCGGTCCTGCACTACTACGTGAACTTCGTGCCCGGCGCCGACGAGGACGGCGTGATCCGCCTCCTGCTCACGGCGGGCGCCATCGGCATGCTCTTCAAGGAGAACGCCTCCATCTCCGGCGCCGAGGTCGGCTGCCAGGGCGAGGTCGGCTCCGCCTGCTCGATGGCGGCGGGCGCGCTCGCCGAGGCCCTCGGCGGCTCCCCCGAGCAGGTCGAGAACGCGGCCGAGATCGGCATGGAGCACAACCTCGGCCTCACCTGCGACCCGGTCGGCGGCCTCGTCCAGATCCCGTGCATCGAGCGCAACGGCATGGCGGCGGTCAAGGCCGTCACCGCCGCGAAGATGGCGCTGCGCGGCGACGGCTCGCACAAGGTGTCCCTGGACAAGGTCATCAAGACGATGCGGGACACCGGCGCGGACATGTCGGTGAAGTACAAGGAGACGGCGCGGGGCGGCCTCGCCGTCAACATCATCGAGTGCTGAGGAGCCCCCTCGGGAGTTACAGTGCGGCGCTCTTCCCCGCGCCCGAGGCGCTCCCCGCGAGCCAGTCGTCCCAGCTCAGGTTGAAGGCCGCGTAGCCGTTGTCGGCCGGGGCCTTGGCGCGCGGGGAACCGGTGATGGTCACCGGGTCGCCCTGCTTGACCTGGCCGTAGAACCACTTGGCGTCGGACATCGACAGGTGGACGCAGCCGTGCGAGCCGCGGGCGCTGCCGCTGCCCGGGTTCGGGTCACCGGTCGAGTAGTGGACGTACGTGCCGGACTGGGTGAGGTGGACGTCCCAGGGCAGCGTCAGGTCGTAATAGTCGGGGCTGCCCTTGTCGCAGCTGATGCCGACGCTGCAGGAGGTCATGTGGACCTTCTTCTGCTTGTCGATGACGGCCATCGTGCCGTTCCACGTCGGGTACTGGGCGCTGCCCGCGTTGATCGACAGCGTGCGCAGCGCCTTGCCGTTCCGCGTCACCTTCAGGGTGTGGCCGGGCACGGAGACATCGGCGCGCACGTCGTCGCCGACCGTGAAGGTGTGCGTGTAACCGTGCACGCCGTAGCGGCCGTTGCCGTTGCTGACGCCCTTCATGTCGGCGTCGACCTTCACCTTCGTACCGGAGGGCCAGTACGTCTTGGGGCGCCAGTCGGCGCGCTTGTCGCCGAACCAGTGCCAGGCCCCCTCGACCGGCTTCGAGGTGCTCACCTTCATGTGCTTCTCGACCGTGGCACGCGCCTTCGCCGCCACCGGGTTGGTGAAGACGACGGAGACCGGCATGGCGACGCCGACCTTGGTGCCGCTCTGCGGCGTGATCGTCTCCAGGAGCATCGGCGGGCCCTTGGGCTTGGTCGGCGAGGGCTTCGCACTCGCCTTCCCCGACGCCGTCGTGTCGGCCTTGCCCGCGCCGCCACCGCCGCAGGCGCTCGCGCCCACCAGCACCGCGACCGTCATCAGCGCGACTCCTGTGCCACTGCCCCTGCGCCGTCCCACGACCTGCCCCACTCTCCGAGTCCGCCCCGAGCGCCCCGAACAGGGCTCAGCTCCCTGTCAGACAGGCACAGGGGCTCCGCCAGTTGCGTTCTCCGCGGTAAAGCGCGTTCCAAGACTTGGGGCGTCCGAAACGTCGGACTCTAGACAGTGACTCTCAGGACAAGTGCCGCCACGGCGAGTGCGCAGCAGAACGACCACCCGCCGTAGTCCCGGTCGCCGACGCGCAGATGCGCGCCGAGCGCCCCCACGAAGTACAGCACCAGGCCCGACGCGGCCGCGATCCCGAGCGCCGGCACCACGAACCCGGCGACGAGTCCCAGCGCACCGGCCCCGAGCGCCGTCCCGAGCCACGGAATCCACGCGTACGGCACCCCCAGCTTGTCGGCCTGCGCCTTCGGATACGAGTGGCCCGCGAGGTTGGCGACGGCCGCCGATCCATAGACGAAGGCGGCGAGGACGGTGACGACGACGTAGACGCTGAACATTGCTGTGCTCCTCCGGAAGGGGTTCCACCAGACCGACGGATCACCCCTCGGCGGATGTGACATCCGGCGGGACGCCGCCGATCTGCGCAAAGGTGGTCTCATCACCGGCCGGATCAGGGACGATGAAAGTTCGACCTCGTCGCCCCACCGACCTGGAGGCCCGCATGATCCGAGGCATCGACGTCAGCTCGCACCAGTCCACGTTCGACACGGACGGCCTGTCGTTCGTCTTCGTCAAGGCGACGGAGGGGCGTTCGTACGTCAACCCGCGCCTGGCCGCCCAGACGAAGCGGGCCCGCGACGCGCACTGCGTCGTCGGCTTCTACCACTTCCTGTGGCCGGGGAACATTACGGCGCAGGCCGAGTACTTCGTCAGCAAGTCCCCGGAAAAGGTGGGCGACTTGCTCGCGGTGGACTGGGAGACGACCGGTGAGGGCACGCACGCGAGCAACGCGGAGAAGGACAAGTTCATCCGCGAGGTGAAACGCCTGCGGCCCAACCACCGCGTCCTGCTCTACGCAAACAGGAATTTCTGGCTCAATATCGACACGACGTCCTACGCCGGTGACGGCCTCTGGATCGCCGACTACGTGAGCGCGGGCAAGCCCCGCATCAAGGCGGACTGGGCGATCCACCAGTACACCGACAGCCCGCTCGACAAGAACGTCGCCGACTTCGAGAGCAAGGACGCCCTGTACGAGTGGGCGGGCGGCGTCTGACAGGGGGCGGCGGTCGGGCGCACCACTCCGCCGTGCGGTCGGGGGACGCCGAGTCCAGTGCCTTGCGGACGGTGGCGGCGTCGGCGGCCATGCCGTAGACGGGGGTGCCGGGCTGCTGGCGCCACGAGTCGTCCTGGCCGCCGGTGTCCACGGTGTCGAAGCCGATCTCGTCGAGGAGCGCCGCGACGACCCGCTTGGCCGCCGCGTCGTCGCCCGCGATGGGGAGGGCGACGCGGGCCGGGTCGCCGGCGGGGCGGGGCTTGTCGAGGAATCCCTTCGGCAGCTTCGGTACCGCCTTGAGCGGGATCGTGACGACGACCTGCGCGTCGCGGACCGCGTCCTCGCTGGTGGCGGGGGTGGCGCCGGTCTCCTCCGCGAGAGGGCACGCCCGCCATTCCGGCCCGACGATCGGCTTCACCCGTTCGCGCGGCCCCTCAACTTGCCCTGCATTTCTGCCAGTTCGCCGTGCGCCGCCCGCCCCGCCGTCTCCGGGTCGCCCGCCGCCACCGCCTCCACCAGCTCCGCGTGTGCCGCGTCGCCGTGGTCCTGCTCCGCCCCTCGTACGTCCACCAGCGCGAGGAGGTCGATCAGGGCCTGGCGCAGGGCCGGGGCGAACTCGGCGAAGAGGTCGGTGAGTACGGGGTTGTGGGCGGCCGCGACGACCGTGGCGTGGAGGGCGATGTCGGCGTCGACGAACGCGTCGCCGGGGCCGCCCGCCGCCGTCCTGCGCGTGGCGAGCGCCGATCGCATCGCCGCGACGTCCTCGTCCGTGCGGCGTTCGGCGGCGAGGCGCGCGGCCTGGACCTCCAGGAACGTGCGGACTTCGTAGACGTCGGCGACCGCCGCGCGGCGCAGGCGGGTGGGCCAGTCCTCGACCGGGCGCAGGGCCGTGACGAACACGCCCGCGCCCTGCTTCGGCTGAAGCATCCCCTGGCCCGTGAGCGCGCGCAGGGCCTCGCGGACGGTGGAGCGGCCGACACCGAGTTCCTTGGCGAGGGTGGTCTCGCCGGGCAGGCGGGTGCCGACGGGCCACATCTCGTCGGCGATCTGCGCGCGGAGGCGCTCGGCGGCCTGTTCGACGAGAGGGCTGGGGCGGAGCGGGCCGGCCGGCGACGACACGGGATCACCAACTTGTCTGAGGGGTACTTGTCTGAGGACCTGAGGTGTGGCTAGTGTACCGGGCATGTTCCGCGGACTCCTTCTTCTCGGCTGCCGCGGCGGGGCCTGACGCGACCGGCACCCCGCCGCGGGGTGCCGTGCTGCCGGTCGGCCACCGTCACGACCGCACCGAGGAAGGCTCAGCCACCATGTACCGCTGGAATCCGCAGACCCCGGGACCGATGCCGTACCACCGTTACCGGCCGCACCAGGAGCGGGTCGCCAACGTCACGCTCACCGACCGGAGTTGGCCGTCGAAGGAGCTCACCGAGGCGCCGCTGTGGGTGCCGGTCGATCTGCGCGACGGGAATCAGGCGCTCGCCGAGCCGATGGACACCGCCCGCAAGCGCCGTTTCTTCGATCTGCTGGTGGGGATGGGGTTCAAGGAGATCGAGGTCGGCTATCCCTCGGCCAGCCGGACGGACTTCGACTTCGTGCGTCATCTGGCGGGGCAGGTCGCGGCGGGCGCCGTGCCGGGCGATGTCACCCCTGTCGTCTTCACCCCGGCCAAGCCGGAGTTGATCGAGCGGACCTTCGAGTCCATCGAGGGGCTGCCGCGCGCCGTGGTGCATCTGTACATCCCGACCTCTCCCACCTGGCGCGACGTCGTCCTCGGCATGACGCGCGAGGAGATCCGGCGGACCGTGACCGCGGCCGCCGCGCACATGGCCCGCCTCGCCGACGCCCGCCCCGACGCGCACATCCGCTTCCAGTTCGCCCCGGAGACCTTCAACCTCACCGAGCCGGACTTCGCGCTGGAGATCTGCAACGGGCTGACCGACCTGTGGGACGCGTGCCCCGAGCGCCCGGTCACCCACAACCTGCCGACGACCGTCGAGATCGCGACGCCGAACGTGTACGCCGACCAGATCGAGTACATGCACCGGCACCTGGACCGCCGCGACTCCGTCATCCTCTCCGTGCATCCGCACAACGACCGCGGCACCGGCGTCGCCTGCGCCGAACTGGCCGTCCTCGCGGGCGCGCAGCGGGTGGAGGGCTGCCTGTTCGGCAACGGCGAGCGGACGGGCAATGTCGATCTGGTGACCCTGGCGATGAACCTGTACGCGCAGGGCGTCGACCCGATGATCGACTTCTCGGACATCGACGCGGTGCGCGAGACCGTCGAGTTCTGCAACCGGCTGCCGGTGCATCCCCGGCACCCGTACGGCGGCGAATTGGTTTACACCGCTTTCTCCGGCACCCACCAGGACGCCATCTCCAAGGGGTTCGCGCACCGCGCCGCGCACCCGGACGAGCCGTGGGACGTGCCGTACCTGCCGATCGACCCGGCCGACGTGGGGCGCACCTACGAGGCGGTGATCCGGGTCAACTCGCAGTCCGGGAAGGGCGGGATGGCGTATCTGCTGAAGGAGCACCACGGCGTCGACCTGCCGCGGGAGCTGCGGCCCGAGTACGCGCGGATCGTGCAGGAGGCCACGGACGAGAGCGGCCGGGAGGCGGCGCCGGACGAGCTGTACGAGCTGTTCCGGGCGGCGTATCTGGATGTCACCGGCCCGGTGGCGCTCGCCGACGGCTGGTCGGCGCGCCAGGACGGCGCCGTGCACCACTTCACGTGCACGCTCGAAGTGGGCGGCGCGATGCGGGAGTTGGAGGGCAAGGGCAACGGTCCGCTGGCGGCCTTCACGGACGCGCTGGCGGCGGCCGGCCGGGAGGTGGACGTGCTGGACTTCGGCCAGCACGCGCTGACGGCGGGGCGGGAGGCCGAGACCGTGGCGTTCGTGCGGCTGCGGGTCGACGGGGCGCCGGTGTGGGGCGCGGGCCGGGACACGTCCGTGCTGGCCGCCTCCGTACGGGCGGTCCTGTCGGGGGTGAACAGGGCGGCCGCCGGGGCGTGAGACACCGGTGGGGGGGGGGGGCGGGGCCCCCCCCCCCCCGCCGGGCCCGCCCCCCCGCCCGGGGGGGGGCCTATTGAGGTTTGTCCCCCAAAACTCGAAACGGCAGCCCCGGTACACCGTTGGGTCCA